>NZ_AP024849.1:165000-500000 GCF_019977655.1 Clostridium gelidum
CTGATTCCATGCTTCCAAGAAAAGCATCTAGAAAGAGAAGTAGTGCCCGTACCGCAAACCGACACAGGTAGATGAGGAGAGAATCCTAAGGCCGACGGAAGAATTGCAGTTAAGGAACTAGGCAAATTGACCCCGTAACTTCGGGAGAAGGGGTGCCTGAGAAATCAGGCCGCAGAGAATAGGCACAAGCAACTGTTTAACAAAAACACAGGTCTCTGCTAAAGCGTAAGCTGATGTATAGGGGCTGACGCCTGCCCGGTGCTGGAAGGTTAAGGGGAATGCTTAGCACGTAAGTGCGAAGGTGTGAACTTAAGCCCCAGTAAACGGCGGCCGTAACTATAACGGTCCTAAGGTAGCGAAATTCCTTGTCAGGTAAGTTCTGACCCGCACGAATGGCGTAATGACTTGTGCACTGTCTCAACTGCAAATCCGGCGAAGTTGTAGTGCGAGTGAAGATGCTCGCTACCCGCGATTGGACGGAAAGACCCCGTAGAGCTTTACTGTAGCTTAGCATTGAATTTCGGTATTGTCTGTACAGGATAGGTGGGAGACTGGGAAATCAGAGCGTTAGCTTTGGTGGAGTCGTTGTTGGGATACCACCCTGATAGTATTGAAGTTCTAACTGGATGCCATGAAACTGGTGACAGGACATTGTTAGGTGGGCAGTTTGACTGGGGCGGTCGCCTCCTAAAATGTAACGGAGGCGCCCAAAGGTTCCCTCAGAACGGTCGGAAATCGTTCGTAGAGTGCAAAGGCATAAGGGAGCCTGACTGCGAGACCTACAAGTCGAGCAGGGACGAAAGTCGGGCTTAGTGATCCGGTGGTACCTCGTGGGAGGGCCATCGCTCAACGGATAAAAGCTACCTCGGGGATAACAGGCTGATCTCCCCCAAGAGTTCACATCGACGGGGAGGTTTGGCACCTCGATGTCGGCTCGTCGCATCCTGGGGCTGAAGTAGGTCCCAAGGGTTGGGCTGTTCGCCCATTAAAGCGGCACGCGAGCTGGGTTCAGAACGTCGTGAGACAGTTCGGTCCCTATCCGTCGCGGGCGTAGGAAATTTGAGAGGAGCTGTCCTTAGTACGAGAGGACCGGGATGGACTGACCTATGGTGTACCAGTTGTTTCGCCAGAAGCATAGCTGGGTAGCTAAGTCGGGAATGGATAAACGCTGAAAGCATCTAAGTGTGAAGCCAACCTCAAGATGAGATTTCCCATAGCGTAAGCTAGTAAGACCCCTTGAAGACTACAAGGTTGATAGGTCAGAGGTGTAAGTATGGTAACATATTTAGCTGACTGATACTAATAGGTCGAGGGCTTGACCAATTATTTAATCAAGTTGTAAAATATACATTAATTCTATATGCAATTTTGAAAGAACATTCTTTCAAAGAAAAACAAGTTCTAACGAATTTGCATAAGTTCATTCACAACCAAATCATAGATTTGGGAATTCACTTAATCTCGTGACGATGGCATAGAGGTAACACTCCTTCCCATTCCGAACAGGACAGTTAAGGTCTATTACGCTGATGGTACTGCATGGGTGACTGTGTGGGAGAGTAGGAAGTTGCGAGGTAAGATGGCTCGATAGCTCAGTCGGTAGAGCAGAGGACTGAAAATCCTCGTGTCACTGGTTCGATTCCAGTTCGAGCCACCATAAATGGCGCTATAGCCAAGTGGTAAGGCAGAGGTCTGCAAAACCTTTACCCCCAGTTCAAATCTGGGTGGCGCCTCCAAAAGAAACCTTGAAATGTATATTTCAAGGTTTTTTTATTATACCTGGAATATAATAAATTATATTTTATTGTAATTTAAAAACATATAAAATGTATCCTATAAAGTAGAAAATTAAAATAAGTCTACTCTATGGGGTACATTTTACTTAAACATATCCTTTTTATATAATATAAAGGCCACAAGGCCACATAGTCCAAAAGTTAATCCCATAACTATTAAAAATCCACTTTCATTATCCATAGATATTGGCAATTTTATATTCATTCCGAATATTCCACCGATAATAGTAGGTATTGCCATAAGTATTGTAACTGATGCAAGAACTTTCATCACTATATTTAGATTATTAGATATTACAGAAGCAAAAAAATCCATTGTACTAGCTAATATGTTACTATAGATTTCAGTCATTTCAATGGCTTGTTTATTTTCAATTATAACATCTTCTAAAACATCTTTATCTTCTTCATATTTTTGCATTAGCTCTAATTTTAACATTTTTTCTAATGTGAGTTCATTAGCTTTTAATGATGTAGAGAAGTAAACAAGAGATTTCTCTAAAGAATGTAATTGAATAAGTTCTCTATTTTTCATTGATTTATGAAGTCTTTTTTCAATCATTAAACTCTTTTTATCAATTTGTCGTAAGTATAATAAGTAATATGTTGATATTCTACTTAAGATTTGTAATGTAAATCTTGATTTTTTGAATGTATAAAAAGATTTAATTTTATCATTAGTAAAATCAGTCAATATTTTACTGTTTTTTAGACATACAGTTATTAATTGTTTATCAGTATGTATTATTGCTAATGGATATGTATCATAGGTTAACGAGTTATCTTCCATTTCTGTAAAAGGAATATCGACTATTATTAATATTGCATCATCTTCAATATCAATACGTGAAGTTTCTTCATCATCTAATGCTGCTTTCAGAAATTCAAGATCAACTCCTGTTTTTTTTGACATTAATATTAATTCTTCATCAGATGGGGCAACTATATTTATCCAAGATCCATTTTCTATTGTATCTAGTGCCTTTAAAGTTGGCTTGAATTCACTTTGACTTTTATAAATTTGAATCAATTTACAACACCTCCTAAACAGTTCAACTAATATTATACTATTATAAGGGGTTTGTAAACATAAAGTAATGGCCATTATTTGAACTAATAATTATTAGTTTACTATTAAGTATATTAAGTATATAAAAAATAAAGAGGATCTTTTCTTTGCTAATTTTCTTTAGAAAGATAATGGCCAAAGAAAAGCCTATGAAGATATAAATTAGTTCATAGGCTCATAGTTCTTTAATATAAAGTTTATAATTTAATTATTTATAGTGCTGAAAAATTCAGATTTAACTTCATTAAGTAAAGATTTATTTTCTATTAAATCAATAGCTGTTGAGGCTAATGAGGTAGCTGCAATAGTACATTGCTTTAGAGAAAATGGTGATATTGTTGCTTTCGCAAATTCTAAAGTTCCGTATTTGATATTATCATTTTCTGTTATAGATATATATGGATGTATACATGGAACTTTATGACTTACATCACCAAGGCTTAGTCCTGCATATATATCTTTTGGAGAGTTAATATTTATTATTCCATTTTCTTTTAAATTATGGCTAAACAATCTATTTAAAGTACGGTTTGTAACTAACTCCCTACTTGGAGACTCATATAAGAAAAATGTATTGGGGATGCCTATTAATTTGGTTACATAATTTGCAATGTTTCTTATTTTATCATAAGCATAGTTAGCAGTTTTTGTATCAGATGCACGAATACAAAGTTTGATTTCAGAATTTGATGGCAATAATAATGTAGTATATCCTCCATTTGAGATAATTGAGTTTATTTCTAAGTTATTAGGGAAACCTTTTTTTATAGAATTTAAAATATTAATAGTTAGCAAAACTGCATCTAGGGAGGTGTAATCTTTTTTATTTAAGAAACTCAATTTACTTTCACTCTCAAATTTAAGTCCTAATGGAATAATTGCTGATGATGAACCACTTTCACAAGTAGAAATATCAGGATGAGCTAGCATTACTACATCTATATCATCAAATACGCCCTGTTTAACCATAGTTCCTTTAGTTCCACCTAAATATTCACCAGGACAACCTATTAATATTACAGATCCTCCAAGGGTATCTATAACATTTCCTAAAGCTAATGCAGCTGCGACAGACATAGTAGCAACCAAGTTATGCCCTGTAATATGGCCTTCATCTTTTATAGCATCATATTCACAAAGGTAACAAATTTTTGGATGACCTACTCCCTTCTTAGCTATAAAAGCATTTTTAATATTTAAAAAGTTTTCTTCAATTTCAAAATTATATTTATATAATAAATCACAAATATATTTAGAAGCATTAAACTCATTATAACTTGCTTCGGGATTCTCATATAAATAAGTACATAAATTTTTAATATCATCACTACAAGTAGATAAAAAAGAAATAATTTTTTGTTTCATAAATTTAATTTATTACTCAAAACTTACAAAAGAAAAATACTAAATTATAGATATATAGTACATGTTTTGTTTGGTTTTACAGTAAGTTCTCCTTTCTTCTTATTATTTTTATTGTTAGAATGTTTATTAATGGAGACGTTTGTTTCATTATTTATTATTGTTACCAAGAATTTAAAAAATATCTATGTAGCAAATAAATTATTCACACTTATTATTTGTATTAAAAGTAGCTTATATGGGAATAATTGTATAAGAATTACAAATATAAGGGGGAAAGTACATGAAAAATTTAAATAAATCATGTTTCATATGTGGAGCAACGGATTGTGATGGTATAATATTGAATGGGGAAAAGATTTGCAAAGCATGTGAAGAGAAAATTGTGAATACAAATATAATCAATCCAGATTATGATATTTATAAAGATCGTATTAAAATAATTTTATTTAATCAACATGTGTAGGCACATTCAAAAAATAGCAAATCAGTATGCTAGTCTATTTTGAGTATTTGACTTGTTATTTGATGTGCCTTGAGGGTGAATTATTTAAACATTCTTAATAGTGAGGTAGTTATTATGAAAAAAGGTTTATTTATAGTTTTTGAAGGCGGAGAAGGCACCGGAAAAACAACGGCAATTGATGAAATATATAATTGGATTATAGAAAATAATTTTAAGTGTATAAAGACCAGAGAACCTGGAGGAATTAATATATCAGAACAAATAAGACAAGTTATCTTGAATAAAGAAAATAAGACTATGGATGGAAGAACGGAAGCTTTGCTTTATGCAGCTGCAAGGAGACAACATCTTGTAGAAAAAGTAATACCAGCATTAGAAGAAGGTTCAATAATTCTTTGTGATAGATTTATAGATTCTTCTCTTGCATATCAAGGTTACGCAAGGAAATTAGGCATTGAAGAAGTTATGAGTATAAATAGATTTGCAATTGGAGAATATATGCCTGATTTATCGATATTGTTTGATCTTGATCCTAAAATTGGGTTAGAAAGAATTAGTAGCAATGAACACAGAGAAATAAATAGATTGGATTTAGAAAAAATAGATTTTCATGAAAGGGTTAGGGCGGGATACAATGTTGTTTATGAAAAAAATAAAGATAGAATCATAAAAATAGATGCAGAAAAATCAAAGGAAAATGTAATTAATCAAATAAAAAATATATTAAAGCCTATAATATGGACAAATATAAAGTAAATGATAAAAAAAGCTTCTATTTGTGGTAAAATAATAGATAGTAAATTATTTTATTTAAGGGTGGGAATTATAATGAAGTTGATAATTGCAATTGTTCAAGATGAGGATTCAACAGAGGTTATAGAGGCTTTAACAGAACAAAATTATAGAGTTACAAAGTTAGCAACAACAGGAGGATTTCTTAAGTCAGGGAATACTACGCTAATGGTGGGTATTGAAGAAGAAAAGGTGCAGTCTGTTATTGATGTAGTTAAGGAAATATGCAAAAAGAGAAAAGAAACATTAGTTACACCAACTATTTTAGGTGGTAGTGAAGGCGGATATATGCAACAATATCCTGTACAGATTAGTGTAGGAGGTGCTACTATATTTGTAATTGATGTAGATCAATTTGTGAAAATATAATATCAAGGAGAGATAGGCATTGAGAAAAATAATTGGGCATAAAAGTATTATTGATAGTATAAATAATAGGAATTTAAATGACTCATTTTCTCATGCCAATTTAATCGTTGGAAATGATGGTATTGGAAAGAGCATAATAGGTAAGTATCTATCAAATCAAATTATAAAAGTAAGAGACAGTGCAGAGAGTGTTGATATTGTAAAATATTATCCGTCTTCTAGTTCTTTTGGCGTTGATGATGTTAGGAATATAATAAATGAGGTTGGTAAAAAACCTTATGAGGGTGACAAAAAGGTCTTGATATTATATAAATGTGATAAATTAACAACGCAGGCTCAAAATGCATTACTTAAAACTATTGAAGAACCTCCCAAAGGAGTATATTTAATATTATTGAGTGACTCTTTAGAAGCAATTTTAGATACTATAAAATCTCGTTGCCAAATATATAAATTAACGCCATTAACAAAAGAAGAGATTTTAATTTATATTAAAGATAAATATATTAATTTAACTTCAGAAGATGAAAAAGCTGCGCTAGCATATAGTGCAGGTATACCAGGAAAAGTCGATAGGTTTATAGATGATAAAAATTTAAAAAACTTAAGAGATATATGTATAGAATTATTTGAAGATATTTTAAATAGGGAACAAGGAATCGTATTAAAATATGGAGAGCTGCTAAAGAATTTAAAAGATGATAAAATTGAGCTGTTGAATATACTTTTATCATATATACGAGATATTATGCTATTTAAAGAGCTTAATAATAGCGAAATTATTGTTAATTTTGATAAAGTAGATAAAATAAAGAATATATCAAGAGGAGTGTCTTATAAAAAGTTAAATAATATGTTAGAATACATAACAGAAGCTAGAATAAATTTAAATAGCAATACAAACTATTCAATGACCATAAGTGTTTTGCTTATGGGATTTGCGGAGGTATAATTAATGATAAATGTTATAGGAGTAAGATTTAAACAGGCCGGAAAAATCTATTATTTTAGCCCAGCAGAATTTCTAATTAAAAAAGGAAACTATGTAATAGTGGAAACTGCTAGAGGTGTAGAATTTGGCGAATGTGTTATAGGAATTAAAGAAATAAAGGAAGAAGAAATAGTATCATCACTAAAAAGTGTTATTCGAATTGCTGATGAAAAGGATATTAATAAGCATAAAGAAAATAAAAATAAAGAAAAAGATGCATTGGATATATGTTTAGAGAAAATCAAAGAACACAAGATAGATATGAAATTAATAGATGTAGAATATACGTTTGATAATCATAAAGTCATATTTTATTTTACAGCAGATGGTAGAGTTGATTTTAGAGAGTTAGTTAAGGATTTAGCTACTATATTCAAGACTAGAATAGAATTAAGACAAATAGGGGTACGGGATGAAGCTAAGATGATTGGCGGACTTGGACCATGTGGAAGAACTATGTGTTGTTCTACTTTTTTAGGAGATTTTGCATCAGTATCTATAAAGATGGCTAAGGAACAAAATCTTTCATTAAATCCAACTAAAATATCTGGAATATGTGGAAGATTAATGTGTTGCTTAAATTATGAGCAAACAACATATGAAGATATAAGAAAGAGGTTGCCTAAAGTAGGGTCTATTGTTAAAACTGAAGAAGGAAATGGAGAAGTTATTGGTAATTCAATAGTTAAAGAAATTGTCAAAGTTAAGATTAGAAGAGGCGATGAAGAAGTTGTTGAAGCATTTAAGATAACAGATATAGAACTTGTTTCAGGAAAATATGAAGATACAATTGACGAAAGTAATATTAGGATAATAGCTGAATCAGAAGAAGATAAAAAACTAATGAAAAATCTTATTAAGGAAAAATAGGAGAATTTCTATAAAATCTGCTATTAAGATTTCTAATATATAATTTCATAAGGATACTACAATAATTAGAGATTTTATTTCTAATTATTCTGGAATAATAGCTAGTGAAATATTATTAACTAGGAAAGAAATAACATTAATATATAATGAACCCTTTTTTATATTGAAAAGATTATTGATTCCATGGGAGATTTAAGATATATAAGAATATAATTCTAACCCATAAAACTTTAGTATGAAAAAATAAGTTAACTAAGTCACAAAATACTTTTAAAACATCAGAATACATGTTAAAATGTAAGAGGTTAATTACTACAATTTATTAGGAGGTGTTCTAAAAATGGCATTTGTTATTAATGATTCATGTGTTAGTTGTGGAGCGTGTGCTGGAGAATGTCCAGTTAACGCTATAACTCAAGGAGATACTCTATTCGTTATTGATGCAGATACTTGTATCGATTGCGGAAGCTGTGCTAGTGTTTGCCCAGTAGGAGCTCCAAACCAAGAGTAATAAAAAGAGAGATCGTCTTAAAGACGGTCTTTTTTTCGTATATAAAAGTATGAAACCTTTTAACAGCTTATGTTAAAAGGTTTCATTGCATTAGATTAATTACAAGGTGGTGTTAATAATATACATTTAGATTTAGAAGTGAAATCTAAATCTGAAGTATCTAATATATTAGAATTAATTTTCTTTATGTTTTTCATAGATATAATGAAATTTTTTAGATCATCCAAATATAAAGATGTTTTATTAGTTTTATATTGCATAGGAATTACATATTTAGGAGATACCAACTTACAAAGATTTGCTGCTTCGAATCCATTTAAAGTAAAGTGTCCACCAATAGGTATAAGTAAAATATCAATATTTTTTAATTTTTCCAAGACTAAGGAACAAGGAATATGACCTAAATCTCCTAAATGACATAGAGAATGCATATCGTCTTTAAATATATAAATAATGTTAGGACCTCTCTTAAGACCATTACATTTATCGTGAAATGAATTAAAGCCTTCTATTTTTAAAAAGTTGATATCAAAGGTTCCAATTTTATTAAGAACTCTAGTTATAGTATTAGATTTATTTAAATATGAATCATAAAAGTGATTATGACTGATAGTTATTAAATCACATTTAGGAAAATTGTTATCATATCCGAGGTTATTGTCAAAGGGATCAATTAAAATCCTTTTACCAATGGATGTTTTTATAAGAAAACAGGAATGTCCATACCAAGTTATTTGCATAAAAAACCTCCAACAATTAAATTAAAATACTATTATATATTATTAACATTTTTAGTTATAAATAATCATAAATTTGTATTGATACTTTAAAAAATAAAAAGATTATAGTATAATAATGTAAAGTCAAAGTAAGTCAAAAACTATTATTTTGATTAAAGTTTAAGTAGGTGATATTATGGCAAGACTTTCAGATATAATAGAAGTTTTTATAAAAGAAATGTTTAATGAAAATAAAGGCAATGTAATATTTATACAAAGAAATGAATTGGCAGATCAATTTAGATGTGCACCATCTCAAATAAATTATGTATTAACAACTAGGTTTACGTACGAAAGAGGATACTTAATTGAAAGCAAAAGAGGTGGAGGAGGACATATAGCCATTAAGCAATTAGAATATGATAGTTCTAATAAAAGAGAAGAATTAATAAATCAAAGTATAGGAGATTCAATGACATATCATAATGCAAATGCTTTACTAAAGGATTTATTAGAGTCTGGAGTTATTCAATTAAGAGAATGTGAAATAATGAAAATAGCAATAAATGATAGAAGTTTAGTTAGAGTAGATAATAAGAATAAAGTAAGAGCTGATATTTTAAAGGCAATGATTATGATAATTTTATCTTAAAGGTGGGGGATATATTATGTTATGTGAAAAATGTAAAAAAAATGAGGCAAAAGTAAATTTAATTACAGTAGTAAATGGAGAAAAACATGAAATTTGGTTATGTGAAAATTGTGCAAAAGATATATCCAGTATTCCATTTTTTAGTTCAATTGCTCAAAGTGCAAACTTTCCATTTCAAGGTATGCTTACAGAAATATTATCTAATGCAGATAGTAATAAAGTTAATATAGATAATAATAAAATAAAAGAAATTGTTTGTTCAAATTGTGGATTAACTTATGACGAATTTAAAAAAACTGGTAAATTAGGATGTTCTGATTGTTATGAAGAATTTAAAGTTGTACTTGATCCTAGAATAAAAAGCTTACAAGCAGGAGTAAAACATGTAGGTAAAATGCCCAAAATGAAAGGAAAAGAATTGATTCGAAGACGAAGACTCAAAGACTTAAAAGAAGAAATGCAAAAGTTAATAGTAACTGAAGAATATGAAAGAGCAGCAATTGCAAGAGATGAGATTAAAAAATTAGAACTTTATATATTAAAGAGCAATGTTAAAGAAAAGGCAAGTATAGGGGAGGAAAATTACGATGGACAGCTTGATTCATAAAGATAGAGAAAAAGGTATAGTATTAAGTAGTAAGATATTATTAGCTAGAAATTTTAGTAATGTACCGTTTCCTAATAAATTAAATTATATAAAAGGTAGAGATAATGGTAAAAAAGTATATAGTGTACTTAAAAATGAATTAATTGATGAACAACTTACATTATATGAGATTTGGAATACAAATGAAGAATTTGGTAAACAATATTTAGAAAAAGATTTAATAACTGAAGAACTTATAAAAAATTCTGATAAAGGGTCATTTATCTTAAATAAAGAAGAAACTCTTAGCATTATGATAAATGAAAAGGATCATGTAAGGCTTCAATATATGAGCGAAGGATTAAATTTAGAAGAAGCATTTCAGAAAGCAACAAGTATTGATGATAAAATAGAAAAAAACTTTGATTATGCATTTGATGAAAATTTAGGGTATCTAACAGCATCACCAGAAAATATTGGAACTGGTATGAAAGCATCAGTAATAATACATTTACCAGCACTAACCATGAGTGAAGAGATTAAAAGCATTTCAAAGAATCTTAGTAAAATTGGGATGAGCATAAAAGGAGTGTATTTAGATGGTACGAATGTTTATGGGAATTTATATAGAATAACGAATAAGATATCATTGGGGTTAACAGAAGAGGATATTATAATCAAATTAAAAGAGGCAGTTTTGAATATAATAGTAGAAGAAAACAAATTTAGAGAAATATTACTTAGCAAGTGTAAAAATGAATTAGATGATAAGGTATATAGAGCCTATGGCATATTAAAATGTGCAATTCTTCTAGATTCTAAGGAAACTATTGAATTGTTGTCAAATGTTAGATTAGGGGCAGAACTTTCACTTATAGACATTGATAAAAATAAGTTGGATAAATTACTTATACTTACAAGCAATTCATCAATTCAAAACTATTTAGGGAGATATTTAGATGAGAAAGAAATTAAGTATGAAAGAGCAAAAATTGTAAAGAAAATATTGAATTGAAGAGAAGATAGGAGGTTTGAAGAATATGGAATATAATAAATTAACAGAAAGGGCACAAGTAGTAATTTTAGAAGCTGAAAATGAATCTGAAAAGTTTAAGCATGGATATGTTGGAACAGAGCATATGTTATTGGGTATTTTAAAAGAGGATGGATATTCAGCTGAATTATTAAAAAAACATGGAGTTGCCAGTGAAAATATTATAACAATGATACAACGGTATCTAGGATATGGTGATACCAAGAAGTCAGATGATAATATATTATTAACACCTAGAACTAAGAGATTAGTTGATGAAAGTTTTGCAGCAGCTAAAAAGTTAAACCATAAATATGTTAGTCCAGAACATATTCTGCTAGCGTTACTTAATCAAGAAGAAGGAATGGCATATACTATTTTAAAGAGCTTAAACCTTAACTTTACTAGTGTAAGTGAAGAATTACTTTTGTTTTTATCAGGAATTTATGAAGATAAGGTTAGTGATGGTAAAACAATAGAAAATAGTAAAAAACAAAGTACTCCTATGCTTGATAAATACGGTAAAGACTTAACAGCCTTATCTAAGGAACAAGGATTAGATCCTGTAATAGGAAGAGATGCAGAGACTCAAAGGTTACTAGAAATTCTTTGCAGAAGAACTAAAAATAATCCATGTTTAATTGGTGAACCTGGAGTTGGTAAAACAGCAGTAGTTGAGGGATTAGCCCAAAGAATAGTTGAAGGAAATATTCCAGAGATACTTAAAAACAAAAGGGTTATTTCTTTAGATTTAACATCTATGGTTGCAGGTGCGAAATATAGAGGGGAATTTGAAGAGAGACTTAAAAAAACCATGGAGGAAATTGTTAAAGATAAAAATATTATTATATTTATTGATGAAATCCATACGATAATTGGAGCTGGTGGAGCAGAAGGTGCTATTGATGCGTCGAATATATTAAAGCCATCTTTAGCTAGAGGCGAAATTCAATGTATTGGAGCAACAACTATTGATGAATATAGAAAATATATTGAGAAAGATTCTGCATTAGAGAGAAGATTTCAACCTATAACAGTAGGAGAGCCTTCAAAAGATGAAACTTTAGCAATTTTAAAAGGTTTAAGAGATAGATACGAAGCACATCATAGAGTTGAAATTACAGATGAGGCATTAGAAGCAGCAGTAAATTTATCAGACAGATATATAACAGATAGATTTATGCCAGATAAAGCCATTGATTTAATAGATGAAGGGGCTGCTAAAGTAAGAATACAGAACTTAACAACACCACCAGATTTAAAAGATTTAGAAGGAAAAATTGAAAATATAGATAAAGAAAAGGAAGAATCTATAAGAGTTCAAGATTTTGAAAGAGCTGCAAATCTAAGAGATAAAGAAAAATCACTTAAGGATCAATTAAAAAATATGAAAGAAAATTGGAATACTCAAAATTCAATTAAGCCGTTGATTGTGGATGCAGAAAAAATAGCTAGTGTAGTATCATCATGGACAAAGATTCCAATAGAAAAATTAACTGAATCAGAAAGTGAAAGATTATTAGATTTAGAAAGCATATTGCATAAAAGAGTTGTTGGACAGAATGAGGCTGTAAAATCTATAGCTAGAGCTGTAAGAAGGGCAAGAGTTGGAATTAAAGATCCTAATAGACCAATTGGAAGTTTTATATTTTTAGGACCAACTGGAGTTGGAAAGACTGAACTTTCGAAGGCTCTTGCAGAAGCAATGTTTGGTGATGAGAATAGTATTATAAGAGTTGATATGTCTGAGTATATGGAAAGTCATTCTGTATCTAAATTGATAGGTTCTCCACCAGGATATGTAGGACATGATGATGGTGGGCAACTTACAGAAGCTGTTAGAAGAAAACCATATTCAATAATTCTTTTAGATGAGATTGAGAAAGCTCACACGGACATATTTAATGTACTGCTTCAGATTATGGAAGATGGAAGACTTACAGATGGCAAGGGAAAGTTAGTTAATTTTAAAAATACAATAATTATAATGACTTCAAATGTTGGGGCTCATCAAATCAAAAAACAAAAGAACATAGGATTTAATAATAATAGTAATAATGATGAAACTGAATATGAAAAGATGAAGGAAAGTATATTAGAAGAATTAAAACAAAAGTTCAAACCAGAATTTTTAAATAGAATTGATGATACAATAGTATTCCATAAACTGGATGATGAAGATTTAGATAAAATAATGGATTTGATGCTTGCATCTATAAGAAAAAGACTTGAGGGTAGAGAAATCTATCTGAGTTTTGAAGATGACAGTAAAAGGTTTTTGTTAAATAAAGGAATTGATCGTGATTATGGAGCAAGACCGCTAAGAAGGCTTATTGTAAAAGAAGTAGAAGATAGATTAAGTGAAGAAATTTTACAAGGAAATATAAAAATTGGAGACAAGGTAAAAGTTAATGAATTAGAAAATAAGCTTGTTTTTAGTAAGTTAGTTAAAGAATAATATTAAAAACATAAAAATTAAGGGGTGAAGTTTCGCCTCTTAATTATTTGCTTAAAGCATTAAGTAAATAATTATGTTGAAAGAATTAATATGTTATAATCAAATTAATATTTTTTTGCAATAGAATTCTATAAATAGATAGGATATATATATTTTGATTAATTAGAGAGATCTTAAATAGTTATTAAAAAATAAAGGGAGACATTTATGAAAAAGAAAACATTATATAGGTGCTCAGGCTGTGGCTTTGAAAGTATAAAGTGGCTTGGAAAATGTCCAACATGCAATAGTTGGAATACATTGGAGGAAGTGGTTGTAGAATTAAAAAGTATGCAAACAAGAGTAAGGCAAGCTTCTAAAAAGCCAATAAAAAAACTATTAGATGTGGTTTCTAATAAAAGTGATAGAATAGTTACAGGAATAAATGAATTTGACAGAGTGATGGGCGGAGGAATTGTAAAAGATTCAATTTCAATTATAACTGCTAGGCCAGGTGCCGGAAAATCAACATTACTTCTTCAAATATCAGATGCTATAGCACAAAAAGGGTATAAAGTAATTTATGCATCTGGAGAAGAAAGTGATAGTCAAATAAAAAATAGGGCAGATAGGATTCTTGATAAAATTCATGAAAACATATGGGTAGTACAAGAAACAAGTCTTGATAATGTTTTAGATGCGGTAGAAGAAGTAGATCCTGATATGCTAATTGTAGATAGTATTCAAACATTTACGATGGAAGCTTCATTACCAGCAAGGGCAGGTTCTCCAACACAAACTATGGAATGTGCAAATGCGCTACTTCAAATAGCTAAAACTGAAAAGAGGCCAAGGGCAGTTATTGTAGTAGGACAAATGACTAAAAATGATGAACTTGCGGGATTACGGGCATTAGAACATTTAGTTGATACAGTTCTTATAATAGAAGATGACAATGATGAAGAATTGCGTGTGCTTGTAAGTTCTAAAAATAGATTTGGTAGCATTGAAAATGGATTTTTTCAAATGTGTGAAAAGGGTGTTCTCTCAATAGATAATCCATCAGAATTTTTTATGACAAAGCGTGAAGAAGGTGAAATAGTTTCTGGAAGTGCATTGACTGTAATTAAAGAAGGAACGCGAGCTATTATAACGGAGATAGAGAGTTTAGTGTCTAAAAGCTTTACTCCATATCCGACACGTATAGGAGAAACCTTAGGGAAAGACAAATTAAATACATTAATATCTATATTAGAACAACGTGGTGGTATTAATCTATATGATAAAAATGTAATTATTAAAACTACTGGTGGTATAAAGATAAGAGAACAAGGAATCAACTTAGCTGTAATAATGAGCATAGTATCATCTGTAAAGCAACAAGGTATAGAATCTAATATTGCATTCATAGCAGATGTAGGATTGACTGGTGAGCTTAAGAAAGTACCATCATTAGAGAGTAGGGTTAAAGAGCTTGAGAGGATGGGATTTAAAAAGGTTTATGTTCCAAAAGATTCATTTATAAGGGAAAGTAGTTTTAAAAAAATTCAAGTAATTGAATTAAAGACATTAATGAATGTAATAAGCCATGTATACAATCACTAAAATGGTAATTAAAATACAAAATGTATATTGCATTTTAATTTGAGAAATGTTATTGAGAGATCATAGTTATTATAGTATTATAGTTTTAGAGGCTAAATTTTAATAACTAGTTCAATGACAATATAATTAATAGGTGTAATTAATTATATGGTAGTACATAATAATAAATATAAAGAAATTACAAATAATATTTTAAGGGAAAATGGGTGAGTGTATGAGAATAGAAAAGGGAATAGGAATAAAAAATGTCTTGAAAATAATGTGCCCAGGCACTCAACTAAGGGAAGGTCTTGAAAATATACTAAGAGCTAAGACCGGTGGACTAGTAGTAATTGGGGATGACGAAGAAGTTATGAAACTAGTTGATGGTGGTTTTTATATTAATTCAGAGTATACCCCATCATATGCATATGAATTAGCTAAGATGGATGGTGCTATAGTAATAACTGGAGATTTAAAGAGAATTGTTTGTGCAAATGCGCAGTTAATACCAGATTCATCTATTCCAACTTATGAAACAGGAACTAGGCATAGAACAGCACACAGGGTAGCTAAACAAACTAATAAGGTAGTCATTGCAATTTCTCAAAGAAGAAATATAATAACTATGTATAAAGGTGATATAAAATATGTATTAAGAGAAAGTAGCATAATTCTAAGTAAGGCTAATCAAGCAATTCAAACATTAGAAAAATATGTTGCAGTACTTGAACGTGTTATTAATAATTTGAATATATTAGAATTTCAAGATTTAACAACACATTTTGATGTAGTTACTGCAATCCAAAGAACTGAAATGGTAATGAGAATAGTAGAAGAAATTAATATGTATATATTAGAGCTTGGAAATGAAGGTAGATTAATATCTATGCAGCTTAATGAATTAATTAAGCATGTAGAAAGAGATGGGATATTATTAATTAGGGATTATTGTGGGGATGAATTGCAATATAATGAAGTCTATGAACATATACAAAAGCTAAATTCATCAGAATTATCAGATTTAGATGCAATTTCAAGAGCGATAGGTCATGGTGGTATCCCTCTTATGGATACATTAATATCTCCAAAAGGATATAGAGTATTAAGTAAAGTACCAAGAATACCATCCAATGTTATTGATAATCTTATAAAAGAGTTTAAAGAATTAAGTAATATAATAGATGCTGATATAGTTGATTTAGATAATGTTGAAGGCATAGGAGAAGCTAGGGCTACTGCTATTAAAGATGGATTGAAACGCATAAAGGAACAAATATCATTAAAAAAAGCAATATATTAAAAAAGAAACTGCCTTAAAATAAAGTTATTTAGAATAGAAGATAGCTCATCTATTTTTGTTTATTATAGCTACATTTTTAGTCGGTTTTTTTATTATGTATATGAAATTATTAATTAAACTTAATAATTTATTCGTTTTAGATAAACTTATTGTATGTTATAATGATAAGGTGTAGAAAAATATTAAAAATATGATTAAAATACTATAAAAGTGTAAATAATTAGAAGGAGGTGAAGCATGTGTTAAAGAAATTGATAAGGGGGATTTTTTCTATAATTGGATTAATAATAGGATATTTTATATCTGAAATATTACTTGAAATACCCCAAATTGCTAGTTTAAATTACATTTCAACTACTGTTGCTAGAATTATATTTGTTATTATTATATGTTTTATTTTTGGACTTATATTGTATATTATTTCTCCAACCATATATAAGAATATTTCTAACTTAATTGAATATGCTGAAAAAAATATGCAAAAAATGAGCATAGCAGAAATAATTTATGGAACTGTAGGTGCTGTTATTGCTTTAATTCTTATGACATTTATTGCAAAACCAATAAGCGATATGAGCAATACCATAGGACCTATTTTATTAATTCTATTAAACATAGTAGCAGCTATAATAGGTGCAGAAATAATGATTAAGAAGAAAGATGATATAACAGCTCTTCTTGTTAATATCAAAAAGCCTGCAATCAAAGAAAAGAAAGCTAAAGATGGAGTTAAAGAGGCTGTCAAAGGGATTCCAAAAATATTAGATACATCAGTTATAATTGATGGGAGAATATTTGATATTTGTGAAACTGGATTTATTGAAGGTCCATTAGTTATACCTAATTTTGTGTTAGATGAATTAAGACATATATCAGATTCGTCAGATTCTTTAAAAAGAAACAGAGGTAGAAGAGGATTAGATATATTAAATAGAATACAAAAAGAATTAGAAATAGAAACTCAAATCGTAGATGATGACTTTCCTAAAATTGCAGAAGTTGATGCAAAGTTGTTGAAGCTTGCTCAAAAGATAGATGGAAAAGTTATAACAAATGATTATAATTTAAACAAAGTAGCCGAGTTTCAAGGAGTGCCAGTATTAAATATAAATGAATTATCAAATGCAATAAAGCCTGTTGTATTACCTGGAGAAGAAATGACTATTGATATAGTAAAGGATGGTAAGGAATCAAGTCAAGGTGTGGCTTATTTAGAGGACGGAACTATGATTGTTGTAGAAGGTGGGCGAAAGTATATAGGACAAACAACAAGTGTTATAGTAACATCAGTGCTACAAACAGCAGCAGGAAGAATGATTTTTGCAAAGCCAAAAGATAATTAAAATTAAGGAGATTTTTCCATATGGTTAGTGCAATAGTATTAGCTGGAGGGAGAGGTAAAAGAATGGGCTCTGTTCAAAGCAAACAATATATTGATTTGAATGGTAAACCCATTCTTTATTACACTCTGAAACAGTTTATAGAAAATGATTTAATAGATAAAATTGTGTTAGTAATTCCAGAAGATGAAAAGGATTATTGCAAGAATGAAGTGCTGGATAAATATGGATTGATAATTGATAGCATAGTATTTGGTGGAAAAGAAAGACAGGATTCTGTATATAATGCTTTAGTTCAATTGGAAGGTTCAGATATAGTATTAATTCATGATGGGGCAAGACCCTTTGCATCACAAAGAATAATAAATGATGCTATTAAATATGCTAAGATTTATAAAGCTGCAGCACCAGGAGTAATGCCTAAAGATACTATAAAAGTTAAAGATGAAAAAAATTTTTCGGTAGATACATTAATCAGAAATAATCTTGTTGCAATTCAAACACCTCAAGCTTTCGATTTTAATATTATATATGAATGCCATAAGAAAGTTAAAGGAAGAGGAATTATTGTTACAGACGATACTATGGTGGTAGAGCTTTTTGGGAATAAGGTTTACATTTATGAAGGTGATTATACGAATATAAAAATAACAACACAAGAAGATTTGATTTTGGCAGAGTATTTAGTAAAAAAGTAGTACAATGATAATATATTGACAGGAAAAATTCAAGAAGTTATAATTAATTAAAATAAAGTTAAACTTGATTCAGGTGAGTAATCCTCATCTGGGTCTTAGTTGAACTTATAACCTCAAGGGTCACAATGTCCAGGAGCGTGTATCAGGGTTAGCTCTACTTAAAGAAGTTGCGCGTTACGGATACTAGTTAGTAGATAAAATGAAGTTTACAAAGCGATGATAAAGAATAGTAGAAGTCGATTATTAAGAGAAAAAGTCCTTAGGCTGTAAGACTTTTAAACAGACTTTGAACCAGCTTTTGAGTGTAGGTAAAAACTATCGGTTTAATACCGTTATCATTATTAGAGAACAAATTTAGGTGGTACCGCGATAAAAAGTTCGCCCTAATGCATATATTAGGCGAACTTTTTTTATTTTTTTATAAAATTACAATAAAATCAGTTTTCTTATTTTTCATCAAATTATAATCTAATTATAATATCTAAAATATGTGAATAATATCCCAAAATTTAACAATATTCTATATTAAGTTATAAATGGAGAAATAAGCTCTTTGTGAATTTGAAAAATACATTTTTAGTTAAGTTATTTAGATATAATATAAATAAAATTATAGGAGGAAATATAAAATGAAAATGTCTAATATGTTAATATCAACATTAAGAGAAGTACCAGCAGAAGCAGAAATTGACAGTCATAAACTTATGCTAAGAGCTGGAATGATAAGAAAAATGGCGGCAGGAGTATATAACTATTTGCCACTTGGATTAAAAGTTTTAAAAAAGGTAGAAGATATAGTAAGAGAAGAAATGAATGCAGCAAGTGCACAAGAATTTTTAGCTTCAGCTATTATCCCAGCAGAATTATGGCAAGAGTCAGGTAGATGGGATGCATATGGAGCAGAAATGTTTAGATTAAAAGATAGAGGCGAAAGAGATTTTTGTTTAGGACCTACTCACGAAGAAGTATTTACTGATATAGCAAGAAATGAAATTAAATCATATAAGCAATTACCAGTTAATTTATATCAAATTCAAACTAAATATAGAGATGAGCGCAGACCAAGATTTGGTGTTATGAGATCTAGAGAATTTATAATGAAAGATGCCTATAGTTTTGACAAAAATCAAGAGGGTCTAGACTTAGCATATGATAAAATGCATGATGCATATGTTGAAATATTCAATAGATGTGGATTAGATGCTAAATGCGTTGCAGCGGATTCTGGTGCTATTGGTGGCTCTAATTCAGCGGAATTTATGGTGAAATCAGAAGTTGGAGAAGATGATGTAGTATTCTGCATTCAATGTGATTATGCAGCAAATATTGAAAAAGCAACTTCTAAATTAGAAGAAGTTGAAAAGGAAGAACGAATGGAGATAGAAAAGATAGCTACTCCAAATAGTAGAGGAATAGATGAGATATCAGAATTTTTAAATATATCTCCTAAAAAGACAGTTAAAACTTTACTATATAACATTGATGGAAAGATTGTTGCTGTATTTGTAAGAGGCGATAGAGAAGTTAATGAAGTTAAGGTTGCTAACGCTTCAAATGCTTCTGGAGATATAGAAATGGCTTCTCACGAAGAGTATATACATGCAGCAGGGTGTGATATCGGATTTGCTGGACCAATAGGAATAAAGGCTGACCTAACATTGGTGGATGAAGAAGTGAAAAATATGTATAATTTTGTTGCTGGAGCAAATGAAACTGGATATCATATAAAAAATGTAAACTATGGCAGAGATTTTGAAGGAACAATTGGTGACTTTAGAAAAGTAATTGAAGGCGAAAAGTGTCCAGTTTGTGGTGGAAAAATTACTATTGCTAGAGGAACGGAAGTTGGTCATATATTTAAACTTGGAACTAAATATTCAGAAGCTATGAATGCCAATTTTATTGATGAAGATGGAAAAGAAAAGCCATTCATAATGGGTTGTTACGGTATTGGAGTTACAAGAACAATGGCATCTATAATTGAACAACATCATGATGAAAATGGAATAGTATGGCCATTGTCAGTTGCTCCATATCATGTTTCAGTAATTCCTGTGAATGTTAAAGATGAGGAACAAACAAAAGTGGCAAATGAGCTATATGAAGAATTAATAAGTATGGGAATAGAAGCACTTCTAGATGATAGAAATGAAAGAGCAGGAGTAAAGTTTAAAGATTCAGAATTAATGGGAATACCAATGAGAGTAACTGTAGGTAAAAAAATTGGTGACGGAGAAGTTGAATTTAAGCTTAGAGATGGTGAAATGGAAGTAATCAAAATAGGTGATGTTAGTAATATGGTAAAAGATCAATTTGAAAAAAGCAATTTAAAATTAAGATAACTCTAGGAGGTAATTTAATGAGGATATATAATACTTTAACTAAACAAAAAGAAGAGTTTATCCCTATTATTCCAGGTGAAGTTAAAATGTATGTTTGTGGACCAACTGTTTATAATTTCTTTCATATAGGTAATGGGAGAACGTTTATTGTCTTTGATAGTATCAGAAGATATTTAGAATACAGGGGATATAAAGTTACATTTATTCAAAACTTTACTGATATAGACGATAAGATGATTAATAAGGCTAATGACGAAGGCGTTACTGTAAAAGAACTTGGAGATAAATATATTAAAGAATATTATGAAGATGCTGATGCACTTCAAATTGAAAGAGCAACTGTTAATCCTAGAGCAACAGAATATATTGAAGATATAATAAAATTTATTGAAGAATTAATTGAAGCTGGATTCGCTTATGATATAGATGGGGATGTGTATTATAGCACCAAAAAGTTTAGTAATTATGGGAAATTGGCAGGTCAAAATTTAGACGACTTACAAGCAGGTGCAAGAATATCTGTAGATGAAAGAAAGAAAGATCCAATGGACTTTGCAGTTTGGAAGTCTCAAAAACCAGGTGAACCTTCATGGGAAAGTCCTTGGGGGCTTGGTAGACCAGGTTGGCACATAGAATGTTCATGCATGGCAAAAAAATTATTGGGTGATACAATCGACATTCATGCTGGAGGAATGGATCTAAAGTTTCCACATCATGAAAATGAAATAGCTCAAAGTGAAGCCATAACTGGGAAGCCTTTTGCACATTATTGGATACACTCAGCATTTGTTAATGTAGATAATAAAAAAATGTCGAAATCATTAAATAATTTCTTTACGGCTAGAGAAATTTTAGAAGAATATGATGCAGATACAGTAAGATTTTTAATGTTATCCGGGCATTACAGGATTCAAATAAACTTCACTAAGGAACTTTTGGATTCAGCAAAAGCGTCAATAGAAAGATTATATAATGGCATAAATAATCTTGAAAACCTAAAAGAAGAAGTTAATAAAAAAATAATGGATGATGAAGAACGAAGTTATTTAAAATCTTTAGATAAATATAGAGAAAGATTTGTTGAAAAGATGGACGATGATTTTAATACAGCAGATGCAATTTCAGTATTATTTGATTTGACTAAAGATATTAATAACAATGTTAATATCGGTTCATCAGTTGAATTATGTAAAGAATCAGAAGCTTTAATTAGAGAACTTGGAAATCCACTTGGGATTCTTCAAAATCATATAAAGAAGGATTTGGAAGCTGAAATTCAAGCACTTATTGATAAAAGACAAAAAGCAAGGAAAGATAAAGATTTTGCTTTATCAGATAAGATAAGAGATGATTTAAAGAATAGAAATATAGTTTTAGAAGATACACCACAAGGGGTTAGGTGGAAACATATTAATTAATTGAAAAAAGGGTTGCAATTTTGCAACCCTTATGCATATGAAAGAAAATAACGAGTAAATACATTAGCATATTGGCCTGTTATTTTTTGAATATGCCTTATTTAAAAGGAGAATTATAATGTTAGATGATTTAAGAATGAGAGAATTTTCAAAAGATGAAGCAAGAATGTTAAACCCACTTCAATTAGCAATAATTGGAGATGGAATATTCGAAGTTTTTATTAGGACTAATATTTTGACACAGAATACAGCATTATCAGCGAATAAAATTCACGTTAAGGCCATTGGGTATGTTAAAGCAAAAAGTCAATCATGCATAATGCATGAAATTGAAGAATTTCTAACTGAGGAAGAAGATGCTGTGTATAAGAGAGGGAGAAATGCTAAGTCTCCAACGGTTCCTAAGAATGCAGAAGTAAGAGATTATAGAATGGCAACAGGTTTCGAGGCGTTAGTAGGATATTTATATTTAACAGGAAATAAAGAAAGATTAGAATTTATATTTAATAAAAGTATTGAAATTATAAAGTAAATTACAAAAGGAGGATTTATAATGCAAGGCAAGGCGAAAAATTTTAATTCAAAAGGTAAATTTATTAAAAGTGAAAAGAATGACGAGAAAACTGGAATAAGAGATAAAGACAAAAATTATAGTGAGACTAAAAGTAAGCTAAAAAAGGAAAACACAGCAGAGGTTAGTATAAGCAAAGAAAATAGTCAGGTTGAAGAGCGGGAAGATATAGTTATTGGTAGAAATGCAGTAATTGAGGCTCTGAAAGGCGATAGAACAATTGAAACATTATACATAGCGAATACTAAATTGGAAGGATCCATAAATATAATTGTTGGTTTAGCAAAAGAAAAAAGAGTTTTGATTAAAGAAGTAGATAAAAGAAAACTTGATTCAATGTGTGATGGAGCAACCCATCAAGGCGTAATAGCAAAGGTAACTCCGTATAAGTATTCAGAGGTATCAGACATATTAGCGTTAGCAGAAGAAAGAGGAGAAGCACCATTCATTGTTATATTAGATGAAGTTGAAGATCCACATAACTTAGGATCAATAGTACGAACTGCAGAATTGTTTGGAGTACACGGAATAATAATTCCAAAGAGAAGAAGTGCATCTGTAAGTGCAACCGTATATAAATCTTCAGTGGGTGCAATAGAGCATGTGAAAATAGCTAAAGTAACAAATTTAAATGTAACAATAGAAGATTTAAAACAAAAAGGTATTTGGGTTTATGGAGCAGATATAAGAGCAGAAGAATATAGTTACCAAGTAGACTTTAGTGGGCCTTGTGCAATTATAATTGGAAATGAAGGTAGAGGAATTTCTAAATTAACAGTACAAAAATGTGATAAACTAATAAAGATACCAATGGTCGGAAAGATTAACTCTTTAAATGCCTCGGTAGCTGGTGGTATAATTATGTATGAAGTCTTAAAAGGACGATTGAAATAGAAAGAGGTATATGGTGAAAACTATTTTTGTGGATGGGTATAATGTGGTAAATAGCTGGCCGGATTTAAAGCAAAAAAAAGATTTTAGCTTCGAAGGTGCAAGACAAACATTGATAGATAAGCTACATAATTATGGAGTTTTTAAAGCTTGCAAAATAGTATTAGTATTTGATGCACATAAAGTTATAGGGAGTTTAGAAAAAAAAGAAGAAATAAACAAAAATATTTCTGTGGTTTTTACAAAAGATGGAGAAACTGCAGATAGTTATATTGAAAAAAACGTAAATGCATTAGGCCGAAAACATGAAATAGTTGTGGTTACTTCAGATAACTTAGAACAACAAACTGTTTTTCAAAGAGGTGCAGTTAGAATGTCATCCCTAGAATTCTATAATGAAGTACTAAATGTAGAAAAATCTATAAAACTTAAAAGTGATAAAAATAAAAGTGCACAAAAAAATATTATAAGTGATAATATAGATGACAAGACAGCTAAAATATTAGAAGAAATTAGAAGAAGCAAGTAAATTCAGTTGACTAACTTATTTTTACTGGAGTATAATTGTCTAAATAGTTAGTCAGTTGAATGTAGAAGAGAGTTGAGAGTGAGCAGTTGAGAATTTTTTTAGATTTCAGAGATAAATCAGACGAAGAAATTGTTGCACAAGTTAAAAGTGGAGATAATAGAGCCCAAGAATATTTAATTTCAAAATATGAAAACTTTGTAAAAGCGAAGGCTAAATCATACTTTTTAATAGGAGCGGACAAGGAAGATATTTATCAAGAGGGCATGATAGGGTTATATAAAGCTATCAGAGACTTCAATCCAGAAAAATCAACATCATTTAAAGCTTTTGCAGAAATATGTATAATTAGACAAATTATAACTGCAATAAAAACGGCTACTAGGCAAAAACATATTCCATTAAATACTTATATATCTTTAAATAAACCAATCTATGAAGAAGAATCTGAGAGAACTCTTTTAGATGTATTAGCGGGAATAAAAATTACAGATCCAGAAGAATTAATGATAAGTAAAGAACAAATAGAATATATTGAAGAAAAAATTTCTAAGGTATTATCTGGGTTAGAATTAGAAGTTCTTACATCATACTTAGACGGCAAATCATATCAAGAGATTGCATGTGATTTGGAGAAACATTCAAAGTCTATTGATAATGCATTGCAAAGAGTAAAAAGAAAATTAGAAAAGTGCTTAGATTTAAAGTAAGGATTTGTATTGACAAATAAAAAAAATGATAGTAAACTTTATAATTGGTATATCAAAGAACATAAAGATTTTTGAACGCTCACATAGCTCAGTCGGTAGAGCGTCACCTTGGTAAGGTGGAGGTCGTCGGTTCAATCCCGATTGTGAGCTCCAAATAATAAAAATAAGAAAACACTAGGCAAAGTTTATTAGAAGAAAATAAGGGAGGAAAATTATAATGGCAAAAGCAAAGTATGAAAGAACCAAGCCACATGTTAATATTGGAACAATAGGTCACGTAGACCATGGTAAGACAACATTAACAGCAGCAATAACAACAGTATTATCAAAGAAGGGTTTTGCACAAGCCTTTGATTATGCAGCAATAGACAAAGCACCAGAAGAAAAAGAAAGAGGAATTACAATTAATACATCACATGTTGAGTATGAAACAGAAAACAGACATTATGCTCACGTTGACTGTCCAGGACATGCCGATTATGTTAAGAACATGATTACAGGAGCAGCACAAATGGATGGAGCTATATTAGTTGTATCAGCAGCAGATGGTCCAATGCCACAAACAAGAGAACATATACTATTAGGATCAAGAGTTGGAATAGAATATATGGTAGTATTCTTAAACAAAGCTGATATGGTAGATGATCCAGAATTATTAGAATTAGTTGAAATGGAAGTTAGAGAATTATTAAGTGAATATGACTTCCCAGGAGATGATATTCCAGTAGTAACAGGATCAGCATTAAAAGCATTAGAAAACCCAGAAGATCCAGAATCAATTAAGTGTATAAATGAATTGATGGACGCTGTAGATAGTTATATACCAACACCAGAAAGAGCTACAGATAAGCCATTCTTAATGCCAATAGAAGATGTATTTACAATCACTGGTAGAGGAACAGTTGCAACAGGAAGAGTTGAAGCTGGAGTACTTCACGTAGGAGACGAAGTAGAAATCGTAGGATTAAGTGAAGAAAAGAAGAAAGTTGTAGTAACTGGAATTGAAATGTTCAGAAAGTTATTAGATGATGCGCAAGCAGGAGATAATATCGGAGCATTATTAAGAGGAGTACAAAGAGCTGATATCCAAAGAGGTCAAGTATTGGCAAAAGCAAATTCAGTACATCCACATACTAACTTTGTAGGTCAAGTATATGTATTAAAGAAAGAAGAAGGCGGAAGACATACACCATTCTTTGATGGATATAGACCACAATTTTATTTCAGAACAACAGATGTTACAGGATCAATAAAATTACCAGATGGAATGGAAATGGTAATGCCAGGAGACCACATTGATATGAAAGTAGAATTAATCACACCAATCGCAATGGATGAAGGATTAAGATTCGCTATTAGAGAAGGTGGAAGAACAGTAGGTTCTGGAGTTGTTACTAGCATACAAAAATAAAAAGTAATTGCTATTTAAATAGGACTAGGTTGTAGAACTTAGTCCTATTTAAAGGGAAATTGACAACTTGGATATTTTATGATATTGTATAAACGTGACATTTTAAATAATGCAAATTAGAGATGAGCAAGAAATTAATTTTCTTGTTTAATATATGAAAACTGGAGGTGCAGTCATGAGAACAAAAGTAACTTTAGCATGCACAGAGTGTAAACAAAGAAATTATGATTCAATGAAAAACAAAAAAAATAATCCGGATAGATTAGAAATGAAAAAGTATTGTAAATTCTGTAAAAAGCACACTCTTCATAGAGAAACAAAATAATTAGCCGCAGTAATGACATATAGTTATTAAATTTAAGGATGTGAAGATATGTCAGTAAAAAACAATGCAAAAACTGAAAAAACTATAAAAGGTAATGGCTTGTTTGTTTTTTTTACAGAGGTTAAATCAGAGGTTAAGCGAATAATTTGGCCTTCAAAAGATGAGACAAAGAAAGCATTTATTGCAGTTATAGTATTCACGCTAATGTATACCATATTAGTTGGTGGACTGGACTTTATTTTCGAGAACCTCTTTAAAATAATTTTAAAATTGAAGTAAAAGGGAGGTTTGGGTGATGTAAGATCACCTGACAAGTATGAGTGATAGAGCAAGATGGTATGTAGTACATACATACTCAGGATATGAAAATAAAGTTAAAGCAAATTTAGAAAAAGCAATTGAAAATAGAAATCTTCAAGCACTAATCCATGATATACAAGTACCTATGGAAGAAGTGATTGAAGAAAAAGACGGAAAACAAAAAGTCTTATTGAAGAAAAAGTTTCCGGGTTATGTGCTTATAAAAATGTTAATGGGCGATGAAGCGTGGTATGTTGTAAGAAATACAAGAGGCGTAACAGGATTCGTTGGTCCAGGATCAAAACCAGTTCCTCTTTCAGATGAAGAAGTTGAATCAATGGGAGTTTTAGAAAGTCCTATTGAGATTGATTTAGAGATAGGGGAAAGCATTAGAATTATCTCAGGGCCGTTGAGAGAATCAATAGCTATAATACAAGAGATAATTTTAGAAAAGCGTAAAGTGAAAGCTTTAGTAGATATGTTCGGCAGGGAAACTCTTGCTGAATTAGACTTTAATCAAGTTGAAAAATTAGTTTAATATATAACTAAACTAATTTTAATTAAGTGGGAGAACTAAAAGTTCGTATATACCACAGTAATAGGAGGAATAACAAAATGGCTAAGAAAGTAACTGGAATGATTAAACTTCAACTTCAAGCAGGAAAGGCAACACCAGCTCCACCTGTAGGTCCAGCTTTAGGTCAACACGGTGTAAACATAATGGGATTCTGTAAGGAGTTCAATGCAAAAACTGCAAATCAAGCTGGGTATATAATACCAGTAGTTATTACAGTTTACCAAGATAGATCTTTTAGCTTTATATTAAAGACTCCTCCAGCAGCAGTTCTAATCAAGAAAGAAATAGGATTAGAAAGTGGTTCTGGAGTGCCTAATAAAACAAAAGTTGGTAAGTTGACTCAAGAACAACTTAAAAAGATCGCTGAAACTAAAATGCCAGATTTAAATGCTGCAAATGTTGAATCAGCAATGAGAATGATTGCAGGAACAGCTAGAAGTATGGGCGTAACTATTGAAGAATAATTCGTAAAAATAAGTGGGAGGTCAAAACCGTTAATACCACAGAGGAGGCAAATTATGGGAAAGAAATATATTGAAAGTGCAAAGCTTATAGATAAAAGTGCATTATATAATCCAATGGATGCATTAGAGCTTACATTAAAGACTGCAAAGGCAAACTTTGATGAAACTATTGAATTACATGTAAGACTTGGAGTAGATCCAAGACATGCAGACCAACAAGTTAGAGGAGCAGTTGTATTACCAAACGGAACAGGCAAGACAGTTAGAGTTCTTGTGTTTGCAAAGGGAGATAAGGCAGCAGAAGCTCAAGCAGCTGGAGCAGATTTCGTTGGAGCTGATGAATTAGTTCAAAAAATCCAAAGTGAAAATTGGTTTGATTATGATGTAGTTGTTGCAACTCCAGATATGATGGGTGTTGTAGGTAGAATTGGTAGAGTATTAGGACCTAAGGGATTAATGCCAAATCCAAAGTCAGGAACAGTAACCTTTGATGTTGCTAAAGCAATTGAAGAAATCAAAGCGGGTAAAGTTGAATATAGAGTAGATAAAACATCTATAGTTCATTGCCCAATTGGAAAGAAATCATTTGGAAATGAAAAATTAAAGGAAAACTTTAAAGCATTAATGGATGCGCTAGTTAAAGCAAAACCATCAGCGGCAAAGGGACAATATTTAAAATCGGTATCTGTTTCAAGTACAATGGGACCAAGTGCAAGAATTAATCCTACAAAAGCTTTAGATTAGTATTGACTTGAGCAGATTTAAGTGATATAATTTCTAATGTTGTAAAAGAGAATATTTTTTCCGTAGACAGTGGGTGCGAAAGCGTAAAGATGACTACCTACTTAGGTTATGATAATAGATGATATTATAAGACCTTCCTTGTCTACGGAAGGTCTTTTTTAATGAAAGAAGCAGTTTGAAACTGTGAGGAGGTGGACTACAATAATGAATAAAAACAGAGAACTTAAAGAAGCAAAAGTTGCTGAGATTAAGGAAAAATTAGAAAAATCAAAAGCTGTTGTTCTTGCTAAGTATCAAGGCTTAACTGTTGAAGAAGATACTACTCTTAGAAAAAATTTAAGAGAAGCTGGAGTTGAATACAAAGTATATAAAAATACTTTAGTTATTTTAGCAGCTAAAGAATTAGGATTAGATGGTATAGTAGAATATTTAGAAGGACCTATATCTGTTGCATTCGGTTATGAAGATGTTACAGTAGCAGCTAAAGTGCTAAATGATTTTGCTAAAGATCATAAAAGTCTAGAATTAAGGGCAGGTATTGTAGAAGGAGAAATCTTTGATGAAGCTAAGATTAAACAATTAGCAACAATACCATCAAAAGAAATCCTTATTGCAAAACTTCTTGGAAGTATCAAGTCTCCAATATCAAGCTTTGCACGTGTATTAAGTGCTATTGCTGATAGCAAGGGAACTGAATCTGCAGAATAATAAAAAGTAAAAAAATTAACAAAAAATTTCGGAGGTGCTATTAAAATGACAAGAGAAGATATAATTCAAGCAATAAAAGAAATGAGCGTTTTAGATTTAAATGAATTAGTAAAGGCTTGTGAAGAAGAATTTGGAGTAAGTGCTGCTGCTGCTGTTGTAGCTGGAGGTGCTGTAGCTGGAGCTGCTGCTGAAGAAAAAACTGAGTTCGACGTAGTATTAGTAAGTACAGGAGATAACAAAATTAAAGTTATCAAAGCAGTTAGAGAAATAACTGGATTAGGATTAAAAGAAGCTAAAGAAATAGTTGATGGAGCTCCTAAGACATTAAAAGAAGGCGTTTCTAAAGATGAAGCTAACGATATGAAAGCTAAATTAGAAGAAGTTGGAGCTGCTGTAGAAGTTAAGTAGTTTGCTTAAAGCAAAAGAGGTGCTTATAAAAGCACCTCTTTTAAACTCTATTTATAAAGCTATATAAAATGCTTGTTAAAGAATAAGTATTTTATATAGCTTTATAGCTAAATTAATCTTTATTAATATTATTGACAAGAAAAATATCCTATGATATTATAATGTAATGTATTATTCACTATGGGATAGTATATATTTGTAGTGGAAAAAAAGAGTATAACCTGGTGAATAATGGTTATACTATAAAAAGAAGTTGTCCGAAAGTAAAAAGTCCTTAGGGAAAGTATGCTTTTGGCTATTTTAGTTTATTTTATACAAGGGGTGAAAATTCATGGTACATCCTGTCCAAGTTGGAAAAAGAACAAGAATGAGTTTTGGTAAGGTTGATGACGTTACTGAAATGCCGAATTTAATTGAGGTACAATTAGATTCTTATGAATGGTTTTTAAGAGAAGGGTTGCACGAAGTATTTGAGGATATTAATCCTATCACAAACTTCACAGGAAATTTAGTACTTGAGTTCATAGATTATAAACTTGATATGGAAAATATCAAGTATTCTGTCGAAGAATGCAAAGAAAGAGATTCAACTTATGCGGCACCATTAAAAGTTTCAATCAGACTACAAAACAATGAAACTGGTGAAATTAAAGAACAAGAAGTGTTTATGGGTGATTTCCCATTAATGACAGAACAAGGTACATTTGTAATAAATGGTGCTGAGAGAGTTATAGTTAGTCAATTAGTAAGATCTCCAGGAGTATATTATAACTACTCTAGAGATAAGAGTGGTAAAAAATTATATTCAGCAACTGTAATCCCTAATAGAGGTGCATGGTTAGAGTATGAAACAGATTCTAACGATATAATTTATGTGAGAATTGATAAGACAAGAAAATTATCAATTACTATTTTAGCAAGAGCTATGGGATTAGGTAGTGATCAAGAATTATTAGATTTCTTTGGAGAAGAAGAAAGATTTAGAGCTTCAATAGAAAAAGACAATACTAAAACTAAAGAAGAAGCATTGCTTGAAATATATAAGAGATTAAGACCAGGAGAACCACCAACAGTAGATAGTGCTATCTCTTTAATTGATACGCTGTTTTTTGATGCAAAAAGATATGATTTATCTAGAGTTGGTAGATACAAGTTTAATAAAAAACTTGCATTAAGTTTAAGAATTGCTAATCAAGTAGCAGCAAATGATATTGTTAATCCACAAACTGGTGAGATTATAGCAGAAAAAGGGCAAAAAATAAGTAGATTAATGGCTGAAGATATTCAAAACATAGGTATTAAATCAGTTGATGTCTTAATAGATGATAAAGTCATTAAGGTAATTAGCAATAACTTTGTAGATATAAAGAAGCAAGTTTCTTTTGATACTTCAGATTTGGGAATAAAAGAATTAGTTCATTATCCTACATTAAAGGAAATATTAGATAATTTCTCGGATGAAAAAAGTATTAAAGAAGAGATAAAGAAAAATATTAGTAGACTTATTCCAAAACACATTATAAGAGATGATATATTTGCAACTATTAGTTATGAATTAGGATTAACTTATGGAATAGGTTATGTTGATGATATAGATCACTTGGGCAATAGAAGATTAAGATCTGTAGGAGAGTTATTACAAAATCAATTTAGAATTGGTTTATCTAGAATGGAAAGAGTAGTTAAAGAAAGAATGACTATTCAAGACCAAGAATCAATAACTCCTCAGATGTTAATTAACATAAGACCAGTGGCAGCAGCTATTAAAGAATTTTTTGGTAGTTCTCAATTATCACAATTCATGGATCAAACAAATCCATTGTCAGAATTGACACATAAAAGAAGATTATCAGCATTAGGACCAGGAGGTCTTTCAAGAGAAAGAGCTGGTTTTGAAGTTAGAGACGTTCATCATTCTCATTATGGAAGAATGTGCCCAATCGAGACACCAGAAGGCCCAAATATCGGGCTTATTAACTCGTTAGCTACATTTGCTAAAGTTAATGAATATGGTTTTATTGAAACACCATACAGAATTGTTGATAAAGAAAATGCAAGAGCAACAGAAGAAATAAGATACTTCACAGCTGATGAAGAAGATCAATTCTTAATTGCTCAAGCTAAAGAGCCTATGGATGAAAAAGGACATTTTGTTAACAAAAAAGTAACAATAAGACACTTAGAAGACGTATTAGATGTACCAGCTACAGAAGTTGATTTAATTGACGTATCTGCAAGACAAATGGTATCAGTAGCTACTGCTATGATTCCATTCCTTGAAAATGATGATGCAACAAGAGCGCTTATGGGATCAAATATGCAACGTCAAGCAGTTCCATTATTAATTTCACAAGCACCAATTGTTGGTACTGGTATAGAATTTAAAGCTGCTGTAGATTCAGGAGTACTACCGAAAGCAAAGAATGCAGGGGTTGTTACTTATGTATCAGGTAGTGAAATTCGAGTTAAGAGAGAATCAGATGGAAAAACAGATATATATAAAATGCTGAAATTCAAGAGAAGTAATTCAGGAACTTGTATTAATCAAAAGCCTATAGTAGATACGGGTGAAATAGTATTTAAGAATCAAGTAATTGCAGATGGTCCGTCTACAGATTTAGGAGAAATTGCATTAGGTAAAAACATCAGAATGGGATTTATAACTTGGGAAGGTTATAACTATGAAGATGCTATGTTAATTTCTGAAGAATTGGTTAGAGAAGATGTCTTTACATCTATGCATATAGAAGAATATGAATGTGAAGCTAGAGATACAAAACTTGGACCAGAAGAAATAACAAGAGATATACCAAATGTAAGTGATGACTCACTTAAAGATGTTGATGATAGAGGTATTATCAGAATAGGTGCAGAAGTAAGATCAGGAGATATATTAGTTGGTAAAGTGACACCAAAGGGTGAAACTGAACTTACAGCAGAAGAAAGACTATTAAGAGCAATTTTTGGAGAAAAGGCAAGAGAAGTAAGAGATACTTCATTAAGAGTTCCTCACGGAGAAGCTGGAATAATAGTTGATATAAAAGTGTTTACAAGAGAAAATGGAGATGAATTAAATCCAGGAGTAAATGAACTTGTAAGATGTTATATTGCACAAAAAAGAAAGATTTCAGTTGGAGATAAAATGGCAGGACGTCATGGTAATAAAGGGGTTATCTCTAGAATATTACCAGAAGAGGATATGCCATTCTTACCAGATGGCAGACCACTTCAAATATGTTTAAATCCACTTGGAGTACCTTCTCGTATGAATATCGGGCAAGTACTTGAAGTACATTTGGGTTGGGCAGCTAGCCATTTGGGTTGGCATATATCCACACCAGTATTTGATGGTGCAACTCAACCTGAAATTACGGAGTGCATGTTAAAGGCTGGTTTTAGGGAAGATGCTAAAACTATATTGTATGACGGTAGAACTGGAGAACCATTTGATAATCCAGTAACTGTTGGTATAATGTATATTTTAAAACTTCACCATTTGGTAGATGATAAGATTCATGCTAGATCTACAGGTCCTTACTCGCTAGTTACTCAACAACCATTAGGAGGTAAAGCTCAATTTGGTGGTCAAAGATTTGGTGAAATGGAAGTTTGGGCATTAGAAGCATATGGAGCAGCACATACGTTACAAGAAATATTAACTGTTAAGTCAGATGATGTTGTAGGTAGAGTTAAGACGTATGAAGCTATAGTTAAGGGCGAGAATATACCAGAACCAGGAGTTCCTGAATCATTTAAGGTTCTTATTAAAGAACTACAAGCTTTATGCTTAGACATTAAAGTTTTAAACAATGATCATGAAGAAGTAACTTTGAAAGAATTTGTAGATGACGACATGGCAAATTTAGAAGTTAATATAGAAAGTTCTGAGGGAGTAATTGTACCAGAACCAGAAATTATAGATGATAGTTATGATCAAACTAAAGATGAAGATATAGACGAAGTTGATTATGAAGAGAACGTTGATATAGACGAAATTGAAAGTGAATTAGAACTAGACGATTTTAATGATGAACACTAATTTTGAAGGGAGGATTTACCCTTGTTTGAATTTAATAATTTTGATGCAATACAAATTGGTTTAGCATCTCCAGAACAAATAAGACAATGGTCAAGAGGAGAAGTTAAAAAACCTGAAACAATTAACTACAGAACATTAAAGCCCGAAAGAGATGGCTTATTCTGCGAAAGAATCTTTGGACCAATGAAAGATTGGGAATGTCATTGTGGAAAGTATAAAAGAGTAAGGTATAAAGGTATAGTTTGTGATAGATGTGGAGTTGAAGTCACAAAGGCTAAAGTAAGAAGAGAAAGAATGGGGCATATAGAATTAGCTGCTCCAGTATCTCATATTTGGTATTTTAAAGGTATTCCATCAAGAATGGGATTAATTTTAGATATGTCACCAAGAGCTTTAGAAAAAGTTTTATATTTTGCATCTTATATAGTAATAGATCCAAAAGAGACACCATTATTGAAGAAGCAACTTCTCAATGAGAAAGAATATAGAGAAGCGATAGATAAATATGGTGATGAAAGTTTTGTGGCAGGTATGGGAGCAGAAGCAGTTCAAGATTTGCTTAATCAAATTGACTTGGAAAATGGGTCAAAGGAATTAAAAGAAGAGCTTAAGCAAAGTACTGGACAAAAGAAAGTTAGAATTATAAGAAGACTAGAAGTTGTAGAATCGTTTAGAAAATCAGGAAATAAGCCTGAATGGATGGTAATTAATGTAATACCAGTAATTCCGCCAGATTTAAGACCTATGGTTCAATTAGATGGTGGTAGATTTGCAACATCAGATTTAAATGATTTATATAGAAGAGTAATAAATAGAAATAATAGATTGAAAAAATTATTGGATTTAGGTGCTCCGGATATCATAGTAAGAAACGAAAAAAGAATGCTTCAAGAAGCAGTAGATGCACTTATAGATAATGGTAGAAGAGGAAGACCAGTAACTGGTCCAGGAAACAGACCTTTAAAATCTCTTTCAGATATGTTGAAGGGTAAACAAGGTAGATTTAGACAAAATTTACTTGGAAAAAGAGTTGACTATTCTGGTAGATCAGTTATAGTTGTTGGACCAGAATTAAAAATGTATCAATGCGGTCTTCCTAAAGAAATGGCTATAGAATTATTTAAGCCATTTGTAATGAAGAAGCTAGTACAAGATGGATTAGCTCATAATATTAAGAGCGCTAAGAGAATGGTTGAAAGAGTGCAACCACAGGTATGGGATGTATTAGAAGAAGTTATTGCAGATCATCCAGTATTACTTAATCGTGCACCTACATTGCATAGGTTGGGTATTCAAGCATTCCAACCAGTACTAGTAGAAGGTAGAGCGATTAAACTTCATCCATTAGCATGTACAGCTTATAATGCTGATTTTGATGGTGACCAAATGGCTGTCCATCTTCCGTTATCAGTAGAAGCACAAGCGGAAGCTAGATTCTTAATGTTGGCAGCAACGAATATTTTAAAGCCATCAGATGGTAAACCAGTTTGTGTTCCAACACAAGATATGATTCTTGGATCATATTATTTAACAATTGATAAAGATGGAGCTAAGGGCGAAGGAATGACATTCAGCAGTAAAGATGAAGCAATAATGGCATATGAAGTTAAAGAAATTGGCATACATGCTAAAATAAATGTTAGAATGTTTAGAGAATTTAATGGACTAATGCAATCTAAAGTTATTAAGACTACTGTTGGAAAGATAATATTTAATGAATCAATTCCACAAGATTTAGGATTAGTTAGTAGAGAAAATGAAGAAGAAAAATTCAATTTAGAATTTGATGTCTTAGCTACTAAAAAAACATTAGGAACAATAATAGATCAATGTTATCTTAAACATGGTCCAGTAAAAACATCTGTAATGCTTGATAATATTAAATCGTTAGGTTATCATTACTCATCTATAGGTGCTGTAACTGTTGCTACATCAGATATAGTAGTGCCAGATGCTAAGTATGTTTTACTTAAAGAAGCCGATGAAACTATTGATAAGATCGAAAAGATGTATAAAAGAGGATTTATATCTGATGAAGAAAGATATGAAAAAGTTATAGAAAAGTGGACTAAAACAACTGAAGATGTAGCCAATGCATTAATGGATAGTCTTGATAGGTTTAACCCAATATATATGATGGCTGATTCTGGGGCCAGAGGATCCAAGTCTCAGATCAAACAATTAGCTGGAATGAGAGGACTTATGGCAAGTCCATCAGGTAAGATTATTGAATTACCTATCAGAGCATCATTTAAAGAAGGCTTAGATGTATTAGAATATTTCTCGTCTACACATGGTGCTAGAAAAGGTAATGCGGATACAGCTTTAAAGACTGCCGATTCAGGATATTTAACAAGAAGACTTGTCGATGTATCACAAGATGTTATTGTAAGAGAACAAGACTGTGGTGCAGAAGATGGAATCTATGTAAGTGAAATAAAGGAAGGCAGCGAAGTTATCGAAGAATTAAGAGAAAGATTAATTGGGAGATATACTGCGGAAGATATTGTTAATCCTAATACGGGTGAAGTTGTACTTCAAAGAAATGAATACATGAATCCAGATATAGCTGATACTATAGTTTCAACAGGGATTAAGAAAGTTAAAATAAGATCTGTATTTACATGTACTTGTAAAGTTGGGGTTTGCGCAAGATGTTATGGTATGAATATGGCAACTGCTAAAAAGATTGACATTGGAGAAGCTGTTGGAATTATAGCAGCCCAATCAATAGGAGAACCAGGAACACAACTTACAATGAGAACATTCCATACAGGTGGAGTTGCAGGTGCAGATATAACTCAAGGTTTACCTAGAGTTGAAGAATTATTTGAAGCTAGAAAACCAAAAGGGCTTGCAATAGTAAGTGAAATTACTGGAAATATTAAAATTGAAGACACAAAGAAGAAGAGAACCGTAGTTGTTATAGGTTCAGATGGGGAAGAACGTAGTTATGAAATCCCATTTGGTTCTAGAATTAATGTAAGTGAAAATGATTATGTTGAAGCTGGAGATGAAATCACAGAAGGTTCAGTAAATCCACATGATATAATGAGCATAAAGGGAATAGATGGTGCAAGAAGATATTTACTTTCAGAAGTTCAAAAAGTTTATAGATTACAAGGTGTTGATATCAATGATAAACATTTAGAGGTAGTTGTTAGACAAATGACTAGAAAGATAAAAGTTCTTGAGTCAGGAGATACAGAATTATTACCAGGAACATTGATTGATATGTTTGATTTTCATGCTGAAAATGCAAGAGTTAGAGAATTTGGTGGAGAAGAAGCAAAGGGAGAACAAACTCTATTAGGTATAACTAAAGCAGCATTGGCAACTGATAGTTTCTTATCAGCAGCTTCATTCCAAGAAACAACAAGAGTTTTAACAGAAGCGGCAATTAAAGGTAAAGTTGATCCTTTAGTTGGATTAAAAGAAAATGTTATTATTGGTAAGTTAATTCCTGCTGGGACTGGAATGATGAGATACAGAGATTTAAAGATAGAGACAGATGAAGAAGTAATAGAAGAAACTGTTACAGAAACTGTTGAAGAATAGAATTTAATTATGTTGACATGTGTAAAATTAAATGATAAAATACAGTTTGTGTGATTTGAAATGTAAAATCACACAAATAAATGTCAACATCATTGTTTTTATGTATTTAAGTTGATAACTTATGATTTAGATATCAGTTTAATGTATAAAAATTAGATGTAATTGGATAAAATATATAACATAATTACATAAAGAAATGTTATATAATCCAATAAATTAGCTTTATCTTAATTTAAAAATAGATAAATAAATTTCAGGAGGTGAAAAAATGCCAACTATTAGCCAATTAGTAAGAAAAGGCAGAAAAACAGCAGTAGTTAAATCAACTGCACCAGCACTTAAAGAGTGTCCACAAAGAAGAGGGGTATGTACAGTTGTTAAAACAACAACTCCTAAGAAGCCTAACTCAGCGTTAAGAAAAATTGCAAGAGTTAGATTAACAAATGGATATGAAGTAACTGCATATATTGGTGGTGTAGGTCACAACTTACAAGAACATAGTGTTGTTCTTATAAGAGGTGGAAGAGTTAAAGACCTTCCTGGTGTTAGATACCATATTGTAAGAGGTGCATTAGATTGTGCTGGAGTAGCTAACAGATTACAAGGAAGATCAAAGTACGGTGCTAAAAGACCTAAGAAAAAATAGGATTTTCAACTAAGTGTAGTGCTTATCTGTAACAGAATTTATAGATTTTAAATTTAGTTTATATATAGATGTAAAAGATGTAGCACTTTACGGTATTATAAGAGTACCGAGTACCGATGAACTTAAATTTAAAATGTTAAGGAGGGAAGAAAAGTGCCAAGAAAAGGACATATTTCAAAAAGAGATGTATTACCAGATCCAGTATACAATTCAAAAGTTGTTACTAAGTTTATAAATAGTATAATGGAAGATGGTAAGAGGGGCGTAGCCCAAAAAATATGCTATGACGCATTTGAGTTAATGGCAAAAAGAAGTGGAAAAGATTCTTTAGAAGTATTTGAAGACGCTATGAACAATGTAATGCCACTGCTAGAAGTTAAAGCTAGAAGAATAGGTGGTGCTACTTATCAAGTTCCTATAGAAGTTAGACCAGAAAGAAGACAGACTTTAGGAATAAGATGGATGTTAATAGCAGCAAGAAAAAGAGGCGAAAAGCTAATGGGTGAAAGAGTAGCTGGTGAATTACTAGATGCATCTAATAACACAGGAGCGGCTGTTAAAAAGAGAGAAGATACTCACAAAATGGCAGAAGCTAATAAAGCATTCGCTCATTACAGATACTAATATATACAAAAAACTGTTTTGGCTTATGCTAAGGCAGTTTTGTCAAATTAAATTATATTTACACTTGAGAGGAGGACAAATAAATGGCTAGAAAATATCCTTTAGATAAATTCCGTAATTTCGGTATAATGGCTCATATAGATGCAGGAAAGACAACAACTACTGAACGTATATTGTTCTATACAGGAATGAGTCATAAAATAGGAGAAGTTCATGATGGTGCAGCTACAATGGACTGGATGGTTCAAGAACAAGAAAGAGGTATAACAATTACTTCTGCTGCTACATGTTGCATGTGGAAAGATCATGAATTAAATATTATTGATACTCCAGGCCACGTAGACTTCACAGTTGAAGTTGAAAGGTCATTAAGAGTACTTGATGGAGCTGTTACAGTTCTTGATGCTAAAAGTGGTGTTGAACCACAAACTGAAACTGTTTGGAGACAGGCAGATAAGTATGGAGTACCAAGAATGATTTATGTAAATAAGATGGATGCAACAGGTGCAGATTTCTTTAGATGTGTAGATACGGTTAAAGAAAGATTAAAAGCAAATGCAGTTCCAATTCAAATTCCAATAGGTGGAGAAGAAAACTTTAAAGGTATGATTGACCTTATAAGAAATATTGCTATTTTGTATTATGATGATCTTGGAAAAGATATGAGAGAAGAAGCTATACCAGCAGAATATGCTGAACAAGCTGCAGAATACAGAAATGCAATGGTAGAGGCTATTGCTGAAACTGATGAAGTATTGATGGAAAAATATTTAGAAGGTGAAGAAATTACTGAAGCTGAATTATATAGTGCTTTAAGAAAAGCAACAATAGCTAATGAAATTTATCCATGTATTTGTGGTTCTTCATATAAAAATAAAGGCGTTCAACAAATGATTGATAGTGTTGTAGCGTACTTACCATCGCCATTAGATGTTCCAGCAATAAAAGGAACAACATTAGATGGAGAAGAAGCTCATAGAGAATCATCAGATTCTGAACCATTAGCAGCATTAGCATTTAAGATTGCTACTGATCCATTTGTTGGTAAATTAGCATTCGCAAGAATATATTCAGGTGTATTGCAAAGTGGTTCATATGTTCTTAACTCAACAAAAGGTAAGAAAGAAAGAGTCGGTAGACTTGTTAAGATGCACTCAAATTCAAGAACAGAAGTTGAAGCTTTAGAAGCTGGTGAATTAGGAGCTATAATTGGACTTAAGAATACTACAACAGGTGATACTTTATGTTCAGAAGCTGATCCAATAATTCTTGAAGCAATGGACTTTCCGGAACCAGTTATAAATGTAGCTATTGAGCCAAAAACAAAAGATGCTCAAGAAAAGATGGGAATGGCATTAGCTAAATTGGCTGAAGAAGATCCTACTTTTAAGACTTGGACTGATACAGAAACAGGGCAAACAATCATAGCTGGTATGGGAGAACTTCACTTAGAAATAATTGTTGATAGACTTACAAGAGAATTTAAAGTTGAATGTAATGTTGGAGCTCCACAAGTTGCATATAAAGAAACAATTAGGAATGCTGTTAAAGCAGAGGCTAAGTATGCTAAACAATCAGGTGGTAAAGGACAATACGGTCATGCTATAATTGAAATGGAACCAACTGAAGGCGAGTATGAATTTATAAATGGAGTTGTAGGTGGAGCTATTCCTAAAGAATATATTCCAGCTATCGATGCAGGTATCAAAGAGGCTGCGTTAACTGGTATAATTGCAGGATATAATGTTATTAATTTTAAAGTTAAGTTAGTGCATGGTTCATACCATGAAGTTGACTCATCTGAAATGGCATTTAAAATTGCAGGATCTATGGCATTTAAGAATGCTATGGCTAAAGCAAATCCAGCACTTCTAGAACCAATAATGAAAGTTGAAGTAACAGTTCCAACTGAATATATGGGAGATGTTATTGGAGATATTAATTCAAGAAGAGGTAGAATAGAAGGAATGGAAGCACTTAATGGAGCAGAAGTTATAAGAGCATTTGTACCATTATCAGAGATGTTTGGATATTCCACTTCATTAAGATCTAGAACACAAGGTAGAGGTGTTTACTCAATGGTATCCGATCACTACGAAGAGGTTCCTAGAAATATTCAAGAAGAAATTGCTGGCAACAAAACTAAATAATTACTCGTAATATATGTTTAGGTAATTATTATATAAACAGTAAAAACTTGAATGATAAATGTAGATATTAAAATAGCTATAAGTTATAATATTTACGAAAACATTCTTTTAATTAATGTCTATAAGGGAGGAAAATTATAATGGCAAAAGCAAAGTATGAAAGAACCAAGCCACATGTTAATATTGGAACAATAGGTCACGTAGACCATGGTAAGACAACATTAACAGCAGCAATAACAACAGTATTATCAAAGAAGGGTTTTGCACAAGCCTTTGATTATGCAGCAATAGACAAAGCACCAGAAGAAAAAGAAAGAGGAATTACAATTAATACATCACATGTTGAGTATGAAACAGAAAACAGACATTATGCTCACGTTGACTGTCCAGGACATGCCGATTATGTTAAGAACATGATTACAGGAGCAGCACAAATGGATGGAGCTATATTAGTTGTATCAGCAGCAGATGGTCCAATGCCACAAACAAGAGAACATATACTATTAGGATCAAGAGTTGGAATAGAATATATGGTAGTATTCTTAAACAAAGCTGATATGGTAGATGATCCAGAATTATTAGAATTAGTTGAAATGGAAGTTAGAGAATTATTAAGTGAATATGACTTCCCAGGAGATGATATTCCAGTAGTAACAGGATCAGCATTAAAAGCATTAGAAAACCCAGAAGATCCAGAATCAATTAAGTGTATAAATGAATTGATGGACGCTGTAGATAGTTATATACCAACACCAGAAAGAGCTACAGATAAGCCATTCTTAATGCCAATAGAAGATGTATTTACAATCACTGGTAGAGGAACAGTTGCAACAGGAAGAGTTGAAGCTGGAGTACTTCACGTAGGAGACGAAGTAGAAATCGTAGGATTAAGTGAAGAAAAGAAGAAAGTTGTAGTAACTGGAATTGAAATGTTCAGAAAGTTATTAGATGATGCGCAAGCAGGAGATAATATCGGAGCATTATTAAGAGGAGTACAAAGAGCTGATATCCAAAGAGGTCAAGTATTGGCAAAAGCAAATTCAGTACATCCACATACTAACTTTGTAGGTCAAGTATATGTATTAAAGAAAGAAGAAGGCGGAAGACATACACCATTCTTTGATGGATATAGACCACAATTTTATTTCAGAACAACAGATGTTACAGGATCAATAAAATTACCAGATGGAATGGAAATGGTAATGCCAGGAGACCACATTGATATGAAAGTAGAATTAATCACACCAATCGCAATGGATGAAGGATTAAGATTCGCTATTAGAGAAGGTGGAAGAACAGTAGGTTCTGGAGTTGTTACTAGCATACAAAAATAAAAAAGTAGATTTGAATATATAAGAGCAAGAAATTAAATTTCTTGCTCTTATTTTGTAATAAATCAATTTTTAATATTAAATTACATTTTATTAAGAAGACGATGTAAGTTACTTAAAAATAATTTTAAAAACAAAAAAATGTATTGAATTTTTGTTAAAATACAATTAAAATAATAAAAGAATAATATATAGACAAATAAAAGATGAAAAAAAGTTAAAAGAATGTAAAAAAAAGCTTGAAAAGGCAATACAACAATAGTATAATATAGAAGTTGCATAGCATACAGCGATGAATCAAGAGGTTGCCGGACTTCCGGGTAATTCTTGATGAGTAAGTTTGGATCTAGAATCCGACGACAGGGATTAGGTAGACTGTTGCAAAGATACGAAACACCTGGAACAGTTTACAGAATAACCGCTGTTGTGCGTTAGAAGTAAAACGTACATAAAGAAGGAGGGAAATGAAATGTCAAAGCAAAAAATAAGAATTAGATTAAAGGCTTTTGATCATCAAATATTAGATCAATCAGCTGAAAAAATTGTTGAAACTGCAAAAACAACAGGAGCTAAGGTTGTAGGACCAGTGCCACTACCTACTGAAAAAGATGTTGTTACAGTATTAAGAGCAGTTCATAAGTACAAAGATTCAAGAGAACAATTTGAGATAAGAACTCATAAGAGGTTAATCGATATTGTTAATCCATCACCTAAAACTGTTGATGCATTAATGAGATTAAATCTTCCAGCTGGTGTTGATATAGAAATCAAACTATAATACTGGAAATAAAATAGAAAAACGGCTAGTTATGATTGTTAACAATCCGCTAATTAGTTTGGGAGGTGTAAATACATGAAAAAAGCTATAATAGGAAAGAAAATAGGGATGACACAAATTTTCGATGAAAATGGTAAAGTAGTTCCTGTAACAGTAGTAGAAGCTGGCCCATGTGTTGTTGTTCAAAAGAAAACATCAGATAATGATGGTTATGAAGCAATACAAGTTGGTTTTGAAGAAATAAGAGAAAAGTTAGTTAATAAGCCAAGAAAAGGTCAATTTGCTAAGGCAGGGACTACTTTGAGAAGAACTCTTAAAGAATTTAGACTTGACGATATAAGTCAATATGAAGTTGGTCAAGAAATAAAGGCTGATGTATTTGAAGTAGGAGACAAGGTTGATGTAGCGGGTGTTTCTAAAGGTAAGGGATTCCAAGGATGTATAAAGAGATGGAATCAACGCACAGGAGATATGACTCATGGTTCTAAGTTTAAAAGAGCACCAGGTTCAATGGGAGCTTCATCAAGTCCATCTAAAGTATTCAAGAATAAGAGAATGCCAGGACATATGGGATCTGTTAATACAACAGTAATTAATTTAGAAATTGTTAAAGTAATAGCTGAAAAGAATTTAATACTAATTAAGGGTGGAATCCCAGGACCTAATAAGGGTAGAGTAGTAATTAAAGATTCAGCAAGATCTTAATTTCTTTAAGAAAGGAGGAAATAGAATGCCTACAGTAGGAGTATTTAATAAAGAAGGAAATAAAGTTTCAGACATGGAACTAAGCGAAAGCGTATTTGCAGTAGAAGTTAATGAATATGCATTACATCAAGTAGTAGTAGCATTATTAGCTAACAAGAGACAAGGAACTCAATCAACTAAAACTAGATCTGAAGTTAGAGGAGGCGGAGCTAAGCCTTGGAGACAAAAGGGTACTGGAAGAGCAAGACAAGGATCTATCAGAGCGCCACAATGGATCAAGGGTGGTATTGTATTCGCACCAAAGCCTAGAGATTACAGAACTTCAGTTCCAAAGAGTATGAGAAAAGTTGCTATGAAATCTGCTTTAACTAGCAAGGTTCAAGAAAATCAAATGATTATTCTTGATACATTAAATTTTGAAGCACCAAAAACCAAAAATATAGTAGAAATGTTAAAAGCTTTAGAAGCTAATAAAGCATTAATCATAACTGCAGAATCAAATGAAGTTGTTTATAAATCAGCAAGAAACATTCAAGGAATAAGTATTATTCCAGCAAACAACATCAATGTATATGATTTGTTAAAGTATGAAAAATTAATCATAACTAAAGAGGCTGTATCAAAAATTGAGGAGGTGTACGCATAATGAAATTAACAAGCCATGATATAATAAGAAAGCCAGTTATAACTGAAAAAAGTATGTCATCTATGGCCGAAAAAAAGTACACTTTTATAGTTCATGTTGATGCTAATAAATCTCAAATAAAGAGAGCTGTAGAAGAAGTTTTCAATGTTAAAGTTGAAGATGTTAATACTATAAACGGTTTAGGAAAAATGAAAAGACAAGGCGTACATGTAGGTAAAAGACCAGACTACAAAAAGGCTATTGTTAAATTAACTGAAGAAAGCACTGGAATTGAATTCTTTGACGGAATGCAATAGTAGATTAAAGCAATTATTGGTGATAAGCACCAGAGAAGCTTGAAAAAGGAGGAAATTTTAAATGGCAGTTAAAAAGTTTAACCCGATTACACCATCAAGAAGACAAATGACTATGCCAACTTTTGAAGAAATAACTTCACAAGAACCAGAAAAGTCACTTCTTGCTCCGTTAAAAGTTAAAGCGGGTAGAAATAATCAAGGTAAAATCACTGTTAGACATCGTGGTGGTACTGTTAAGAGAAAATACAGAATAATAGATTTTAAAAGAAACAAAGATGAAGTTCCAGCAAAGGTTGCAACTATAGAATATGATCCAAACAGAACAGCGTATATCGCACTTGTTGTATATACAGATGGAGAAAAAAGATATATTCTTGCACCAGCAGGATTACAAGTTGGAGATATTATAGAATCAGGTGTTAATGCTGATATTAAACCAGGTAATGCTCTTCCATTAAAGAACATACCAGTTGGTACAGTTATTCATAACATCGAATTACAAAGAGGAAAAGGTGGCCAATTAGTTAGAGCTGCTGGTAACTCAGCACAATTAATGGCTAAAGAAGGAGATTATGCAACTCTTAGATTACCATCAGGTGAAATGAGATATGTAAGAATCGAATGTAGAGCTACAATTGGAACACTTTCTAATGCAACTAATGGTATTGTTAATATCGGTAAAGCAGGTAGAAAAAGACATATGGGATGGAGACCAACAGTTAGAGGTTCTGTAATGAATCCTAATGATCACCCTCATGGTGGTGGTGAAGGTAAATCTCCAGTTGGTAGACCAAGTCCAGTTACTCCATGGGGTAAACCAGCACTTGGATACAAAACTAGAAAGAACAAGAAATATTCAGATAAATTTATCATCAAAGATAGAAGATCTAAGTAGTTTGAGGAGAACCGTAATTTCTCTTCGCAACTTAGAACTTAGCATTTATGAAGGGAGGCATATTAGTGAGTAGATCAACAAAGAAAGCACCTTTTGTTCATGAGGGACTTTTCAAGAAGATAGAAGAAATGAATGGTAATGAAGATAAAAAAGTTGTTAAAACTTGGTCAAGAAGTTCAACAATTTTCCCACAATTTATAGGTCATACAATTGCTGTACATGATGGAAGAAAGCATGTACCAGTATTTATATCAGAAGACATGGTTGGTCATAAGTTAGGTGAATTTGTATTGACTAGAACTTTTAAAGGCCATATCGCAGATAAAACATCAAAAAGATAGCCTGGAAAGGAGGATCATAAATGGAAGCTAGAGCTATAGCAAAATATGTTAGAATGTCTCCAACAAAAGTAGGAGTAATTCTTGGTTTAATAAGAGGAAAACAAGTTAAGGAAGCTTTTGCTATTTTACAATATACTCCAAGAGAAGCAGCAGTAGTAATTAATAAAGTTTTAAAATCAGCTGTTGCCAATGCAGAAAATAATTTGGAATTAAACGCTGATAACTTATATGTTTCAGAATGTTTCGTTGGTTCAGGATCAACATTAAAGAGATTTCAACCTCATGCTCAAGGTAGAGCATTTAAAATTTTAAAGAAAACAAGCAATATAACAGTAATTGTTAAAGAAAGAGCTTAGTTTATAAAAGGAGGGAAAAGCAAGTGGGTCAAAAAGTAAATCCTCATGGCCTTAGAGTAGGTATTATCAAGGGATGGAATGCAAAATGGTATGCCAATAAAAAGAATTTTGCAGATAATCTTATAGAAGATAATCAAATTAGAAAATTTGTTAAGAAAGAACTTTTTTCAGCTGGTATTTCTAAAATAGAAATTGAAAGAGCTGCTAAAAGAGTTAAATTAAACATATACACAGCAAAGCCAGGTGTAGTTATTGGTAAAGGTGGATCAGGAATTGAAAGTTTAAAAAATAAGTTACTTCAATTCGTTAACGGAAAAAATGTTTTGATTAACATAGTTGAAGTTAAAAGTGCAGAAGCCGATGCTCAATTGATGGCAGAAAACATTGCTGCGCAATTAGAAAAGAGAATTTCATTCAGAAGAGCTATGAAGCAAACAATGCAAAGAGCTATGAAACATGGAATAAAAGGTGTGAAAACTGCATGCGCTGGTAGATTAGGTGGAGCTGAAATAGCAAGAACTGAACATTATCATGAAGGAACAATTCCACTACAAACATTAAGAGCTGATATTGATTATGGATTTGCAGAAGCAGATACAACATATGGGAAAATTGGAGTTAAGGTTTGGGTTTATAATGGAGAAGTTCTTCCAACTAAGAAAGTAGAAAAGGAAGAGGCTAACGCATAGGAAAGGAGGAATAGATCATGTTAATGCCTAAAAGGGTAAAACATCGTAAGGTGCAACGTGGTAGAATGAAAGGTAAAGCAACAAGAGGTAATTTCTTAGCTTATGGAGATTATGGAATTCAAGCATTAAGTTGTTGTTGGATTACAAGTAACCAAATTGAAGCTGCCAGAATTGCTATCAATAGATACATTAAAAGAGGTGGAAAACTTTGGATAAAGATTTTCCCAGATAAACCAGTTACAGAAAAACCAGCTGAAACAAGAATGGGTTCAGGTAAAGGATCACCAGAATATTGGGTTGCAGTAGTTAAGCCAGGTAGAGTGTTATTTGAACTATCAGGAGTACCAGAAGAAACTGCAAGAGAAGCAATGAGACTTGCTTCGCATAAACTTCCTGTAAAAACAAAATTTGTTTCAAAAAGAGATTTTGAGGAAATGGGTGGTGAAGAATAATGAAGGCTAGAGAATTAAAAGAATTGAAATTAAGCAATCCTCAAGATTTAACAGTTAAATTAGGCGATCTTAAAGCTGAATTATTTAACTTAAGATTTCAATTAGCTACAGGGCAATTAGAAAATCCAATGAGAATAAAAGAAGTTAAGAAGTCTATAGCCCAAATAAAAACCATCTTAAGAGAAGAAGAATTGAAAGCATTGGAACAATAAAAGTTGGAAGGAGGTAAGCCCTAATGGAAAGATCATTAAGAAAGAAAAGAATTGGTAGGGTTGTTTCTGATAAAATGGAAAAGACCATTGTAGTTGCAGTTGAAACTAAGGTTAGACATCCGCTATACGGAAAAACAGTAAATAAGACTACGAAGTTTAAAGTACATGACGAAAATAATGAAGCTAAAATTAATGATAAAGTATCAATAATGGAAACTAGACCTTTATCTAAAGATAAGAGATGGAGACTTGTTGAAATAGTTGAAAAAGCTAAATAGGCTTTAAAACTGAAAGGAGGGTATTTTAATGATACAACAACAAACCAAATTAAAAGTTGCAGATAATTCAGGTGCAAAAGAAATTATGTGTATAAGAGTCTTAGGCGGATCTAAAAGAAAATTTGGTAATATCGGTGACGTTATAGTAGCGAGCGTTAAAAGTGCAACACCAGGTGGAGTTGTTAAAAAAGGTGAAGTTGTAAAGGCAGTTGTAGTTAGATCAGTAAAAGGTGTAAGAAGAGCCGATGGTTCATATATTAAATTTGATGAAAATGCAGCAGTTATAATCAAAGATGATAAACAACCAAAAGGAACTCGTATCTTTGGACCTGTTGCTAGGGAGCTAAGAGATAAAGAATTTAACAAAATTTTATCATTAGCACCAGAAGTTCTATAAGAGGAGGTGGCTAACTTGAAGATACATGTAAAAAAGAATGATACAGTTATTGTTATATCTGGTAAAGATAAAGGCAAGACTGGTGAAGTGTTAAAAGCATATCCAAAGACAGGAAAGATTCTTGTTCAAGGAATTCACATAGTAAAGAAACATCAAAAAGCAAATAAGAGTCAAGTTGAAAGCGCTATTATTGAAAAAGAAGCAGCAATCAACAGCTCAAAAGTTATGTTATATTGTAACAAATGTAAGAATGCAACTAGAATTAGTAACAAAATCTTAGATGATGGTACTAAGGTTAGAGTATGTAAAAAATGCGGAGAAACATTCTAGAATTTGAAAGGAGGTAACTAATATGACAAGACTTCAAGAAAAATATCAAAAAGAAGTAGTTCCAGCTATGATTGAAAAGTTTGGATATAAAAATATAATGGAAGTTCCAAAACTTGAGAAGATTGTAATCAATATGGGAGTTGGAGAAGCTAAAGAAAATCAAAAGGTCTTAGAATCAGCAGTTAATGATTTAACTTTGATAGCAGGTCAAAAGCCTGTATTAACAAGAGCAAAGAAATCTGTAGCTAACTTTAAAATTAGAGAAAACATGCCATTAGGGTGTAAGGTTACTCTAAGAAAATCTCAAATGTTTGAATTTGCAGATAAGCTAGTGAGTATTGCATTACCAAGAGTTAGAGATTTCAGAGGAGTTTCAAGCAAAGCATTTGATGGTAGAGGAAATTATTCATTAGGAATCAAAGAGCAATTAATATTCCCAGAAATCGAATATGATAAAATAGATAAAGTAAGAGGAATGGATATAATCTTCGTTACATCAGCAAATACTGATGAAGAAGCTAGGGAATTATTAAGATTCCTTGGAATGCCATTCGCTCAAAAATAAGGAGGGAAACACATTGGCACGTAAAGCTATTATCGAAAAGTGGAGCAAAACTCCTAAATTTAAAACACAAGCATATACAAGATGTAGAATATGCGGAAGACCACATTCTGTATTAAAGAAATATGGAGTATGCCGTATTTGTTTTAGAGAACTTGCTTATAAGGGCGAAATTCCAGGTTGTAGAAAAGCAAGTTGGTAACATACACAATGTAACGAAAGGAGGCACATTAAATGGTTATGACAGATCCTATAGCAGATTTATTAACTCGTGTAAGAAATGCTAATGCTGTAAGACATGAAGTGGTAGAGGTACCTTCTTCAACTATAAAGAAGGAAATAGCGAATATATTATTACAAGAGGGTTATATAAAAGAAATAAATGAATATAACGATGGAGTTGTTCCAATGTTAAGATTATCTCTTAAATATGGAGCTAACAAAGAAAGAGTTATAACTGGTATTAAGAGAATTTCTAAGCCAGGATTAAGAGTTTATTGTAAGAAAGATGAAGTACCAAAGGTTCTTAATGGATTAGGTATTGCTGTTGTTTCAACTTCAAACGGAATAATGGTAGATAGAGAAGCTAGAAAGAACAGTTTAGGTGGAGAAGTAATCTGTTACGTTTGGTAATATTTTAGATAAATTAAACTAAATAAAATTGTGATGGATATACAATTTTTAAATAATACAGGAGGTGCAATTATGTCAAGAGTAGGTAGATTACCAATAGCTATTCCTGCTGATGTGACTGTTACTGTAACACCAGAAAACCTTGTTACAGTTAAAGGACCAAAAGGTGAATTAGTTAAAACTATGCATAAAGATATTAGCATAGCTGTTGAAAACAATGAAGTAATTGTTACTAGACATAGTGAACAAAAAGAATACAGAGCTCTTCACGGTTTAACAAGAGCATTAATTAATAATATGGTAATTGGAGTAAAAGAAGGTTATCAAAAGACTTTAGATTTAGTTGGTGTTGGTTATAGAGCTCAATTACAAGGAAAGAAACTTGTAATGAACCTTGGATATTCACATCCAGTTGAAATTGAACCTATTGACGGAATCACATTTGAAACTCCAGCTGCAACTAAAATAATAGTTAGTGGAATAGACAAAGAAAAAGTTGGATTTGCAGCAGCAGATATAAGAAAATGGAGAGTACCAGAACCATATAAGGGTAAAGGTATTAAATATGATAATGAGGTCATTAGACGTAAAGAAGGTAAGACTGGTAAGAAATAATAGAAAGGAGTGAGTTTTATGTTCAAAAAGGTAGACAAAAAAGCAAGCAGAGAAAAACGTCACCTTAGAGTTCGTAAAAAAGTTTTTGGAACTGCGGAAAGACCAAGACTTTCAGTTTTTAAGAGTGAAAAGAATATATATGCACAAGTTATAGATGATATAAATGGTGTTACACTAGTAGCCGCTTCAAGTTTAGATAAGGATTTTGCTGCTAAAGGCGGAACTAAAGAAGGTGCTAAACTTGTAGGAGAAGTAGTTGCCAAAAGAGCTATAGATAAAGGAATTGATGTAGTGGTATTTGACAGAGGTGGATACATATATCACGGAAGAGTTCAAGAATTAGCACAAGCAGCTAGAGAAGCAGGCTTGAAATTCTAATATACGAGGAGGGAAATAAATGAGAATCGATCCTAGTACACTAGACCTTAAAGAAAAGGTTGTTTTTATAAACAGAGTTACTAAGGTTGTTAAGGGTGGTAGAAACTTCAGATTCAGCGCTCTAGTTGTTGTCGGAGACGAGAACGGACACGTTGGTGTTGGAATGGGTAAGTCAATCGAAATCCCAGAAGCAATTAAAAAAGGAATAGAAGATGCTAAGAAAAACTTAGTAAGCGTTGCTATGGTAGGAACAACAATTCCTCACAGAGTTAACGGTAAATTTGGAACTGCAAATGTTCTAATTATGCCAGCTAAAGAAGGTACAGGAGTTCTTGCAGGAGGACCAGCAAGAGCAGTACTTGAATTAGCAGGATTAAAGGATGTTAGAGCTAAATCATTAGGCTCAAACAATCCTAATAACATGGTAAATGCTACAATAAACGGATTAGCTAGTTTAAGAACAGTAGAAGATATCGCTAAATTAAGAGGCAAATCTGTAGAAGAAATATTAGGTTAGGAGGTATTGCAATGGCTAAATTAAGAATTACATTAGTAAAGAGCTTAATCGGTAGAAAGAAAGACCATATCGCTACAGCAAATGCTCTTGGACTTAAGAAAATAGGTAAAATAGTAGAACCTGAGGCAACACCTCAAGTACAAGGTATGATAAAAAAGATTGAGTATCTATTAAAAGTAGAAGAAGTATAAAATAAGGAGGTGTACTCAATATGAAACTTCACGAATTAAAACCAGCAGAAGGTAGCAAAAAAGCACCTAAAAGAATTGGTAGAGGTACTGGTTCTGGTACAGGAAGAAATGCTGGTAAAGGTGAAAAGGGTCAAAATGCAAGATCAGGTGGTGGCGTAAGACCTGGTTTTGAAGGCGGTCAAATGCCTTTATATAGAAGACTTCCAAAGAGAGGTTTTACAAACATTTTTGCAAAGAAAATTGTTAGCATAAATCTTGACAGATTAAATATTTTTGAGAATGGTACAGAAGTTACTCCAGAAGTTTTACTTGAAAAAAGAGTTATAAGTAAAGTATTAGACGGAGTTAAGATTCTTGGAAATGGAACAATAGAAAAAAGTTTAACAGTTAAAGGATGTAAGTTCTCTAAGTCTGCTATAGAAAAAATTGAAGCAGCTGGGGGAAAAGTCGAGGTGATTTAAAGTGCTTCAGACTCTAAAAAATGCATTTAAAGTTCCTGAACTTAGAAAAAAGATTTTATGGACTATATTACTAGTTGCAGTTTTCAGGATGGGAAGCCATATTCCTCTTCCTGGAATTAATTCTGATTATTTAAAAAGCCTAGCTTCATCTGGAGGTTTATTAGGATTTTATGATATGATTTCTGGAGGTGCTTTTAGTAGATCTAGTATATTAGCATTAGGCGTTATGCCATATATTAATGCATCAATCATAGTTCAATTATTGACAGTTGCAATTCCTCAGTTAGAACAACTTTCTAAAGAGGGTCAAAATGGAAGAAAGAAGATACAAAATGCAACGCGTTATGTAGCTTTTGCAATATCTTTCGTATTAGCTTATGGGATATTTGCAACAATTTCAAGTAGTGGTGCAACACGTGATTTGCAAATAATGCAAAAAGCAATTGTAATTTTTGCATTAGTAGTTGGGTCAACATTCTGTATGTGGTTAGGTGATCAACTTACAGTTAAAGGCATCGGTAATGGAACATCTATCTTGATATTTGTTAATATAATTTCAAGGGTTCCAGTAAACATTGGATCAATGATTACACTTAAAGAAGCAGGAAATGCAAGTATTGTAGAAATTGTATTATTTGGAATATTTATTGTGTTAATGCTTGGAATGATTTTATATTTTTCTTTATCAGAAAGAAGAATACCTGTACAATATGCGGGTAAATTTGCTTCTGGAAATAGTAATATGGTAAAATCACAATCAACACATATTCCATTAAGTATAATTGGTTCAGCTGTTCTTGCAATCATATTTTCTATGTCAGTAATGGAATTTCCAAAAACAATGGCAACATTGTTTGGTGGAATTGGTGAAAGTCAAAAAGAGTGGGCAAAATGGATATTGACTAATAATACAAGTGTATTTAATCAAAAAAGTTGGATGTATATAGTGTTATATGCAATACTTACAGTATTTTTTAATTGGTTTTATACTCAGATTACGTTTAAGCCAGATGAAATGTCTGAAAACTTACACAAATCAGCTGGTTTTGTACCAGGAGTAAGACCAGGAGAAGAAACCACAATATACTTTGAAAGAGTTCTTAATAGACTATCATTTATTGGAGGAATATTAGCAGCATTTTTGGCTATTACACCAACAATAATACAAAACTATACACAATTTCAAAATATATCTTTTTCAGGAACCGGGCTATTGATTGTTATAAATGTTGCATTAGATTTTACTAGAAAAGTAGAATCACAAATGGTAGTTAGGCACTATAAGGGATTTCTTAAATAGAATAAATGGAGATGAAGCCAGTGAAGATAGTATTACTAGGTCCTCCTGGAGCTGGAAAGGGAACACAGGCTAAATCAATCAGTAATAAATATTCAATACCACATATTTCTACAGGAGACATTTTTAGAAAGAATATTTCTGGAAACACTCTTTTAGGGATAGAAGCAAAAAGTTATATGGATAATGGACAGTTAGTTCCTGATGAAGTTACTATTAATATGGTTAAAGATAGACTGCAGAAGGATGACTGCAATGATGGATATTTATTAGATGGTTTTCCTAGAACTGTGATTCAAGCTGACGCTCTTAACAACTTTCTTATAGAAAGAGGAGAACAATTAGATACTGCATTATTAATAAAGGTACCTAATGAATTTATCCTAGAGAGAATGACTGGTAGAAGAGTATGTCCATCATGTGGAGCAAGTTATCATGTTAAATTTAATCCTCCAAGTAATGAAGGAAAATGTGATTTGTGTGGAAGTGAAGTTATACAAAGAAAAGACGATACAGTGGAAACTGTAAAGGAAAGATTGGATGTATATCAAAGAGAAACGCAGCCGTTAATTGAATTTTATAGTGAAAAACAATTGCTTTCAGAAGTAAATGGAACAAAAGCTATTATTGAAGTTTTCAGAGGGATATGTGAAATATTGGGGAAAAGCAATTAATGATTATTATAAAGAATCATAATGAAATAACCCTAATGAAAAAAGCAGGCAGAATAGTAGGAGAAACATTGCTATTGCTTGAAAAAGAGGTAAAACCTGGTGTGACAACTGCAGAGTTGGATAGAATGGCAGAAGAATTTATAACTAAGCATGGAGCAAAACCTTCATTTAAAGGCTTATATGGTTTTCCTTCGTCACTATGTATTTCAGTTAATGAGCAAGTAATACATGGATTTCCAGGAGCATATGTTCTTAGAGAAGGCGATATAGTTAGCATTGACTGTGGAGCACTTTTTGATGGATTTCATGGAGATGCTGCAAGAACCTTTCGCGTTGGAAGTATTTCAGTAGATGCTCAAAAATTAATTGATATAACAAAAGAAAGTTTTTTTCAAGGTATAAAGTTTGCCAAAGAAGGAAATAAATTAACTGATATATCATATGGAATACAAAGCTACGTAGAAGCAGCAGGTTTCTCAGTTGTAAGAGATTTTGTAGGTCATGGGATTGGAAGAAAAGTTCATGAAGATCCTAATGTACCTAATTTCGGTAAATCGGGTAGAGGTCCAAAACTACTTGAGGGCATGGTATTAGCAATAGAACCTATGGTTAATATAGGTGCTCATAAAGTGAAAACTTTAAAAGATGGATGGACAGTTGTAACAGCAGATTCTTCTTTGTCAGCACATTATGAGAATACAGTTGCAATTTTATCAGATGGACCTGAAATATTAACACTGATTAAGTAGAAAAAAAGAGTGTTGCTTAGTTATAAATTTGCATAATACCATTGTGGTAGTGTTGATTTATGCTAAGGTAATCATAGAGGTGAAAAATTTGCAAAACAATGACTTGATTGGAAAAGTAGTACTTTCAAAAGCAGGAAGAGATATAAATCACTTATATGTTGTTGTTAGGCAGATAGAGAAGGATTATGTATTACTAGCTAATGGGAATACAAAGTTAATAAAGATGCCTAAGAAGAAAAAGGTTAAACACTTAAGTATTTTAGAAGATATAGATGATGAATTATTGTCATCAATACAATCATGCGATAAGAGTACGGATTTAAAAATTAAGAGATTCCTAAAGTTAAGAGGCATTGTTAAGGAGGGTTGATTACCTTATGTCAAAAGATGACGTTATAGAAATGGAAGGCAGAGTATTAGAGTCTTTACCAAATGCTATGTTTCAAGTTGAACTTGAGAGTGGACATAAGATTCTAGCACATATATCAGGTAAATTAAGAATGAACTTCATAAGAATTTTACCAGGAGACAAAGTTACAGTAGAACTTTCTCCTTATGATTTAACAAGAGGTAGAATTACATGGAGAGCTAAATAAGGTAGATATAACTAAAGTTTATATTTACCACAAAAGTAATATGAGGAGGGTTAGCTATGAAAGTAAGACCATCAGTTAAGCCTATTTGTGAAAAGTGCAAAGTAATAAGAAGAAAAGGAAAAGTCATGGTTATCTGTGAGAATCCTAAGCACAAGCAAAAGCAAGGCTAATCATCAGAACAAGGTTACAATATTATTTACATTAAAATAAATGTAAATAATATTGACATTTTAGCAAAAGTCAAATATGATTATATAGTCGTTTAATTAATCAACAATAAATTTTGGGGCGGCTGACAATAGAGATTATCTATTGACCCAGAATTTTATTATAAATATAAAATCAATTTTATACATTTCAATTATCAGGAGGTGTAAATTTTAATGGCAAGAATATCAGGTATTGACCTACCAAGAGAAAAAAGAGTTGAAATAGGTTTAACTTATATATATGGAATAGGATTAACAACTTCACAAAAAATCTTATCTGTAACTGGAATTAGTGCAGAGACAAGAATTAAAGATTTATCAGAAGAAGAAGTTAATGAAATCAGAACTTATATCAACAAGAACTTAATGGTTGAAGGTGACTTAAGAAGAGACGTCGCTATGAATATCAAGAGATTAGTAGATATAGGAACATACAGAGGAATTAGACACAGAAGAGGCCTTCCAGTAAGAGGACAAAAGACTAAGACTAATGCTAGAACTAGAAAAGGTCCTAAGAAGACAATGGCAAATAAGAAGAAATAGTAAGGAGGGAAGATAATGGCAGCTCAAAAAGTTAAAAAGACTAGAAGAAGAAAAGAAAGAAAAAATGTTGAGCATGGTGCTGCGCACATTAAGTCAACTTTTAATAATTCAATAGTTACTTTAACAGACGCAGTAGGAAATGCTTTATCATGGTCAAGTGCAGGAGCACTAGGCTTTAGAGGATCAAGAAAGAGCACACCATTTGCAGCTCAAATGGCAGCAGAAGCTGCAGCTAAAGTAGCAATGGAACATGGCTTAAAAAGTATAGAGGTTTATGTTAAAGGACCTGGTTCAGGAAGAGAAGCAGCTATAAGATCCTTACAAGCAGCAGGACTAGAAGTTACTTTAATTAAAGATGTTACTCCAATACCACATAATGGTTGTAGACCACCAAAGAGAAGAAGAGTCTAATGATAACTGTAATAGGAGGTGTAATTTAATGGCTAGATATACTGGCGCTACATGTAGATTATGTAGAAGAGAAGGTATGAAACTTTTCCTTAAGGGCGATAGATGTTTTACAGATAAGTGTGCTTTTGTTAGAAGAAGCTATGCACCAGGACAACATGGAGCAAGCAAAAAGAAAGTATCAAACTATGGTATCCAATTAAGAGAAAAGCAAAAAGCAAAAAGAATTTATGGCATATTAGAAAGCCAATTCAGCGCATATTATGAAAAAGCTGACCATATTCAAGGAATAACAGGTGAAAACTTACTTAGATTATTAGAAATGAGACTTGATAACGTAGTTTATAGATTAGGCTATGGTGCATCAAGAAATGAAGCTAGACAATTAGTAACTCATGGACATTTCTTAGTAAATGGCAAAAAGGTTGACATTTGTTCATATAAGGTTTCAGTTAATGATGTTATTACTGTATGTGAAAAGAGCAGATCAAGTGAAAAGTTTAAAACTTTCATTGAAAATCCAAAAACTTTACCAAAGTGGTTAGAAGCTAATGTTGATAACTATGAAGGAAAAGTAGTTGCAGAGCCATCAAGAGAAGATATAGATGTGCCTGTTAACGAAACACTTATTGTTGAGTTATACAGTAAATAATATATTTATATTTGTTAGAGAAATTTATCACAATATATGCAAATATAGAATCAGTTGCCCTCATAATAAGGTTGCCATTTATAAAATAAGGAGGGTTTGTCAATGTTAGAAATCGAAAAGCCAATAATAGAATGCATAGAAGCTAATGAAGATGGTACGTATGGTAAGTATGTTGTTGAACCACTTGAAAGAGGATATGGTATTACATTAGGCAATGCTTTAAGAAGAATATTATTATCATCTCTTCCAGGAACTGCAACAACCTCTGTCAAAATTGATGGAGTGCTTCATGAGTTTTCTACTGTTCAAGGAGTTAAAGAAGATGTTACTGAATTAATTCTTAACGTAAAATCATTAGCTCTAAGAATGAATGGTGAAGGTCCAAAGGTTATTTATATTGATGCTAAAGGACCAGGTGAAATTACTGGAGCTGATATAAAGACTGATGGAGATGTTGAAGTTGTTAATAAGGATTTACATATTGCAACTTTAGACAACGATGGAAGACTTTATATGGAATTAACAGTTAATAAGGGAAGAGGATATGTTACTCAAAATAAAAATAAGAGTGATGAATTACCAATTTCATCAATAGCAGTTGATTCTATTTATACACCAGTAAAAAGAGTTAATTTTACTGTGGATAACACAAGAGTTGGTCAAATTACTGATTATGATAAATTAACTTTAGAAATTTGGACTAATGGTACTGTGAAAATAGATGAAGCTATTAGTTTATCAGCAAAGATACTTATTGAACATTTTAAGTTATTTATGTCATTGACAGATAATACTAATGATGTTGAAATAATGATAGAAAAAGAAGATGACAAGAAAGAAAAAGTCCTAGAAATGACTGTAGAAGAACTTGATTTATCAGTTAGATCATATAACTGTTTAAAAAGAGCCGGAATTAATACAGTTCAAGAACTTGCCACAAAATCTATGGATGATATGATGAAGGTAAGAAATCTAGGAAAGAAATCTTTAGAAGAAGTTGAAAGAAAGCTTAAAGAGTTGGGCTTATGTCTAACTCTATACGAGGAGTAAGGAGGTAAATCAATGGCAGGTTATCGTAAACTAGGTCTTCCTACAGATCAAAGAAGAGCTATGCTAAGAAATCTTGTTACTAGTCTATTAAAACATGGTAAGATCGAAACGACTGATACAAGAGCTAAAGAAACTAGATCAATAGCAGAAAAGATGATTACTCTTGGAAAAAGAGGAGATCTTCATGCTAGAAGACAAGTATTATCTTATGTTCAAGAAGAATTAGTTGTTAAGAATTTATTTGATAATGTAGCTCCAAAGTACGCTGAAAGAAATGGCGGATACACAAGAATAATTAAAAAAGGTCCTCGAAGAGGGGACGGAGCTGAGATAGTAATACTTGAATTAGTATAATACTAATGGGGATTAAGTTTAGACTTAATCCCCATTTTAACATAGAAAATTAAAAGATGAATTTAATATATTATAGAGCAGTTTTTTGAAACTATGATAAAAATGCATACTGTTTATTGAGTAAATGAGATTTTCAGATATAATGATATAATGTATACACAATTATATTATTAGCAAAAAAACATTTGTATAATATATTAACAATAAAATATTATGGGGGTATACTATGAATGATGAAATGATAAAGTGCACAAATGTATATTTTAAATATATAAGAAACTCAGAAGGAATTATCCAAGAAAAATATGCAGTTAAAGATGTTAATTTAGATGTAAAAAAGGGAGAATTTTTAGTTATACTAGGTCATAATGGCTCAGGTAAATCAACAATAGCTAAACATATGAATGCATTAGTATTACCAACAAAGGGTACAGTGATAGTAGATGGACTTAATACTAGCGATTCAGAGAATGTATGGAATATTAGATCTAAAGCTGGGATGGTATTTCAAAATCCCGATAATCAATTAGTTGCTACTATAGTTGAAGAAGATGTGGCGTTTGGGCCTGAAAACTTAGGGGTCGAGCCATCAGAAATACGTCGAAGAGTTGATGAGAGTTTAGATAAAGTAGGAATGAGTAAGTATAAGAGGCACGCACCGCATCTTTTGTCAGGTGGACAAAAACAGAGAATTGCCATAGCAGGAATGCTTGCAATACAACCGCAATGTATAATTTTTGATGAACCAACAGCAATGCTTGATCCATCTGGAAGAAGAGATGTTTTAAATACGATAAAAGACCTTAACAAAAATTTCGGTATGACTATTGTATTAATAACACATTATATGGATGAGGCAGCTCAAGCGGATAGAATTATAGTAATGGATGAGGGAAGCATTATAATGGAAGGTACACCCCGGCAGATATTTCCACAAGTAGAGCGTATGAAAAAGATAGGATTAGATGTTCCCCAGGTTACTGAATTAGCTTATGAATTAAAAAAGGCAGGAATAGATATAAATGAAAAAATATTAAATGTAGATGAGATGGTGAATGAGTTATGTCAATTAAAATAGAAAATTTAACGCATATATATATGCCTAGAAGTCCATTTGAAAAAGTTGCATTAGATGATGTGTCTTTAGATATAAGAGATGGAGAATTTATTGCTTTAATTGGACACACTGGTTCAGGAAAATCAACTTTAATTCAACACTTTAATGGATTATTAGAGGCTACTAGTGGAAAAGTAATTGTTGATGGAGTAGATATTACTGATAAAAAGGCTAAATTAACTAACATACGTAAGAAGGTTGGTTTAGTATTTCAGTATCCGGAGTATCAAATTTTTGAAGAGACTATAGCTAAAGATATTGAATTTGGACCTAGGAATTTAGGTCTATCTGAAGAAGAAATTCATAATAGGGTAATTGAAGCTATGGAGATGGTTGGATTAGATTATGAAACTGATAAGGACAAATCACCATTTGATTTAAGTGGAGGACAGAAGAGAAGAGTTGCAATAGCAGGTGTTATAGCTATGAAACCCACAACATTAATATTGGATGAGCCTACAGCAGGATTAGATCCTAAAGGTAGAGATGACATATTATATCAAATAAGTAAGTTACATAAGGACTATAATATGACTATAGTTATAGTTAGTCACAGCATGGAGGATGTTGCAAAAATTGCAGAAAGAATTGTTGTAATGAATGATGGGAAAATCGCATTGCAAGGAACTCCAGCAGAAGTTTTTAAAGAAGTAGATATGTTAGAGAAAATAGGTCTTGGTGTACCACAAGTAACATATTTAGTTAGAGAGTTAAGGAAAAAAGGTTTTGATATTTCGGACAGTATATTTACAATAGAAGAGGCGAAGAATGAAATTTTATCTATTCTAAAAATAAATAAGGAAAAGGGGGAATAGACAAAACTATGTTGAAGAATATTACAATAGGACAGTATTTACCAGGAGATTCTTTTATTCATAAATTGGATCCTAGAACCAAAATTTTAATATCTATACTTTTTATTGCATGTTTATTTATTATAAATAAATTTGTAGGATATACAATTATTGTTGCATTTTTGTTTGCAGTAATATTTATATCAAAAGTTCCATTTAGATTTATTTTTAATGGACTAAAGCCAATTTTTTTATTAGTAGTATTAACAGCTGTTTTAAATATATTTATGGTTGCAGGCGCCGAGGGTACTGAAGTTTTTAAAATAGGATTTTTAAAAGTGTATCCAGAAGGATTAAGTATTGCAGCTTTTATGGCTATTAGATTAGTTTTATTGATAGTAGGAACATCCTTGTTAACATTAACGACATCTCCTATTGAATTAACAGATGGAATTGAGCGGTTACTTAAGCCAATTGGAAAGGAAATAGCTCATGAGTTAGCTATGATGATGACAATAGCGTTAAGATTTATTCCTACATTAATAGATGAAACTGATAAGATAATGAAAGCTCAAAAGGCTAGGGGTGCTGATTTTGAATCGGGTGGAATTATAAAGAAAGCCAAGAGCCTAGTACCACTATTAGTACCGTTATTCATCAGTTCATTTAGAAGAGCTGATGAACTAGCTATGGCAATGGAAGCAAGAGGCTATAGAGGTGGTTCTGGACGAACTAGAATGAAAGTATTAATGTTTTCATCTAAAGATATAATTGCTTTTGCTATATTTGGTCTATTATTTTTATGGTGTCTAGCAGTTAGATTTGTATTAAGTTAAGAGTAAGAGGATATAAATGAAAAACATAAAATTAATAATTGAATTTGATGGAAGTAATTTTTGTGGATGGCAAAGGCAACCTAAAGATAGAACGGTCCAAAAAGTAATAGAGACTGCAATATTTAAGGCTACTGGAGAAAATATTATGATTAATGGAAGTTCTAGAACTGATGCAGGTGTACATGCAAGAGAAATGGTTGCAAATTTTTTTACTAATAGTACGATACCAGGAGATAAGTTTAGAGAAGCTATAAATACAAGATTACCTAATGATGTATCTATTATTAAATCAGAAGAGGTTGATGCAGATTTTCATGCTAGATATTCTTCAAAGGGTAAAACATATTCGTATACTATTGTTAATAGATATGAAAGGCTGTCATTAGGTAATCAGTATTTATATCATTGCAGATATAAATTGGATGTTGTTGAAATGCGGAAAGCCTGCAAGTATTTTATAGGCAATCATGATTTTAAAGCATTTATGTCTCCAGGAAGTTCTATAAAAACAACTACACGAAATATTCAAGAGCTGTACATAGAACAAGAGAACGATAAAATAAAAATATTTATAACTGCTAATGGTTTTTTATACAATATGGTAAGAATAATAGTAGGAACATTAATAAAAGTTGGTAATGGGAAATTAAAAGCTGAAGAGATAGAAAGTATAATAGTAGAAGGAAATAGAATAAGAGCAGGTATGTGTGTGCCTCCAAACGGTCTAATATTAGAAAAAGTTTTTTATTAAAATGGCAAAAAAATGTTGACACGCCCGTATGCGTGTATTATAATAAGTTTGTTTGTTAAAACATTTATGTACATAAGATCCATTAGCTTCGGATCTTGACATAAAAGAAATTTACTTTTAAAAGGTAAAGAAATAATGTAAGTTCAGGGAGGGAAACAGATGAAATCATACATTGCTAAACCAAATGAAATCGAAAGAAAATGGTATGTAGTTGATGCAGATGGTAAAACACTAGGTAGAGTTGCTAGCCAAATTGCTTCAATTTTAAGAGGTAAAAATAAGCCAATATTTACACCTAATGTTGACTGCGGAGACTTTGTTATTGTAATTAATGCAGAAAAAGTTGTTTTAACTGGTAAAAAGTTAGATCAAAAATTAATGAGAAAACATAGTTTTTATCCAGGTGGATTAAAAGAAACTCCTTATAGAGTAGTATTAGATAAGAAACCTGAATTCGCTTTTGAAGAAGCTGTAAGAAGAATGCTTCCAAATGGTGTATTAGGAAGACAAATGTTAAAGAAATTAAATGTATACAGAGGTGCTGAACATAATCATGCAGCTCAAAAACCAGAAGTACTTGAATTAAAGTACTAATACCATCTCGGGAGGAGGAATAAAAAATGGCAAAAGTTCAATATATGGGAACTGGAAGAAGAAAAAAATCAGTTGCAAGAGTAAGACTTGTACCAGGTAATGGTAAGGTAGTTATAAATAAAAGAGAAATAGAAAACTTTTTTGGTTTAGAAACATTAAGAGTTATCGTAAACCAACCATTAGTTTTAACTGGAACTAAGGATAAGTTTGACGTATTAGTAAATGTTCACGGTGGTGGATTTACAGGTCAAGCAGGAGCTATCAGACATGGTATAACTAGAGCATTAGTTAAATCAGATGAAGCTTTAAAGCCAGAATTAAAGAAGGCAGGTTTCTTAACTAGAGATCCAAGAATGACAGAAAGAAAGAAATACGGTCTTAAAAAAGCAAGAAGAGCTCCTCAATTCTCAAAGAGATAATATTGGAGTTCAAAAAATCCTACAAACTCAGTGTTTGTGGGATTTTTTTATATATAAAAACTTATGAAAATACATTACTTTTTAACGGTAACTAACAAATGTATATTAATTACTGGAGTATAATTATTTTAACATATGGTTATGAAGCGTTAATTAAATATAAAAGATTATATTTATGAGAAATAATTAAATTTAGAATGATAAAATGTAAATATTAGTGTAATGAATCTGAATAATTAAGATTATATAGCAAATAATATTTTATATAATCTAAAATAATTGGAGGGATTAATTTAATGAAAATTAAAAAAGTCTTAGTACTATTTTGCATATTCTGTTTAATACTTGGAATGCCAATAAGAGCAAATTCAGATGAAAATAATACTAAAAGCATTATACTAATAGATCCAGGACATGGCGGCATTGATGGAGGAGCAAAAACAAAAAATGGAACAATAGAAAAAAACATAAATTTATTAATAGCTACAAAATTAAAAATAGAATTAGAAAATTCAGGATACCTTGTTTATATGACAAGAGAAGAAGATTCACAATTAGATTCTAGAAAAGTTAAAGATTTAAATGCAAGATGTCAGATGAAAAAAGATACTAAATGTGATGTTTTTATTTCTATACATCAAAATATATTTCCACAAGCAAGTTGTTTTGGAGCTCAAGTGTGGTATGCATCTAATGACAACAGTAAGATTTTAGCAGAGGAGATTCAAAATTCTTTAAAAGAAACAGTAGCTGATAAAAATAAGAGAATTCCTAAAGCTGCTAAGGAACAATATAGAATATTGAGAGATGGATATGAGGGCGCATGTGTTCTTGTAGAATGTGGTTTTTTATCCAATCATGAGGAAGAAGAAAAATTAAAAAGTGATGAACACCAAGATAAAATAGTTAAAGGAATAATAAATGGCGTTAATAAGTATTTTGAGAATAAAAATACTTAATATTTCTATTCAAGAAAAATAGGGCCAACTTTAATGCTATTTCCATGTGATTGTGGTGAAGAGTAATTTTGATTTATTATTAAAAATAAATTATATAATATTAAACACATTAGTAAAATAACTAAAAAATAAATTATTATAGTAATAAGTTCATTTGAATTTTTATTAGTCATATGGCTATACCTCTCAATATCTAAAGTACTTATATTTAAGTATAGTAATAAAAAATTGAAATTATGAAAGTCCAAAGTTAAAAAGTAAAGAAAATAAATTGATTTATTTAGGGTTGTAAATAATAAAAAATAATTTTAAACTTATATGTGGTAATAAGTTTAAAATATATAAGTATAGAAATTGATTTATAATAATCATTTTTATTCTTTATATTTAAGTAATAAATAGAGGAGTTGTTAGGATGAGGGAAGTGAATGTTGACCTTATTATAGATGCAGTAAGGAATTTATCTATTGAGGCAAATTATTTTTTAGGCTCAGATATTAAAGAGGCCTTACAAAAATCTAGAGAAAAAGAAACATGGAAGTTAGCAGCAGAGGTTTTAGATAAGATAATTATTAATTCTGAAATTGCGAATAATGAAGAAATGCCTATGTGTCAAGATACAGGTATGGCATGCGTATTTATTGAAATAGGACAAGATGTACATTTAGTTGGGGGTAGACTTGAGGATGCGGTTAATGAAGGCGTACGTAGAGGCTATGAAGAAGGTTTTTTAAGAAAATCAGTTGTAGAGGATCCTATTAGAAGAATAAATACGAAGGATAATACTCCAGCTGTAATTTATTATGACATAGTAGATGGTGATAAGGTTAAAATAACTTTAGCACCAAAGGGATTTGGATCGGAAAATATGAGTAAAATAGGTATGCTTAAACCTTCAGATGGTTTAGAAGGTGTTAAGAAGTTTATTATAGATACTGTTAAAACTGCTGGTCCTAATCCATGTCCACCAATGGTTATAGGTGTTGGAATTGGTGGAACTTTTGATAAGGCTGCTTATTTAGCTAAGAAAGCATTACTTAGACCTGTTAATATAAGAAATAAAGATGAGTTCTATAAGGATTTAGAAGTAGAATTGTTAGAAAAGATAAATGAATTGGGTATTGGGCCACAAGGATTTGGTGGAAAGACTACTGCTTTAGGATTGAACATAGAAACATATCCAACACATATTGCAGGATTGCCTGTAGCAGTAAATATAAACTGTCATGCAACTAGACATAAAGAAGCCATAATATAAAGTAAAACTTTTCAAGTGAAGCTTTCTACTTTAATTGAAATTATATAATAAGGGGTCAGCGCACCCGTAATCGCTAAAGATTGAATATTGCATTTGAGGATGTGAAGTTCTTAGCTCAAATTTAAAAATTATTGAGTTTTAGAACAATTTAAATGACAGATAACATACAAAACTAAAGTATTGGAGGAAAAGTCGAATGGAAATTAAGTTACATACACCTCTTACAGAAGATAAAATATTAAATCTGAAGGCTGGAGATAGTGTTTTATTAAGCGGAGTTATTTATTCTGCTAGAGATGCTGCACATAAAAGATTGATAGATTTGCTAGAAGAGGGAAAAGAATTGCCTTTAAATATAAAAAATGAAACTATATATTATGTTGGACCATCTCCAGCAAAGCCAGGAAAGGTAATAGGATCAGCTGGTCCTACAACTAGTTATAGAATGGATGCTTATGCACCAACGTTAATGGATCTTGGCTTAAAAGGAATGATAGGTAAGGGTGCAAGAAATGAAGAGGTAATTGATGCAATTAAGAGAAATAAAGCAGTTTATTTTGGAGCGATTGGAGGTGCAGCAGCTTTAATAGGGAAGAGCATTGTTAAATCTGAAATAATTGCATATGAGGATTTAGGTGCTGAGGCTATAAGAAAAATGGAAGTCAAGGATATGCCATTAGTTGTTATTATAGATACTGAAGGAAATAATCTTTATGAAATTGGACAGCAAGAGTATTTGAACTCAATTAAATAGAGATTCTTATATAAAAAATTCATAATATATATGTTGTGAAAATAATCTACATCTGATTTGGTAACTATCACCTGTTTCAGTGAATAATTAAAATTTCAATATATATAATAAATAGTTATTAACATAAAAAGAATGAGTTGTGTATAAATAAGCTCATTCTTTCATTTTCTGTGGATTATTTTATTAAAATATTCTTTATTTAATAAAAATTATTAATACAAAATATGTAAAATCTATATATTTATAAAACCTTTTCCTCTAACTTCAGATATATCAACTATGGTTATAAAGGCTGTAGGATCTATGTCGTGGATAGCAGTATTCAATTCAATCATTTGACGAGAAGTTACAATGCAATATAGCATTTTTTTACGATCATGAGTGTATTCTCCTTCAGCAAATAAAGAGGTAATTCCCCTATTTAGATCTTTAATTACATAATTAATAATTTCTTCTTCTTTTACGGTTAATATAAGAAGGAGCTTCTTGCTACTAAAACCCTTTAACATTTTATCTAATACTATACTTTGAATAAATAAAGAAATAAGAGTATATAATGCTTCAGTAATACCTGATGTGAATGCTCCAATTATTATTATTATTAAATTAAGTGAAAATCCTAAACCACCGATATTGAAGTTTGAATATTTTCTTCTAATAAGCATGGTTATAATGTCAGTTCCACCAGTAGAGCCATTCCGTAAAAATACTAAACCATAACCAACACCACATAAAACTCCACCATATATGCAGTAAAGTAATAAATCTAAATTATCTAAAGCAACTAAGTTAGATAAGGGTCTAGTTATGATTAGTGACAGAGAAAGACAAAGCATTCCTATGGTTGTATAAATGATAAATGATTTATTAAGTTTTTTGTAGCTTATTATAAGTAATGGAATGTTAATTAAAAGGACCACTATACCAACAGGTATTCCCATTGTATATTCTAAAAGTAATCCGATACCAGTAGCTCCACCGCTTAAAAGCTTTGCATGGGACAGAAAAATATTTACCCCTAAAGAGGAAATAATACAACCTAAAAAAATAATCAAGGTATCAAGGATATTGGCTTTGAATTTGTAATATGTGTTCATAAGAATGCTCCTTTAAAGTTATAATTCTCTTAATATTAAGACACTTTATAAATAAAAAATCAAGAGATAATACAAATAAGTGAGTGTTTATTGAAAAAATACTTTTAATAAGAGATAATATATTTAGACGAATTGATAATTTTATGATTAAATAATTAACAATTTAATCTAATATGTAAATAGAAAAATGCTTTTTTATATTTAAGCTAAAATTAAATAAATTTAAATTAATAGAAGTATAAGAAGAGGAGAAATATATGAGTAGAATTAAGCTACCAGGAAGTGAAAAAAATAAGAAAATACTATTAATAGCTCTAGTTATATTAGTGATGGGAATATTGTCTTATGAAGGTTGGACAAATATAAGTAGTAGAAACATAAAAAATCAAGATAATGTACCAAAAGAAATAGTAAAACCTGCGGATATAGAAGAATCATATATTAACAGTGCAACTAATGTAGATGTAGAAGACACAGATGGGGCTAATTCAAAAATAGATAATGATGAGGATATTAAAATAAATGAAAAAGAAAAGAATTATTCAACTAGAGAAAATCAGTTGTATAATGAGGCATATACATTATTTTTTTCAAATGAATATGTTAATGCAATTAACAAAGCTAATGTACTTATAAGTGAATTCCCCAATAATGCTAAGGGATATAATATAAGAGGTATTGCAAAGGCTTATAATGGAGATTATGATGGAGGGATGAAGGATATAGATAAATCATTAAGTATTAATGAAAATTATGGCTATGGAAGGTTTAACAAAGCACTTACATATGAATTATATGAAAATATGGATGAAGCATTAAAGTGGTATAATAAAGCATTGGAAGTTGAAGACTATGCATGGAGTTACTATGGGGTATCATCTATTTATGGAAGAAGAGGTGATGTGGCTAATACTATGACATATCTAAACAAAGCAATACAAATAAATTCAGGGGTTAAAGAAGTGGCGAAGAGAGAACATGATTTTGATCCAGTTAAGAATTCAGAAGAATTTAAAAAGGCAGTATATAATTAATTAATATGGCAAAAAACGAAATAAGGAGGAGTATTATGTTCAATGTATTAGTAGCTGATGATGAAAAGGAAATAAGAGATGCAATTGAAATATATTTAAGAGGGGAAAATTTAAAAGTATTTAAAGCAGAAGATGGATTAGAAGCTTTAGACATTCTTGAGAAGGAAAAGATACATTTAGTTATATTAGATATAATGATGCCTAAACTTGATGGAATAAGGACTTGCTTAAAAATTAGAGAAAATCAAAATTTGCCTATAATAATGTTATCTGCAAAAGGTGAAGATTCAGATAAGATATTAGGCTTAAATGTTGGTGCAGATGATTATATAACCAAGCCATTTAATCATTTAGAATTAGTTGCAAGAGTTAAATCGCAATTAAGAAGATATGAAAAACCATTAAGTGTTGAAGAAGGCAAGGAGATAGTTAAGGTTAAGGATTTAGTTATAGATACTATTGCTAAAAAAATCACTTTACGAGGAGAAGAGATTAAAGTAACAGCTACAGAATACAAAATATTGTATTTATTAGCTTCAAATTCAGGAAAAGTATTTTCTATAAAAGAGATATATGAGAATGTATGGGAAGAGATATTTTATAAGAGCGAAAATACTGTAACTGTACATATTAGACGAATAAGAGAAAAGATAGAAATAAACACAAAAGAGCCTGAATATATTAAGGTGGTGTGGGGGATTGGATACAAGATTGAAAAGGAAGATTAAAATATACTTTAGTAGCATCTACTTAATTGATATATTAGTTATAGCTTTAATTACATTGATTTTGTTTTCAAATTTAGGAGATTATATACAGATAAATAAAGTGCAACATGATTTAGCAGCGGAGAATATTAAAAATAATGCATTAGAACTGTTTTCATTATGTATTATAAATATTGGTTTTATTATAAAAATTATTCTTGTAATAAAAAGAAACCCTAAATCACCTCAAATTCAATCAAATAGTATTAATAATGTGATTTTTGTAATTAGAAATGGATTTCATTATAAAGAAACAAGAAATACATTAATAATTTCAATAGCATTAGTGATTATACTCTTAATTATATATCTGTATTTTCTTGCAACTGGTGGATATGAAAATAATATATTTGTTAGATTTTTTCAGACATATCCGTTTAAGGGCAGTATATTTGTTATTATCATTTTATTTCTTGCTATGATGTATGCATTAAAAAAGACTTTGGATATAATTGTTGTAAATGATGGTCTTAGAAAAGTTAATGAGGGGAATTTGCAAGAAGATATTAAACTTGATGGCTCTTTAGCAATAAAGGAATTAGTGAAGAATATTAATTTGATAAAAGCTGGATATAAAGAAATTTTAGAAAATGGCATGCATAATGAAAAATTAAAAACTGAATTAATATCCAATGTATCTCATGATTTAAAAACACCATTAACATCAATAATAAATTATGTAACAATATTAAAAAATGGTGATATAACAGAAGCAGAAAGGGAAGAATATCTATTAATATTAGAAAAAAAATCTCTGAAATTAAAGATTTTAATTGAGGATTTATTTGAAATGTCAAAGATTAATAGTGGAAAGATCAAATTAAATAGAGATTTAATTGATATATTATCATTAATACATCAAGGGATAGGTGAATATAGTACGTTATATGAAGAAAAAAATATTTCTTTTAAAGTTACAACTGAAGAAGATGCAATATATATGGAACTTGATGGAAAACTTATGTCTAGAGCCTTGGAAAATGTAATAATTAATGCGCTAAAATATTCATTAAATAATACTAGAGTTTATATTAATATCAAATTAGAAGACGATTTTTTAAAAATTGGAGTAAAGAATATTGCAAATTATGAGATGGATTTTAATGAAGAGGAAATGTTTGAAAGATTTGCAAGAGGTGATAAATCTAGAAATTCAAAGGTTGAAGGTTCAGGACTAGGTCTTGCTATAACCAAGAGTATAGTTGAACTTCATAGTGGAGAGGTTAGGATAAAAAAAGAAGGCGATATGTTTAAAATTTATTTGATAATTCCTATAAATAAAGAATAAAAATATTAATTAAATTGACTAAATAATAAAAAGTAGCGGTAATATCTATGAAAAATGTATATTATTATAAAATTCTAGTAAAAATCAATATAAAGTAAATTAAAATATGATTATAAAAGCTCGTATATACTTAATTTAAACGGAATTTGTTAAAAAAGTCACAAAACTTGGTTAAAATTTAAAAAGAGTTATGATATAATAGAAAGAGCTAGTTTTTTTAATAGCAATTGAGTATATATTAAGACAAAAAAATAATTATAATAATAAATTTACAATCAAGGAGGAGTTCCATATTATGAAAAAAGGTATTGCTGCTTCTAAAGGATATGCAATAGGAAGAGTATTTTTACAAGAACATGAAGAAATCGTTGTAAGTGACACTAAAATTACAGATATAGGTGCAGAGAAAGAGAAAATGCAAAAAGCATTAGATGATTCTAAAGCACAATTAGAGATTATTAAAATTAAAGCAGAAAAAGAAATGGGTGCAGAAAAAGCAGATGTATTTGAAGCACATATTACATTATTAGATGATCCAGAATTTACTGGAGCAATGATAAGTGAAATTGAAAATAATAGCCTAAATGGCTTAAAAGCAATCGAAAGTGTTACCAATACTTTTGTTGCTATATTTGAATCTATGGATAATGAATACATGAGAGAAAGAGCTGCAGATATTAAAGATGTATCTAAGAGAATATTATTAAATTTTGCAGGTAAAGGCGGAGATTCTTTTAGTATAACTGAAAATAATACAATAGTTGTAGCTCATGACTTAACTCCATCTGATACTGCAGGATTAGATAGAACTAAAGTTGTAGGATTTATTACAGATATCGGTGGAAGAACTTCACATGCAGCTATAATGGCTAGAACTCTAGAAATTCCAGCTGTACTTGGATTAGGTGACATAACTACATGTGTTAAAACTGGAGATATGCTTATAGTTGATGGACTAACTGGAGATGTACTTATAAACCCTTCAGAAGAAGTAATAGTAGAATATAAAGCAAAAAAAGAAAAGTTCCAAGCTGAGCAAGAAGAATTAAAGAAATTGATAGATGTTAAAACAACTACTAAATCAGGTAGAAGAATTGAAGTTTGTGGAAATATTGGTCAACCAGAAGATGTTCTTGGAGTTTTAGCAAATGGTGGAGACGGTGTAGGATTATTTAGAACAGAATTCTTATACATGGATAGAGATAGTGCTCCAACAGAAGATGAACAATTTGAAAGTTATAAATTTGCTCTTGAAAAAATGGAAGGTAAGCAAGTTGTTATAAGAACTTTAGATATCGGTGGAGATAAGACTCTTCCATATTTACCATTACCAAAAGAAATGAATCCATTCTTAGGATATAGAGCAATCAGACTTTGCTTAGATAGAAAAGATATATTTAAGGTTCAATTAAGAGCATTACTTAGAGCTTCTATTTATGGAAATCTTGCAGTTATGTTCCCAATGATTTCAGGATTAGAAGAATTCGAGCAAGCAAAAGAAGTTGTTGATGAATGTAAAGCTGAATTAAAAGCTGAAGGAAAAGAATATTCAGAAAAAATTCAATGGGGAATCATGGTTGAAATTCCAGCAGCAGCAGTTTATGCTGATGAATTAGCTAAACATGTTGATTTCTTCTCAATTGGAACAAATGACTTAATTCAATATACTTTAGCTGCTGATAGAATGAGTGAAAAAGTTTCATATCTTTATAATCCAATGCACCCAGCTGTGCTTAGACTAATAAAGATGACTATAGATGGAGCTCATAAGCATGGTAAATGGGTTGGAATGTGTGGAGAAATGGCTGGAGATGAAGCTGCTATCCCTACACTAATTGAATATGGATTAGATGAATTCTCAATGAGTTCTTCATCAATCTTAAATGCTAAGAAAATAATGTTAGAACAAGAATAATATATAAATTGTTATAGAATTAGAGGCTATCTCACAATGCATGAGATAGCCTTTGATTTTTATATGGAATAATAGATTATTACATAAACAAATATTAAATTTATTATAGATATTCTATAAATTAATATATAATTGTAAGCACGGTATAAGATATAATATACTATTAAGTAAGAGTTAATTCATCTTAATAGTAGTAAGGGGATATTTATGAATAAAAAGGTTAACAAAGCTTATGGTAAAGCTATGGATTATTATGAAAAAGGGAAAATTAATAAGGCACTAGAATTATGTGAAGATATATTATTAGAAGGATTGGACAACCCAGTTGTATTAAATTTTAAAGGGTTACTATTATATCAAAAAGGAAACTTAAGAGAGGCTATTACAGCATGGGAAATGAATAAAGATATAAATAATGATGATATTGCAGAAAATTACATAAAAGATGCTATAGCTGATGAAAGGCGATTAGATTTATATAAACAAGGAGAACAAGCTTTAAAACAATTGAAAATAGATAAGGCATTAGAATTATTTAAGAAATGCTCAGAGAGTGATTTTAATGCAATTAAGGTAAGTACAGGGATTGCGATGTGTTATCAAAAAAAAGGTGACTTATATAGAGCTAAAGAATATGTAGACAAGGCTTTAAGCATAGACCAAAATGCAATCACAGCTAAAATTATTGAAAAAGAATTAAAAGAAGATGGGATATATTTAGAATCTAAAAATTCTTCAAAAGGTTTTCTCATAATTATAACAAGTTTATTTGTGATTCTTGCAATTATTGTTGGTGGATATTTAGTTATGTCAAAGTTTAAAAATAAAGACTTATTCAATAATATAGAAGACAAAAAGAATACTGAAGATATAGAAGAAAAAGATAATATAACAGATGAGAACAAAGAACCTAAAATGCAAGAAACATCAGAAGTAAAGCCAGGGACTACTTCAGAAGAAATAGTAAAAGAAGCTTCTAAGAGTACAAGTTTTGATAAAGAAAAGTTAAAAGCATTAATGGCAAGTAACGATTTTGATGTAATATACGAACAATTAAAAAATGTTAAAGCAGAATCAATAAGTAATGGGGATACTGAAGTATATAATCAAGCTGTTAAATTAATGAAAAATGAAGGAGCATCAAAATTCTATGATTATGGATTAGGATATTTTAATCAAGGTAATTATGTAGATGCTGGAATTTCACTTGGTAAAGCATATATATATTGTGAAGGAAATAGTTATAAAGAACATATTTTGTTTTATAGAGCAAGTAATTCGCTAAAAAAATCAGAAAGGCAAACTGCATTAGTACAATATGAAGAGTATTATAGTAAATATCCTAAGGGAGTATATGCTGAAGAAGCATTATATGAGTTAGCATTACTAAACAATTCTGTGGATAAGGAAAAGAGCAAGAATTATGCAAATGCATTAATAAATAATTTTCCGAAATCAATTTATATAAATGATAATCTTGCAAGTATAGCAAGGAGTTAGGCATATTAAAAACAAAATATTGTTATATTAATTTATATATTAGGAAAAGATAGATGCATAATGTGGAAGACCTATTGTGACTAGAGTCTTTGAATTATAAAAATAAAAGCAGGAGTTAATTCAAAATTTTGATATAACCCCTGTTTTTTTATATTAATATTTAAAACTAATCGTCTATTTTAAAGAAAGTATGATGCCCTATAATCGTTTGATTGATTTTGTGTGTTTCTTTCATCCAATTACATGTTGCTATAGTTGGATTATAGAAAAACAAAGCATCGTTTGTTGGATCAGCACCTTTAATTGCATCGTATACTGCATTATAACAATCTTGATTTGGGGTAGCATTTATTTGGCTATTTTTAACACAAGAAAAAGCATTTTTTTGGAATATAACTTGCTGTATAGTATTTGGAAAATGTGGATCAATAGTACGATTCAATACAACAGAAGCTACAGCTACCTTTCCGGTATATGGTTCACCAATGCTTTCCGCAGAAACAAGTTTTGCCATTAAATCTATATCTTCACCCGTTATATACAATTGCTGAGTAGCATGATTAAAAACTTCTAGGACCTCATTACTTTGTTCATTGGATTTTGAAGCATATTCTATATTAGTATTTAAATGATTTTCATTAATTGTTACATTTAATAAAACATTTTTAGTTTCACTACAAGCTTCATCTAAAGCTACGGCAAAAGCTGGATTAATATTAATAACGGAAAGATATAGTATTAAAGCAGTTACAAAAATACTACATGTCTTTTTCATAAAAAACCTCCTTTGGTATAGCGCAACAAATAATATTATTACCAAAGAAAGTAATTATATACACTATTTATTTCTATAATTATTTATAAAGATTTCCAACTATTTAAACTATAATGAACAGAATTAATTAAGATTAATAAAAAATTATAATAAAAATAATAAAAAAGTAAGAAAATAATAATTGTCTTTGTATCTAAGAGTATAGTATTTGTTGTATAATTTTAATTAAGAGAAGAAAAGAGGTGAGAAATTTGCGTGAACTTTTATCAATGTTAGTAAACAGTTTTTCTAATATGTCATTATGGTCTATATTGGATATACTCGTAGTATCATACATATTTTATAAAGGGTATATTTTAATAAGAGAAACAAGAGCTGAACAGCTATTAAAAGGGATAGCATTTATTATAGTACTGATTCCAATTAGTTATCTATTAAGATTAGATATGTTATATTTTATATTAAACAAAACATTAACTATTGGAGTATTAACAGTAATTATAATTTTTCAACCTGAAATTAGAAGGGCTTTAGAACATTTAGGAAGAAGTGCTTTTGATGATAAGCACTATCCTGCAAATAAAGAGGAATTATATATAACTATTAATGAAATTTCAATTGCAGTTCAAAATTTAGCTGACAGTAAAACTGGAGCATTAATTGTAATAGAGCAAAGTACAGGGCTAAACGAATTGATTGGTGCTGGTACAGTGTTAGATGCAACTGTAACCTCAAATCTTTTAGAAAATATATTTGTGGTGAATACTCCACTTCATGATGGTGGAACAATAATACGAAATAATAGAATTTTAGCATCTGGTTGTGTGTTACCGCTAACTGATAATAACACAATTAATAAAAAGTTAGGAACTAGACATAGAGCGGCAATAGGATTATCAGAAGTATCGGATGCATTAATTATAATTGTATCAGAGGAAACAGGTGTTGTATCATTAGCTGTTAATGGAAGAATAACAAGGGGTTATGATAAAGAAAAATTACGAAATATATTAATGAAAATAATAGAAAATAGAAATGAGAAAAAGGTAAAAACAGCAGGAGAGAAGGTGAAGTCATGGATAAAAGTGAAAACAGAACGTTAATTGTTAAGGTTATTTGTGTACTGTTGTCTTTGGGTTTATGGCTATATGTATCAACTGTTGAAAATCCACTTAGAACATATGAATTAAAGAATATTCCAGTAGAATTAACAAATGAGGATTCCGTAACTAATTCGAAATTTGCAGTTGTAAATAAACCACAATTTACAGTGGATTTAAAACTAGAAGGTTCATCAAATGAAGTGGTAAAAGTTAAAAAAGAAGATTTTAGGATTATTGCTGACATGTCGGCTTATGCATTGAAAAATGGAGAAAATAACATACCTGTTCAAATAATAACTTGTCCTGAAAATATTGATGTTAAAAATAATGGCTTTTTAGGAATAAAGGTTAATTTGGAAGAATTAGTTGAAAAGAACTTTACAATAAAATCAAAAGTAAAAGTTACTTATAAAGAGCATATCTATGAAAAGGAACAAACAATAAGTCCCAAAACAATAACAGTAACAGGTGGAAAGAGTTCTGTTGAAAAAATTAGTGAAGCTATTTTAACTGGAGAAGAAAAAAATATAGATAAAAATAATGAAAGCGAATATGGTATAAAATTTGTGGATTCATTGGGGAATGAAGTTGATAATATTAAGTCAGATAGTAAAACAGCAAAATTATCAATTGCAATAACAAATGGGAAGTTTGTACCTATAAATTTAAAAACTAAAGGAGCTGTTCCACAAGGATTTATCTTAGAAGGTTATGAATTAAGTAATAATAGTATAAATATATTAGGAGACAATCAAAATTTGGATAAAATAGAAGCAATAGATACTGAAGTTGTGGATATGTCATCTCTGCAAGCAGAGAGTGAAATGGATGTTAAACTTAATTTGCCAAAAGGCATTTCAGTTGAAAATGGAGAAAATACTATTAAGGCTAAGTTTAAAGTAGTAAAAGAGGAAACCACAACAAAAAAAATAGTATGCAATGTACAGTATAAGAATTTGAATGAAGCATTTTCATTAGATTCTTCAAATTCAACAATAAATGTTACATTAACGGGAACTCAAACAGAATTAGATAAGATAAGCTCCCAAAATATAAATGTTATATTAGATTTAGCTAACGTAAAAGAAGAAGGAACTTCTAATTACACTCCACAGGCGACACTTATTAATACAGACAAAGTAACAATATCAAATGTTGATAGTGTTAATATAGTAGTTAAAAAGAAAAGTTAATAAAATAGTCACAGTATTGTCAATGCTGTGGCTATTTTGTGATATAATTTTTCTGACTTAGTTTGAATTAATTTTATGTTGGTTATAATAAGTATCATATAAATAAAATTATAAACTAATGTTATTTTGAAGGGATAAGGTGAAAAGCTTTGGCTATAAGAATAAATAATATAAATTTAAGTATAGAAGAGGATTTAAATATTTTAGAAAATAAAATATGCAAGAAATTAAATATATCTAAAGAACATATTAATAAGTTAAATATAATAAAGAAAAGTATAGATGCAAGAAAAAAGAATGATATAAAATTCAATTATTGTGTTGATATAATTTGTGATGAAGAAGAAAAAATACTTTCTAAAATACATGATAAAGACGTGAAAGTTGAAGAAATTAAGGAAGTTGAATTAATAAAAAATGGAACACAAGAACTTAAATTTAGGCCTGTAGTAGTGGGGTTTGGTCCTGCTGGAATTTTTGCTGCGTTAATTTTAGCAAGGCAAGGGTATAAACCTATTGTGTATGAACGCGGAGAAAATGTGGATGATAGAACACAAACTGTGGAAAAGTTTTGGAATGATGGACAATTAAATCTTGAATCAAATGTTCAATTTGGCGAAGGGGGAGCAGGTACCTTTTCTGATGGAAAGTTAGCTACAAGAATTAAAGACCACAGATGCACATTTGTATTAGATGAATTTATAAAAGCTGGAGCACCAAAAGAAATTAAATATGAAAGTAAGGCTCATGTGGGAACAGATCTTTTAAAGGGTGTAGTTAAGAATATAAGAGAAGAGATTAAAAGTCTTGGTGGAGAAGTCAATTTTAAGTCTAAATTAGAGAAGATAGTATATGAAGAGGGTAAATTAAAAAGTATAATTGTTAATAAAGAAGAAATTCAATGTATGGCATTAGTGCTTGCTATAGGCCATAGTTCAAGAGATACATATGAGATGTTACATAAAGAAAAAGTTTCTATGGAAGCTAAGGCATTTGCTATAGGAGTAAGAATTGAGCATCCTCAAGAATTAATAAATATTAGTCAATATGGAGATAATCATAAACATCCTAAATTACATGCTGCTGACTATAGATTAACTTATCAAAGTGATAGATTAAAAAGAGGTGTGTATTCATTTTGTATGTGCCCTGGTGGCGTAGTAGTTGCTGCTGCTTCAGAAAAGGGAAGACTTGTATCTAATGGAATGAGTTATCATGCACGGGATTTGGAAAATGCAAATTCAGCATTAGTAGTAACTGTTTCACCAGAAGATTTTGAAGGAGATTCACCACTTCGAGGAATGGAATTTCAAAGGTATTATGAAAATTTAGCATTCAAGCTAGGTGGAGGCAATTATAAAGCACCAGTACAATTAGTTGGAGATTTTATGAAAGATAGACCATCAACTAAATTAGGAAAGGTTACTCCAAGCTATACTGCAGGATATGAATTTAAAGAATTAAAGAATTGTTTACCTAAATATGTTATAGAAGCACTTAAAGAAGGAATTGAAAATTTTGATAAGAAAATAAAAGGATATGCAAGGGAAGATGCAGTTTTAACAGGTATAGAAAGCAGAACATCAGCACCAGTTAGAATTCATAGAGACAAAACTCTTGAAAGTATAAATGTATGTGGACTTTATCCAACAGGAGAAGGCGCTGGCTTTGCAGGAGGAATAATTTCAGCAGCAGTCGATGGAATAAAGGTTGCAGAACATATAATTGAAAAATTTCATTTGTAGAAACTTATTTAGAATTTAGAATATGTTAAAATTTAAATTTGTTAGAAGATAGCAGTTATTTCGTTGAAGTAACTGCTATTTTAGCCTATTAAATTAAAAATAAGTTAAATATTAAAAAAGTTTTCAGAAAATTTAACATTTTGCATTATTTTTTGTTACAATAGAAATGTAAATAAAATTAGTTTAATTTGGATTGATATAAATTTAACAAAATAATCAAATTAATTATAAGTAAAAGTAAAAAATTTATTATTAAAGTAAGAGGTGCAAAAAAAATGAGTAAAAACTTCGAAGATTTAGTATCAATATTAAAGGGAGTTCCAACAAAGAAAGTAGCAGTAGCAGTAGCGCAAGATGAACCAGTATTAGAAGCAATAAAGGAAGCTACAGAAAATAATATTGCTGAAGCAATATTAGTTGGAGATAAACAACTAATACAAGAAATTGCAAAAAAAATAGACTTAGACTTATCAGGTTATGAAATAATGGATATTAAAGATCCAAAGAAGGCTACTTTAGAAGCAGTAAAATTAGTTTCAAGTGGTCATGCTGATATGCTAATGAAAGGATTAGTAGATACTGCTACATTCTTAAGATGCGTATTAAACAAGGAAGTTGGACTTAGAACAGGAAAATTAATGTCACATGTTTCTGTTTTTGAAATAGAAAACTTAGACAGACTATTATTTTTAACTGATGCAGCATTTAATACATATCCAGAACTTAAAGATAAAGTTGGAATGATAAATAATGCAGTTGTAGTTGCACACGCATGTGGAATAGATGTTCCTAAGGTAGCATCTGTATGTCCAGTTGAAGTTGTAAATACAAGTATGCCATCAACAGTTGATGCAGCATTATTAGCTAAAATGAGTGATAGAGGACAATTTAAGGGATGTATAGTTGATGGACCTTTTGCTTTAGATAATGCAATATCAGAAGAAGCAGCTCATCATAAAGGAGTTACAGGACCAGTAGCAGGTAAAGCAGATGTATTGTTATTACCAAATATAGAAACAGCAAATGTAATGTATAAAACATTAACATATTTCTCAAAATCAAAAAATGGTGGACTTTTAGTGGGTACATCAGCGCCAGTGATCTTAACTTCAAGAGCAGATTCTTTTGAAACAAAAGTTAATTCAATTGCTCTTGCAGCATTAGTTGCAGCAAAAAAATAAATAGAATCAATTATAATTAACAATGAATAATGAATGAATATTTTCTGTATATAGGTTCTTTCATATTTCGCATTGTTAAATGTTTATATAAATTAAGGGGGATTGAAAATGTCATACAAGTTATTAATTATTAATCCAGGTTCAACATCAACAAAGATTGGTGTTTATGAAAATGAAAAAGAATTATTTGAAGAAACATTAAGACATACAAATGAAGAGATAAAAAGATATGATACAATATATGATCAATTTGGATTTAGAAAAGAACTTATATTAAACATTCTTAAAGAGAAGAATTTTGATATAAAGACTTTAAGTGCTGTTGTTGGTAGAGGTGGAATGCTTAAGCCAGTAGAAGGTGGAACATATGCAGTTAATGATGCAATGGTAGAAGATTTGAAAATTGGAGTTCAAGGACCTCATGCTTCAAATCTTGGTGGAATAATTGCAAAATCAATTGGAGACGAATTAAATGTACCTTCGTTTATAGTAGATCCAGTTGTTACAGATGAATTAGCTGATGTTGCTAGATTATCAGGAGTACCAGAACTTCCAAGAAAGAGTAAATTCCATGCTTTAAACCAAAAAGCAGTAGCTAAGAGATATGGAAAAGAAAGTGGAAAAGGATATGAAAATTTAAATCTTGTAGTGGTACATATGGGTGGAGGAGTTTCTGTTGGAGCTCATAATCATGGAAAAGTTGTTGATGTAAACAATGCATTAGATGGAGATGGTCCATTTTCACCAGAAAGAGCTGGATCAGTTCCAATTGGTGATTTAATTAAAATGTGTTTCAGTGGAAAATATAGTGAATCAGAAGTATATGTTAAGACAGTTGGAAAAGGTGGATTTGTTGGATACCTAGATACAAATGATGTAAAAGGTGTTATAGACAAGATGGAAGCAGGAGATAAAGAATGTGAAGCAGTATATAAAGCATTTGTTTATCAAATTGCAAAATCAATTGGAGAAATGTCAGTAGTATTAGAAGGAAAGATTGATCAAATTATATTTACTGGAGGAATTGCATATTCTCCAACACTTGTTCCAGATCTTAAAGAAAAAGTTCAATGGATAGCTCCAGTTACAGTTTATCCAGGAGAAGATGAATTATTAGCTTTAGCTCAAGGTGCTATAAGGGTACTTGATGGTGAAGAAGAAGCTAAAGTATATTAATAAAAAATAACATAACATCTTGGAATTATTTTAAATAATTTCAAGATGTTATTTTTTTTCTTAAGATTATTAATTAAATAAAATAAAAAAGTGATGCTTATTATATCCGTAAACTACAAGCAAATGATATAATAATCGTATTAATATTTTATTAAAAGTATAACTAGAGATAATTTAGTGAATAGAAAAAGTAATTGGGGTAAGTTATGGATAGATTTAATTGTATTTTAAATGATGAAAAATATATAGATTATTTGAAAAGAAATAAGAACTTTGAAAAGGGCAGAAAGTTTTGCAAACATAATTTAAAACACTTCTTAGATGTTGCAAGAATTGCTCAAATGATAAATTTAGAAGAAAATTTATCATTTGAAAAAGAAATTATATATACAACTGCAATTTTACATGATATAGGTAAATCCTTTCAATATGAAAATGGGACACCACATGAAATAGCTTCCTTTGAGATTGGAAAAGACTTTTTAGAGAAATATAAATTTAATGAAGAAGAAATTGAAGTTATAAAGCAAGGAATATTAGGACACAGAGAGAAATCAAGTGAAGGATTTTCAGCGCTAATATATAGGGCTGACAAACTCTCTAGGCTATGCATTACTTGTAATGCTAAAAATGAATGTAACTGGAGCGATGAAAAGAAAAATTTTAAAATATATTATTAGGAGGTTTTGGCTATAATGAAAATAGGAAATAAAGAATTTAAAATTGGAGAAAGAACATATATTATGGGGATTTTGAATTTCACTCCAGATTCTTTTTCTGATGGTGGAATATTTAATGATATAGATGTGGCTATAGAACATGTGAAAAAGATGATTGATGATGGCGTTGACATAATAGATGTAGGGGGAGAGTCTACAAGACCAGGTTATACATTAATAAGTGATGAAGAAGAAATAGGTAGAGTTGTTCCTATAATAAAAGCTATAAAAGAAAATTTTGATATTCCTATATCGATAGATACATATAAAGCAAAGGTTGCTGAAAAAGCATTAGAAGCTGGAGCTGATCTTATTAATGATATATGGGGATTTAAAAAAGAAAGAGATATGGCAAAGGTTGCAGCAAAATATAATGTACCTTGTTGTTTAATGCATAATAGAGATAATGAAGATTATAAGAATTTAATAGAAGATATATTAGATGATCTAAGTGAAAGCATAAAGATAGCCAAAGAAGCTGGAGTAAAAGATGAAAATATAATATTAGATCCAGGTATAGGCTTTGCTAAAAGTCATGAGCAAAATTTAGAAACTATGAATAAGTTAGAACGACTTAAGGAACTTGGTTATCCAGTACTATTAGGTACATCAAGAAAGCGTATGATAGGATTTACTTTGGATTTGCCAGTAGAAGAACGAGTAGAAGGAACTGTTGCTACAACAGTTGTTGGAATAATGAAAGATGCTTGTGATTTTGTAAGAGTTCATGATGTATTAGAAAATGCAAGAGCTGCAAAGATGACTGATGCAATTGTAAGAAGATAGGGTGGATGAATTTTGGATAAGATGTATATAAAAGAGTTGGAGTTATTTGGTTTCCATGGGGTTTTTGAAGAAGAAAAAAGGCTAGGACAAAAATTCATATTGTCTTTAGAATTAGATTTGGATTTAAAGGCAGCTGGAAAAACTGGAGATTTAACAAAGTCAGTACATTATGGTGAACTGTGTGAAAAGGTAGATAAAGAATTTGTAAGAGAAAGCTATGAACTTATAGAAACTGTAGCTTTAAATTTAGCAGAATTTATTATTAATGAATATAAGATGATAAATGGGGTTAAAGTATTCTTGAAAAAACCTTGGGCACCAGTGAAAAAGCATTTAGATACTGTAGAAATAATGGTTGAGAGAAGACGACATAAAGCATATATAGGTCTAGGCTCTAATATTGGAGACAAGGAAAAGTATTTAAAAGAGGCAATAAATAAAATATCAATAGAAAAAGATATCGAAATAGGGAAACAGTCTTCATTTATTACAACAAAGCCATGGGGGTATTTAGAGCAAGAAGACTTCTTAAATGCAGTGGTAGAAATAGAAACAATATTAGAACCAGAGGAACTAATGGATTTGTTGCTTAAAATTGAGGCAGAATTAGATAGGGAAAGAACAATAAAATGGGGTTCTAGAACTATTGATTTAGATATAATCATGTATGATGATTTAATTTCTTCTAATGAAAAAGTCATTCTCCCACATCCAAGAATGCATGAAAGAGAATTTGTATTAAAATCATTAAATGAAATAGCACCGTATCTTATGCATCCTGTAATACATAAGAGAGTATTTACTTTGTTAGATGAAATTAACTCAAATAATTAAATTGCATTTAGAAAAATATAACATATTAAGCCTTACAAATGATAAATAGCATAGAGTGTAGAAGAAAAGATTATAATTTTAAACATGATAAAATAAGTTGTTAAGGTAGGAGTATTTATGAGAAGTTCACTAAAATTTACGAATAAATTAAATATGTTATCTGAAATGGAGTGTGAATCTAAGTTTCAAATATTAGAGTATGAGAATTTAGATGGAGCTACTGATGTTGAAACGGCTTTTGGGCTTAATATAATTAGGCAAAGTGGAATAAAGCTAAAACAAATCAGAATAATGTTAGAGGATAGTTCAGTGAAACTTGAACCGGGCTCTTTAAGTTATATGAAGGGTAATATCGAAGTAAAGAATAAGTCAGGTGGATTAATAGGTTTTGGAAAAAAAATCATATCAAGCAAATTGACTGGAGAAACAGCATTTAAACCTACGTATAGTGGGACTGGAGAAATATTTTTAGAACCCTCTTTTGGACACTTTGCATTGATTGAATTAGAAGATGATGAAATTATAGTAAGTGATAATATGTTTTATGCATGTGAAGAAGACATAGATGTTAATGCAGCAATGCAAAAGAATATTTCATCTACGTTTTTAGGGAATGAAGGTTTGTATCAAACTAGAATAGAAGGAAATGGAATTGTTGCACTTAAGGTTCCGGTTCCAGAAAGTGAAATATTCAAGTGCATATTAATTAATGATACATTGAAGGTAGATGGAAATTTTGCAATTTTAAGAACAGGAAATATTGAATTTTCCGTAGAAAAATCATCTAAATCCATTATAGGTACAGCAATTAATGGAGAAGGACTGGTTAATGTATATAGAGGTACAGGTGAAGTGTGGCTTATACCAACAAAAAATGTATATAAAGAGTTGAAAATGAGTGGAGCAAGTGAAATAAATAAGTTACAGTTTGAACAGGATAGATAATTGATTTCTACTTGAGGATATATAAGAGAATAAATATATTTAACACTTTGTTATATTAAATTTGTAAAGTAAGCTACAGATGGATATAATTAAAGATACGGAATATCCTTGGATTGTTAGTTTCTTTTAGGTACTTAAATAATTAGGCAATGAGGTGATAAAGTGAGTTCTTTAGAATCAAAAATTAAAAGCAAAGAATTAGATTTGTTCTTTAAAGCAATTTTAGAGCTTAATGATATAGATGAATGCTATAAATTTTTTGAAGATGTAGCAACTATAAATGAAGTTAAATCATTAGCTCAAAGATTACATGTGGCAAATCTACTTAAACATAAAAAGACTTACTCAGAAATAGCTGAAATAACAGGTGCGAGTACAGCAACTATAAGCAGAATTAATAGATGTTTGAATTATGGAAGTGATGGATACAGTTTGATATTAGAAAGGTTAGAAAATAAAAAATAGATCAATGTAAACACTGATTTTAAAATACTGAATTCAAATATGATAATTTTAGAAATAGTGGTTTTTTAATAAAAACAGAAGATTGTAAATAGTTATAAAAAATATTATACTATTTAAGATGAAACGTATGTAAAAGCTACAAATAACAGTGGCTTTTATAGGTGATTAAAAATACTATAGTAATTAAGTAACTATAACAGAATAAAAAAGTGAGGTAAAATTATGGATAGAATGTTTGGAACTGATGGAGTTAGAGGCATTGCAAATACAGAATTAACGGCAAGAACTGCATATGATCTTGGGAGATCAGGAGCATATGTATTAACAGAAGGAGCGCATAAGCCTAAGATATTAGTTGCAAAAGACACAAGAATATCAGGAGATATGTTGGAATCAGCATTAATAGCGGGAATATTATCAGTTGGAGCCGAGGCAGTAGTACTTGGAGTAGTACCAACACCAGCTGTTGCATATTTAACAAGAAAATATGGAGCTGATGCAGGTGTTATGATCTCTGCATCACATAATCCGGTGGAATATAATGGGATTAAGTTTTTTAATGATAAAGGATACAAGCTTTCAGACGAATTAGAAGATGACATTCAAAATGTTATTGAAAATGATTTTCAAGGAGTACCAAGTCCAATTGGTACAGAACTAGGAAGAGAAACAATTGAAGTATCAGCATTAGATGATTATATAGAATTTGCTGAAAGTACAATACCTTATAGTTTAAAGGGATTAAAAGTAGCATTAGATTGTGCAAATGGAGCTTCGTATAAGTCATCAGTAAAAGCATTTAGAGAATTAGGTGCAGATGTATTTGTAATTAATGATAATCCAGATGGAACAAATATAAATGAAAACTGTGGATCAACACATCCAGAAGAATTAATGGAATATGTAGTTAGAAAAGGCTGCGATTTAGGGTTTGCATTTGATGGAGATGCAGATAGATGTTTAGCTATTGATGAAAAAGGTAATTTAATAAATGGTGACTTTATATTAATGTTATGTGCAAAGTATTTAAAAGACATTGGAAAACTAAAAGATAATACTTTAGTTGTAACTGTAATGAGTAATCTTGGATTAGATATTGCATGTAAAAAGGAAGGAATTAATCTTGTAAAAACTAATGTTGGAGATAGATATGTTCTAGAAGAAATGGTTAAAGAAAAATATGTTTTAGGTGGAGAACAATCAGGTCATGTTATATTCTTAGATTATAATTCAACTGGAGATGGATTGGTTACAGCACTTCAAATTACAGGTATAGTTAAAAAGAAGGAAACTCCACTATCTGAATTATGTTCAATAATGAAAGATCTTCCACAAGTATTAGCTAATGCAACAATTCCAAATGACAAAAAAGATTTATATTTAACAGATGATGAAATACAAGGTGAAATAAAGAAAATAGAAGAAGCCTTAAATGGTGTTGGAAGAGTTCTTATAAGACCTTCTGGAACGGAACCATTAGTTAGAGTTATGCTTGAAGGTGAAGATCAAGCAGAAATAGATAAGATGGCTCATAATTTAGCAGATTTAATTGAAAAAAAATATAACTAATAGGCTAGTTTATTGGTTAATATATATTAGGCATATGAAAAAAATAATGTTTAAATCATGCCTTATAGAAGATAAAAGAGGAATTCTATTGAAAAATAGGGTTCCTCTAAACTATACCTTAAAAGATAGGAGACAGCATTAGATGAAAGATAAGAATGATATACTTAACAATAAGGTATATGCTATTACAAACTATATAACGAACTTCTTTATAACTAATTTATGGTTTTTGGTAATGATATCACCAATTATTATTTATATTTATATATTTGAAGGTAATATTTCAATGTCAATATTGCTATTACTTTCAATACTAGTAGGACCAGCTTTAACTGCACTTTTCTCAATAATGGGCAAGCTTGTTAGAGAAGGTGACATAGCACCAACAAAAGATTTTTTTCATTTTTATAAAATGAATTTCTTGCAGAGTTTGTTAGTAGGAATAATATTAAATATTTTGATTAGTATAACATATTTTGATATGAATTATTTTAGTTCCAAGGGGAATAAATATTTTTCATATATATTTTTGGCTTTATTAGCTTTGATAATTATGTTAAGTATTTATATTTATCCAATTATATCTAGATATAACATAAAGATAGTACATTTATTTAAGATTTCAATAAAATTACTAATTAAAAAAATATACATAAGCTTAAGTTGTATATCAATAATTATTATAGTATTAGGACTTGTGCGAATTACAAGATTATCATTAGTAGGAGTTTTGTTTGGCGTAAGTATAATAGGTTACTTAATAATGAGAATGGAAAAAAATATTATTGACGAATTAGAAGAAGAAATAAAAGAAAAGTATAAAAATATCTAAGGGCAATAAGTAATTTTTTGCATTAGGGATAGAGGATAACCACGTGTTGTGATTTCAAAAATTACACGTATGTGGTTATCCTCTATTTTTTCGAGTACATTGGTAATTACGTATTTCAGACTTGTATAAAAAATAGTGTAATTATTTTTTATAATTGTTATGTTTTATCATGATTTATAAAAATAACTCTAATTTTTATATGAAAACATATACATTTTTATAGGTAGTTGAAACTCAAAATAAATATTAAGATTATTATATTGAAAGGAAATAAATAAGGAGGTACATAGATGCAAGTTCCAGCAATTGATACAGGAAAGGCAATTAAAAGTAATAAGAAAAAAGAAAAGAAGATTTCGTGGAAATTAATGAAGAAACAAAGGTTCTTAATATTTATGTCATTGCCTTTTGCTATTTGGATAATTGTATTCAAATATATACCATTAGTCGGATGGACAATGGCATTTCAGGATTATAAACCAGGAAAGACATTTTTAAATCAAACATGGGTAGGGTTAAAACATTTTAAGGTATTATTTACAGAGCCACAATTTTATCAATCATTACAAAATACTCTTGCTATGGGATTGTTAAGTTTAGTGTTTGGAACAATGTGTGCAATTGGCTTTGCTTTATTATTAAATGAATTAAAAAATATAAGATTCAAAAAGAGCGTACAAACTATATCATATTTACCACATTTTATATCATGGGTAGTAGCAGCAAGTATAATAACAAGTATGCTTGCACCAAGTGGAATTGTTAATGAATTACTTATTAAGTTTCATTTAATAAGTAATCCAATAAGCTTTATGTCAAATCCAAGCCTCTTTTGGGGAATAGTTACGACAGGAGATATTTGGAAAGAAATGGGATGGAATGCTATAATATATTTAGCAGCAATAACAGCTATAGATCCAGAATTATATGATGCTGCAAAAGTTGATGGCGCAGGAAGAATAACACAAATAATCAGTATAACATTACCTTCAATAAAACCAACAATAATAGTTCTATTAATAATGAGTATAGGAAATTTATTAAATATAGGTTTTGAAAAGCAAATGTTGCTTGGAAATCCAATAGTTGCTGATAAGTCTTTAGTAATAGATAAATATGCATTAGATTATGGTATAGGAATGTTTAGATATTCATTTGGTACTGCTATAGGTATATTTAGATCTGTTGTTAGTATTATTTTACTGTTTGCTGCAAATAAATTAGCTAAAAAAGCAGGTGAAGGCAGTTTAATGTAAAATGTAGTTATAACTGACTAAATTTCATTTGAGGAGGATGTCTAATGAGGAAAAAGCTTAAAACGTTTGATATAGTATTAGCTATTGTTATGATAATTATTGCAATAGTAACAATATATCCATTTCTAAATGTACTAACCATTTCATTAAATGATGCATCAGATACTGTAAAAGGTGGAATTCATATATGGCCAAGAGAATTTACATTACAAAATTATAAAGAAATATTTGAAGGAAGCAGTAAGCTGCCACAAGGACTTTTAATATCAGTACTTAGAACAGTAATAGGGACTGCTACAGGAGTTTTAGCTAGCGCAATGGTAGCTTTTGTATTAAGTAGAAGAGAATATGTATTTAATAAGTTTGTTACCATATTATTTATTTTGACAATGTATATAAGTGGAGGATTAATTCCTGAGTATATGTTAATAAAAAATTTGGGATTAATTAATAACTTTGCTGTATATATAATACCAGGTTTAATTAGTGCATTTAATGTAATTGTTCTTAGATCATTTATAGATGGATTACCACCAGCACTAAATGAGTCTGCTATGATAGATGGCGCAAATGAGTTTGTAATATTTACAAAAATAGTACTACCATTATGTCTTCCAGTAATTGCAACAGTAGCACTTTTTATAGCAGTTGGTCAATGGAACAGCTGGTTCGATACTTATCTTTATGCAAGACAAAGTGATGGGTTAACAACACTTCAATATGAACTTATGAAGGTTATGAGTACTGCAAATGGAAGCTCAAAGGTAGATCCCAATAATCCAGTATTGCAAGCAGCTGCTGTTAATCCCGAATCAATAAAGATGGCAATAACAATGGTTGCAACAGGTCCAATATTACTTGTGTATCCATTTGTACAAAAGTATTTTGTTACAGGAATGACCTTAGGAGCAGTTAAAAGTTAACAATATTATATAAAATAATATAGATTATATATAATAAGAAAAGAGGGGTAATTTATGAAAAAATGTAGAATTTTATCAGTAATGCTTTCATTTACTTTAGTAGCAGCTTTGCTTACAGGTTGTGGAAGTAGTAATAAAAGCGGAGATACTGTTGAAACAAGTTCAAAAACGGATAAAGCTCCAGTAACATTAACATTCTTTACTAAAGATGCAACAGAGGATATGCCTTTTGATGATGAAGTTGCTAAAAAGATAACAGAACTTACAGGCGTAACATTAAAAATAACCCATCCAGTAGCAGGAGATGAACAAGCTATTCCATTAATGATAGCAAGTGGAGATTATCCAGATTTAATTTACGGTAAAGGTGATACAGGAAAATTAGTAGATGCAGGAGCTATTATTAAGCTAGATGATTATATTGAAAAGAAAGGTGATAAACTAAAGGCATTATATGGAGACCAATTAAAGAGATTAAAATATAGCACAGAGGATCCATCAATATATACTGTTGGAGCATATGGTGTTCATACAGAAATATTTGATCCAAGTGGAGTAATGCAATTACAACATGCAGTTCTAAAAGAATTAGGATATCCAGAAATAAAGACATTACAAGATTATGAAAAGGCTGTAAAAGATTATAAAGCAAAATACCCAGAAATCAATGGCAAGAAAACTATAGGAATGACATTAATGGCAAGTGACTGGAGATGGTTAATAACTTGTGGAAATATATCAGGTGCAGTTGCAGGAATTCCTGATGATGGACAGTTTAAAATAGATGATGAAACTAAAAAAGCTACTTATAAGTTCCAATTACCAGAAGTAAAAGAATACTTTAAATGGTTAAATCATATGAATGCAGAAGGATTATTAGATTCAGAATCATTTACTCAAAAAGAAGATGCATATCGTGCAAAATTAGCACAAGGAAATGTATTAGGTATTTCAGATGCTAAATGGGATTATGATCAATCAACTAAAACATTAGTTGGCGCTGGAATGGATGAAAGGACATTTGCACCACTTTCAGTTACAGTAAATGATAAGTGTAAAGATCAATCATTTAAGGATTATGGTTATAGTGGTGGTCATGGAATTGGAGTTTCTTCAACAAGTAAGAATAAAGATAGAGCATTTGAGTTCTTAAATTGGATGGCATCAGATGAGGCTCAAGTATTAGTAAACTGGGGAATCGAAGGAAAGCATTATAAAGTTGAAAATGGTAAGAGAGTTATGTTACCAGAAGTTCAAAAACAAAGAAACAGCGATAAAGATTTCAAAAAGAAAACAGGTATTGGTCAATATATATATCCATTCCCTCAAAGAGGTGATGGAGCTGTGGACGCAACAGGAAATTCATATTCAATGAATACTCTAGATATATATGTTTCAAATTACAATAAGGGTGAAAAAGACACATTAGCTGGATATGGTAAAAAATCATTTGTAGATTTCTTCCCATCATCAAAAGATTTAGGTCAACAATCTAAACATGGTCAAGCATGGCAATTTAATGTTCCAAGTGATAGTGATATGGCTATAATTCAAAAGAAGGCTGATGATTATATTCAAAAATCTGCAACACAAGCAGTACTTGGAAAAGAAGCAGATTTTGATGGAGCATGGGATAAGATTCAACAAGATCTTAATGCTATGGGTATTGACAAAGTTAATGATGGAATGAGTAAATTAACAGAAGAAAAAATTAAGCTTTGGAGTTAGTAATCAAATTTAAAATAGTACGAAAATTCAAGGTTGTTTCAAAATAATAATGTGAAGTTATGAAAAATTGAGATAGAGGACAATCTATAAAAAGATTATCCTCTATTTCTTTATGAATTATAAAGTATAGAATAGTAACATTTGTTTTACTAAAGTAAAAAGTAGGGCTTAATTCACTAATAGTTAAGATAAAACATATGAAATTTCTTCAGTATACGGTTACAAAATGGCGCTGTATAATGAATGCATAATTATATTAGAGTAATTAAAATTAGTATAAATTAAAAAGTGACAATATATAAAGGAGTGTTAATATGAAATTTAGTAATGGTTGTTGGTTAAATAAATCAGGTGTTGAGACATTTAGTCCACAAGAAATTTATAGTACAAAAATCGAAGAAAATCTTTTAACAATATATACACCTTGCAATAAAATATATAACAGAGGTTGCACTCTTGGAGGTCCAGTTATAACATATAAAATTTCATCACCAATGGAAAATGTTATTAGAGTAAGAGCTTATCATTATATGGGAGAGGAAAAGAAAAGCCCAAGCTTTGAGCTTTATAAAAATGAAAATACTAAAGTTCTAATAGAAGAAAATGAAAATATGGTTATATTCAAATCAGGAAATCTTAAATTAGAATATGATAAAAATACTGTAGAAATGAGTTTTTACAGAGGAAATCAAAAATTGACTTCAAGTAAAAGTAGAGGATTAGCTTATGTAAAAACTGAACCAGAAACTGACTTCTTAGAAGCTTCAGATAAAGGCATCTATATGAGAGAACAGCTACAATTATCTGTAGGTGAATTAGTATATGGTTTGGGAGAAAGATTTACTCCATTTGTAAAGAATGGACAAACAATAGAGGCATGGAACGAAGATGGTGGGACAAGTACTGAACAATCTTATAAGAATATTCCATTCTACCTTACTAATAAAGGATATGGTGTGTTTGTAAATCATCCAGAAAAAGTTTCTTTTGAAGTAGGTTCAGAAAAGGTTACTAAGGTTCAATTTAGTGTGACTGGAGAATGTTTAGATTACTTTATTATTGGTGGAGAATCAATGAAAGAAGTAATTGAAAACTATACAAGCTTAACAGGAAAACCAGCAATGCCACCAGCATGGTCATTTGGATTATGGCTATCCACATCATTTACTACAAATTATGATGAAGCAACTGTAAATGAATTTGTAAATGGAATGAAAGATAGAGATATTCCACTTAGAGTATTCCATTTTGACTGTTTCTGGATGAAAGAATTTAACTGGTGCGATTTTGAATGGGATAGCAGAGTGTTCCCAGATCCAAAAGGAATGCTTAAGAGATTAAAAGAGAAAGATTTGAATATTTGTGTTTGGATTAACCCATATATAGCACAAGAATCAAAACTATTTGAAGAAGGAAAAGCAAACGGATATTTCATAAAGAAGGCAAACGGAGATGTATGGCAATGGGATATGTGGCAACCAGCAATGGCGATTGTAGATTTCACAAATCCAGCAGCTAGCGCCTGGTATTCAGGAAAATTAAAAGAATTAATGGCAATGGGCGTTGACTGCTTCAAGACTGATTTTGGTGAACGTATACCAACAGATGCAGTTTACTTTGATGGTTCAGATCCATATAAGATGCATAATTACTACACTCAAATGTACAACAAGGTTGTCTTTGAAACGATTAAAGAAGTTAAAGGTGAAAATGAAGCAGTTGTATTTGCAAGATCTGCTACAACAGGAGGACAACAATTCCCAGTGCATTGGGGTGGAGACTGTGAATCTGATTATGAATCAATGGCTGAAAGTTTAAGAGGTGGATTATCATTATGCATGTCAGGTTTTGGATTCTGGAGTCATGATATAGGTGGTTTTGAAAGCACATCTACTGCTGATGTTTATAAGAGATGGGTTGCCTTTGGATTATTATCATCTCACAGTAGATTACACGGTAGTACATCATATAGAGTGCCATGGGCATACGATGAAGAAGCTTCAGACATAGTGAAATTCTTTAGTAAATTAAAATGCAGTATAATGCCATATTTATATAAAACCGCTAATACAGCTCATACAAAAGGAATTCCGGTAATGAGATCTATGATATTAGAATTTCAAGATGATCCAGCATGTACTTATTTAGATAAACAATATATGCTTGGAGATTCAATTTTAGTAGCTCCTATATTTAATGAAGACGGAGAAGCTAGTTACTATTTACCAAAAGGAAAATGGACTAATTATATTACTGGTAAAAAATATGATGGTGGAACATGGATTAAAGAAAAACATGACTACCTAAGTATACCTATGATGGTAAAAGAAAATAGTCTAGTAGCAATAGGACATAAAGATATAGTGCCAGATTATGATTATAGACAAGATGTAAAAGTATTAGCTTATCAGTTGCAAAATGATACTAAAGCTACTACAAAAGTTTTAGATATGAACAGAAATGAAATGCTTGAAGTTCAAGCATTAAGACATGGAAATACAATCAATATAGAAGCAACAGGAACAGATTCAGCTTGGACTCTTGTTCTAAAAAATCTAGTAAATATAACTAAGGTTGATGGAGCGGAATTTAAGATAGAAGGAAATGACACAAATATAATGATAAAATCAGTAAACAGTAAGGTTGTATGTCACTTAGGTTAATTATTGATGGAAGTATTAATAAAATACTGAAAATTAATAGTTAGCAATAATAGAAATATTTTGGAGGGATATTAACAATGAGTAAAATAATAGATCCAGGATTTTTTTCAAAACAAGTATCAGCAGACAATAAAAGAGGCGAATTTAACACAAAAAATACAATTATAGTAGAGGACAATGTTGATGTTGACTTTGTATTTATGGGTGATTCTATAACTGATAATTGTGAGATTAATGCTTATTTAGGTAGAAGCAATAAAATGATTTTAAATAGAGGTATTTCAGGAGACAGTACAGAGTATGTATTAAAAAGATTTGATGCAGATGTAATACAACTTAAGCCCAAACACTGCATACTTTTGATTGGTGTTAATGATGCTTGGGATTTAGAATATGAGCCATGGAGTCAAACAGAAGGAATGTCTGTAGAAGCTGCAGTAAAAAGAGCTTATGAGAATATTAAAGAAATGTCTGATAAGGCAAAGTCAAGTAATATAAATCTTATAATGTGTTCAATACTACCAACAAATATGACTTTTACAAATAGAAATAAAGAGAGAAATATTTATGTTGAAGAAGTTAATAGTAAATTAAGGAGATTATGTGAAGAAGAAAATTTGATTTATGTAGATTATTATTCAGAATTCGTAGAAGAAGGAGATATTCGTGTTAAAGATGGATTGACATTTGAAGGATTGCATCCCAATACAGAAGGTTATAATCTAATGATGAAAATTTTAAAGGAAACATTGTCAAGTAATGATATCGAATTTTAAGGAGGCAACTAATTATGATTAAAGCTACACTGAATAATGAAGAAAAAATAGAAGAACTAATAGCAGAATTAACTCTTGAAGAAAAAGTTGGTATGTGTCATGGAAATGGACTCTTTAGAACTGAGGGAATTAAGAGATTAAATATACCACCTATAAAAATGTCTGATGGTCCAATAGGAGTTAGAAATGAATTCCCAGATGACAGTTGGACTCCAATAGGAAATTCGGATGATTATGTTACTTATCTTCCATGCAGTCTGGCATTAGCATCAACTTGGAATACGGAGTTAGCTCATAGGAGTGGAGAAGTACTTGGAAGTGAAGCGAGAGGAAGAGGTAAGGACATAATACTTGGACCTGGAATCAATATAATTAGAAGTCCTCTTTGTGGAAGAAACTTTGAATATATGTCAGAAGATCCTTATCTAACAGGAAGAATGGCAGTGCCTTTCATAAGAGGAGTTCAAGAAAACAACGATGTATCAGTATGTGTAAAGCATTTTGCTGTTAATAATCAAGAAACAGAAAGATTAAATGTTGAAGCTATAGTAGATGAAAGAACTTTTAGAGAAATATATTTGCCAGCTTTTGAAATGGCAGTAAAAGAAGGCGATGCATATTCAATAATGTGCGCATACAACAAACTGTTTGGATATCACTGTTCAAATAATAAAGAATTATTACAAGGTATTTTAAAAGAAGAATGGGAGTTTGATGGAGTTGTTGTATCAGACTGGAGTGCAGTAAATAATACTGAACTTGCAGCAAATGCAGGTATGGATATAGAAATGAGTGTTACCTTTAACTTTGATGATTATTTTTTTGCAAATCCTTTAATAAAAGCAGTAAAAGAAGGAAGAGTAAAAGAAGAGGTTATAAATGAAAAGGTAAGAAGAATACTAAGGTTAATGTATAAAGTAAATGTATTCTCAGAAGATAGAAAAAGAGGAAACTATAATGCACCAGAACATAGACAAGTAACTTTAGATGTTGCTAGAGAGTCTATAGCATTATTAAAGAATAAAAATAATATTCTTCCATTAAATTCTAAGAAGGTAAAGACATTAGCTGTAATTGGTGAAAATGCAAATATAATTCACTCAAATGGCGGTGGTAGTGCAGAAATTAAAGCTTTATATGAAATAACACCACTTCTTGGATTAAAGATGATACTTGGTGGACAAACGGATATAAAATATGCAAAAGGATATAGTTCGGATTTATCAAGTAAAGAAAAATTAATTAAAGAAGCTGTTGAACTTGCTAAAGTATCTGATGCAGTAATAATTGTAGGTGGATTAAAGCATGTTGCAGATGATCTTCAATTAGAAAATAATGCACTTTCAGTAAATAAGGAGGAAGAAGTAAAACATAGAATTGATAGTGAAGGATATGATAAGAGCGATTTGAAACTTCCTTATGAACAAGATGAATTAATTAAACGTGTATTAGAAGTTAATAATAATGCAGTTGTAGTAATGCTTACTGGATCAGCTATTGAGATGACAGAATGGGTAGATGAAGCAAATGCTATAATTCAAACTTGGTACAATGGTATGGAAGGCGGAAGAGCACTAGCAGAAGTGCTTTTTGGAGCTGTTAATCCTTCGGGAAAATTGCCAATTACATTCCCAAAAGCATTAGAAGATTCTCCAGCACATAAGATAGGAGAATTTCCAGGAAGTGAAACAGTTAAATATACTGAGGGAATTTACGTTGGATATAGATATTTTTCAAGTTATGATGTAGAGCCACTGTTCTGTTTTGGTCATGGACTTTCATATACAGAATTTAAATATGATGATTTAAATATATCAATTAATGAAGAATTAGAAAATATTGATATATCAGTAAAGTTTGAAGTGACAAATGTAGGAGATAAGACAGGATTAGAAGTTACTCAACTTTATGTAAGTGATTTAGAAGCATCAGTAGAAAGACCTAAAATAGAACTAAAAGGATTTGATAAAGTTTATTTAGAAGCTGGTGAAACTAAAGAAGTTGAAATTAAGTTAGATAAAAAGGCTTTTGCATTTTATTGTGTAGATGATAAAAAATGGACAGTTGAAGAAGGAAAATTTGAAATTCTTATAGGCAGCTCTTCAAATGATATTAGATTACAAAGTGAAATAAATGTAGGATCAAGCTATAAATTTTAGTTTAATATTGAATAATTTAAAGCTCAGAAGAATGTATCTAGATTATTCTGAGTATATTTTTATTAGAAGAAATGAGAGTGTATAGAGGAGATTTTTTATATGAATAATAATGAAATAGAAGATAGTAAACTAAAAATATGGTATGAACAACCGGCAAAAGAATGGATAGAAGCACTTCCTTTAGGTAATGGAAGATTAGGGAGTATGGTTTTTGGAAATGTCTCAAAAGAAAGAATTCAACTTAATGAGGACACATTGTGGGCAGGTGTGCCAATAAAAGAAGAAAGCTGTGGATTATTTTTAGAAGATTTAGATGAAGTAAGAAAGCTAATGTTCAAAGGTGAGTATATTAAGGGCCAAGACATAATAAATGAAAAGTTACTTGGACCTTGGAATGAATCTTATGCGCCCATGGGTAATTTATATTTAGACTTTGAAAATGCCGATTCTTATGAAGAATATAAGAGAGAGTTAGATTTAGAACAGGGTGTTGTCAGAGTTAAATATAAGATAAATAAAGTAGAATTTAGAAGAACAGTATTTATTTCTGCACCAGATAATGCAATTATAATAAATATTACTGCAAGTGAAAAGGGCAAGTTAACGTTTAATGCATCCTTAGATAGTTTATTACGATTTAATACAGATAGTCTAAATGAAGATTCGATAATTTTAAAAGGAAAAGCACCAATACATGCTTTGCCATCTTATGAAGAGGAAGAAAATCCAATTGTTTATGATGATAAAAAGGGAATAGACTTTGAAATTCTAGTAAATGTAAAAATTTGTGGTGGAAGTTTTAATTCTGAAAATGGAGTCCTTAAAATACAAGAAGCAGATAGTGTAGTAATCAAAGTCATAGCACATACAAGCTTTAATGGATTTAAATGTGAAGCTGGGACAAAAGGAAAAGATGTAGAAAAACGATGTAATGAAACTTTAGAAAATATAGATGAAAAATCTTTTGAAAATTTATATTCATCTCATTTAAAAGAATATACGGAATTATTTAATAGAGTGAATTTAAAATTAGGAAGTGATGAAAATTATAAAATTCCAACTAATATAAGATTAGAAAGAGTTGTTAATGGAGATGAGGATTTATCATTAATATCATTGTATTTTCAATATGGTAGATATCTTTTAATAGCAAGTTCAAGATTCGGAAGCCAGCCAGCTAATCTTCAAGGAATTTGGAATGAGGATTTAAGACCAGCTTGGAGTAGTAATTATACAACTAATATAAATGTAGAAATGAATTATTGGCCAGCAGAAATATGCAATTTATCAGAATGTCATGAACCATTATTTAGAATGATAAAGGAAGTATCAGAAACTGGAGAAAAAACAGCTAAACAGAGATATGGATGTAGAGGATGGACTGCAAATCACAACATAGATTTATGGAGACAAGCAGCACCAGCAGGAGGAAGTGTTGAATGGGCATATTGGCCTATGGCTGGAGCATGGTTATGTAGTCATCTTTGGGAACATTATGAGTTTACTCAAGATAAAAGTTTTCTAGAGGAAGCATATCCAACAATGAAAGGTGCAGCAGTATTTTTACTAGATTGGTTAGTAACTGATAAAAATGGATACTTGGTAACTTGTCCATCTACTTCGCCAGAAAATAATTTTTTAACAGATGAGGGAGAAAAATGTTCACCAAGTATCGCATCTACAATGGATATGGCTATTTCAAGAGAGTTATTTACTAATTGCATAAAAGCTATAGATGTTTTGAAAAATGATATTGAATTTAGTAAAGAATTAGAAGTTGCAAAGGGGAAATTATATCCATATAAGATAGGCAAGCATGGACAACTTCAAGAGTGGTTCGAAGATTTTGAAGAGTTTGAAGTAGGACATAGACATTTATCTCACTTATTTGGAGTGTACCCAGGAAGCGATATAGGTGAAGAAAAGACAATGGAATTGTTTGAAGCATGCAAAGTTTCTTTAGAAAGAAGATTAAGTAACGGAGGTGGACATACAGGCTGGAGCTGTTCATGGGTAATAAATCTATTTGCAAGACTTAAGGATTCAGAATCAGCATATAAATATTTACTGATTTTATTTAGGGAATTAACTTTTTCAAATTTATTTAACGTATGTTCTCCATTTCAAATTGATGGGAACTTTGGCGGCACAGCTGCAATTGCAGAAATGTTATTACAAAGTCATGAAGGATATATAAACTTTTTACCAGCATTACCTAAGGAATGGGAAAAGGGTGATATAAAAGGATTAAAAGCTAGAGGTGGTTTTGAAGTTGATATGAAATGGGAAAAAGGAAGATTGACTGAAGCTAAAATAAAATCAAATATAGACAATGTATGTAGGATTAAATTTAGCAGAAAAGTTAAAGTTAAAAGTGGTGAATTACAGGTAGAAGCTAAAGATATTACTGAAAACATATTAGAATTCACAACAATTTCAGGGCGTGAATATAAAGTTATTTAATAAATAAAATTAAATATTCAGAATTGATAATGTTGATAATAATAGTAGAGAATAAACATTTTGACGAACATAATGCTTATTCTCTACTTATTTTACTATATATTATGAAGTTAATTTGTAGAGATACTAAATTATTTCTTCTAATATAAAAACATCTCTGCTATTTAATAACAAATCATCAGTAATATTTTCATTAGTTATAAGATTTATAAATGATTTATTCTTAAGATTTAAGGTAATACTTTTATCATTATGATTTAATATAAAAAATATATTTTTATCATTCTTAACTCTTTTAGTTATTTCAGTGCCAAACTGAATATCACAACCTAAAGATAAAGATAAAGAATGTTTAGAATCCAAATAAGTTACAAGATCATCTACAAACTTAGTTTCAGGATTTGAAGCAATATAATAAGCATCACCATTGCCGTATTTATTGCAAGTGAATACGGGACGTCCTCTATAAAAATCTGAACCATATGTTCCAAGTGTAGTTGCACCTTCTAAGTTTATAATATCAAATAGCATATTGCATTTATATTCATAATCAAAATTGTCTAAGGAACCATTCATTTGAATACTATTATTTATTTCAGGAGGTAATGCATCTAATTCTTCAACCCAAAGCCCTAATAAATCTCTAAGTTCAGAAGGATAGCCACCAATTTTAACTCTATCATTTTCATCAACATATCCACTAAAGAAAGTTGTTATGAAAGTTCCACCCTTTGAAACAAAGTTTTTAATATTATCAGCAACATTATCTTTTAACATATATAACACTGGAGCAATTATAATATCATATTTAGAAAAATCATCATTAGGTTTAACAAAATCAACGGGAATATTTTTATTATGGAAACCAGCATAATATTTTTGTATTTGAGGTAAGTATTTTAATTCAATTGAAGGTCCACTAGAAAATTCTACTGCCCACCAATTATCCCAATCAAATATAATTCCAACTTTAGAATTATATTTTGAATCTATGATACTATCTCCTAGAGCGTTTAATTCTTTACCAAGAGCTGCGCATTCCTTGAATATTCTTGTATTTTCACTATCAGCATGTGATATTACAGCAGCATGATATTTTTCACATGCTCCAATTGATTGCCTCATTTGAAAAAACATGACAGAATCAGCGCCGTGTGCTAATGCTTGATAGCTTTGTAATTTCATTTCGCCAGGACGTTTAACAGAATTATATGGTTGCCAATTGGCTTGGCTTGGACTTTGTTCAATTAACATAAATGAATCACCAGATTTTAATCCTCTCATTAAATCATGACTCATAGCAACATTGCTAGGTGAATCACCATATGAAGGATAATTATCCCAAGATATTACATCCATATATTCAGCCCATTTAAAGTAATCCAAGGGTTTAAAGGCACCCATAAAATTAGTTGTTATTTTAATATCGGGAGTGGTTTTTTTTATTGCATTATATTCTCCAATATAACAAGCAAGTATAGAATCAGACATAAACCTGTTATAATCTAATGCCATTCCTTGAAAGGTAGTACAAGTTTTACTAGGACCATCCCACATTTCATTTAAGGCAGAAGGTGCAACTATTTCATCCCAAGAATAAACAGTATGTCCCCAAAAATTCATATTCCAAGCATTGTTTAAATTATCTATAGTTTTATATCTGTTTTTCAACCATTGTCTAAATTCTTCTTGGCAATGACCGCAGTAACAGTAGTTATCATATTCATTTGCAACATGCCAGATTGCTAAGTTGCTATAATCCTTATATCTTTCTGCTAATTTTGTTGCTAACTTAACGGATAATTCACGATATTTGGTACTGTTTGGACAAAATTTAACTCTTCCTCCATGTTTACGTTTACTTCCATGAAAGTCTACAGGAAGCATTTCAGGATATTTACGAGACATCCATGCAGGTTGAGCAGCTGTAGATGTAGCAAGGCACACATATATATTATTCTGTTTTAATAAATCAAAAATTTTATCAAGCCATTCAAAGTTATAAGTATCTTCATCAGGTTGCAATAAAGCCCAACTAAAAACAGGAAGTGTTACTATATTAATATTTGCAAGCTTTAATAAGTGCATATCTTTTTCAATAATTTCTTGTGGCCATTGATCAGGATTGTAATCACCACCATAAAGAATAAAAGGCAATTTAGAATTAATCAAAATATCTCCTCCTTGTCAATAATAATTCAAATATAGTTTACTATAAATTCGTAAATTGAAATACTATATAAATTATACAAGTAATGCTTGAAAAATTAGAGAATACAGCTTTGGGTAATAAAAATTTAAATAAATAATATTAGAGGTAATTCCAAATTATAAAACAATTTTTATTTTTAGTAAAAATAGTTTATAATAGTCACGGTAAAGGTTTTCTAAGACTTGTATTTATGAATTTAGGGGATTAAAAAATTATGAAGTATAAAATAAAGAATGTGATTAATAATATAAAAATAAAAAATAAATTAATATTAACATACCTTATAGTTACTATTGCAACAGTATCTATAGTTGGAACTTATTTAACTACACAAATGACAAACATAGTTGTTAATAGGGCAATAGATGAAGCAGAAAATAATTCAAATATAATGCAACATAGACTAGAAGAAATACTTAATTTAACAACTAAAGTATCAGATCTTATTTATGTAGATGAAAAGTTAAATTCAATTTTGAGTAAAAGGTATCAAACTGATGGTGAAGTTGTAGAGGCATATTATAATTACCCTACACTTCGTAATTATTTAAAATATTACAGGGAATTTTCAAGTATAACAGTATATGTAGAGAATCCAACAATACTTGGGACTTCTGAAATTTTAAAGGTTTCAGATAAGACAAGAGAAGAAGATTGGTATAAAAAGGCTATAAGTAATAGTGGGAAAATAGCATGGAGACATACTGTAGATGAATTTACTGGACTTGAATATCTATCTTTAGTTAGATGCATTAAAGATAGTAATGGAAAGCAAATAGGAGTTCTAGTTATAAATATTAATCCTAGTATATTAAAAGCAATAATAGATACAGATCCATTAAAGAATATTATATTGTTAGATGGGCAAAAAATTTTACAAAAAGATGATTATAAAATTGATGAGAAAGAATTAACAAAGAATATTATACGAGTATCAAAAGACGAATCTATTCGTGTTTTAAGGGCCGACTTCAATAATCAAGAAAGTTATATGGTATTGAATTCATTTAAAATAGAAAAAACATTGGAAAATAATTTCAAGGTAGTTATTGTACTACCAATAACTCAAATTACAAGCCAGACTAATAAGGTTATTGTTAACAGTATAGCGGCTATAATAGCAACAGTTATTTTAGCACTAATAGTAATTATGTATTTTTCTAAAAACATATCAAATAGGATAGATATCTTAAGAAGAGAAATGCACAGAGTAGTTAATGGGGATTTTTACATGATGAAAAGCATTGATGGCACTGATGAAATAGGACAACTTTATGAAGATTTAAATATTATGATAGAAAGTATAAAAAAATTAATTGAGGAAGTATATGTAGAGAAAATACAAAAAGAAAAATTAAGAGCAAGCCAAAAGGAAGCTGAATTTAAGATGCTTGCAAATCAGATAAATCCACATTTCTTATATAATACTTTAGAAACAATCAGAATGAAGGCTTATTGTAATGGTGACAAGGAAATAGCGGATATAGTAAAGAAGTTAGGGAAAATAATGAGGAGAAACTTAGAAGTTAGTGGAAGAATGGTGACGCTTCAATCGGAATTGGATCTCATAGAGAGTTATTTACAGATACAAGCAATGAGATTTGAGGGAATGGTTAAATATGAATTAAATGTAGATAATACAATAAATAAGGATATCTATGAAATATTACCATTATTACTTCAACCAGTTGTGGAAAATGCCTTTATTCATGGGCTTGAAGAGAAAAGGGACAAAGGTATTATTATGATTAATATATCAAAAGAAGAACAATGTTTGATAATAAAGGTTAAGGATAATGGAGTAGGCATGAAACAAGAAAAGTTACAAGAAATACATGAAAAGTTAATTTTATATATGGATAGTAATGGGAAAAGCATTGGAATGATTAATGTAAATCAAAGAATAAAAATATACTATGGAAAAGAATATGGACTAAGCATAGAAAGTGAATTCGGAAAAGGAACTTGTGCAACTTTGTATTTGCCTATATGAAAAAATGGAGGTATTTTAAATGTTAAATGTTTTGATTGTAGATGATGAGCCAAATGTAAGACGAGGGCTTAGGAAAATAGTTCCATGGGAAGAAAATGGGTTTCAAGTATGTGGAGAAGGGCAAGATGCTGAGGATGGATTTGATAAGATAATGAATCTAAATCCGGATATAGTATTAATAGATATAAAACTTCCAGGTAAGCTTGGAACCGACGTAATTAAAGAAGCAAGAGAAGCGGGATTTACAGGTAAATTTATAATCGTTAGTGGTTATTCTAATTTTGAATATGCAAAAACAGGAATTAAATATGGTGTTAAATCATACATTTTAAAACCTATTGATGAAGATGAATTGCTGGATATAGTATTAGAGCTAAAAACTGAAATAGATAATGAAAAAGTATGGAAAATAAATAAAGAATTATTAAAATACAATGAAATAAAAAATATAATTTTAGACGAAAATGATGACATAGAAGAAAATAACCCCATAAAAGAAGGGTATTATAAGCATGAGAATTTTCAAATTGCACTAATAGCTGATGTAGATATTGAAGGAAACAGAATTAAATTAGAAACCTTAGTGAAGAAGCAATTATATAATTATAATGATATAGATATTATTAAATTAGAGAGAGTTATTTTAATATTATTTAAGGATTTTAACAGTAATCGCACAAATAGAATAATAATTGAATTAAAATCTAAATTAGAGGAAAAATTAAAAGAACAAGTATTTATAACATTAGGAAACGAAGTTGATAATATAAATAAAATAAAATTTTCTTATAGAGAAGCCAAGCAGCTTATGGAAAAGAGATTTTTGTTTTTAGAAAGAGGAATAATTTCATGTGAAAATATTCAAGAAAATTCCAATGATAATTCAACTGATTTTAATGTAATTATATCTAAAATATATAGTTACTTTGATATTAACGATATAGAAAAGCTAAATTTAGAATTTAGAAATATTGAGGAATTATTTATACAAAGAAATTATTTAGAAGAACAAATAAAGGTTATGATTATAAAAATATTTTTAGATTTAAAGCAAAAATTAATTAATGACTATGATTCAAGTGAAATTAGCATTATAAGTAATGAAGAAATAATAGAGAATATCTATAGTAAAATAAGTTTAAAAAGTACAATAGATTATTTAATGGAAAAATTCACTTACATTTCTGAACAAATTGGAACAACATCCTCAGATAACATTATTAAAAGGGTAATTAATTATATGAATAAAAATTATTACAAAGATTTAAAATTAGAGACTTTGGCTGAAATATTTAACTATAATAGTGCATATTTGGGTAAACTTTTCAAAAGTATTGTTGGAGAAAATTTCAACACTTATTTGGATAAGGTAAGAATAGAAAAAGCAAAAACTCTTTTAGTAGAAGAAAAGCTTAAGGTTTATCAAGTTTGTGAAAAAGTTGGGTATAAAAATATAGATTATTTTCATAGTAAATTTAAGAAATATGTAGGCACAAGTCCTTTAAATTATAAGAAGCAATATGATAAAGAGGTATAGATTAAAAAAGTATTCAGTAAATCGAATGTCATTCATGGTGATCTATACAAAGAATATAATTAAATATATTATAAATAAAATATTTATGTTAATATATAAATAAAATGTTTATGTTATGGAGGAGAAAAAAATGGAAGGTGAATCAGCCCAGACAACTAATATGATTACTCAAATTTTATTTTTAGTTGTATTAACGTTAGTAAATGCATTTTTTTCATCAGCAGAGATGTCAATTGTTTCAGTAAACAAAAACAAAATGAAGATGTTAGCAAATGATGGAGATAAAAAAGCAAAAATGCTTTGTAAACTGATTGAAGAACCAACAAAATTTCTATCGACAGTTCAAGTAGGAATAACACTTGCAGGATTTTTTGCGAGTGCTTCCGCAGCTACAGGAATATCACAACAATTGGGGGATTTTTTAATTAATAGGAATGTACCATATGGACAGCAAATTGCATTTATAGGAGTTACAGTTGTATTATCCTATTTTACATTAGTATTTGGAGAATTGGTTCCGAAGAGAATAGCTTTGAGAAAAACTGAATATATAGCGATGGCATCTCTTAGACCAATAATGATTATTTCTAAAATTGCAGCCCCATTTATAAAGATATTATCAATATCAACATCTTTAATAGTAAAGCTTATTGGATTGGATACTGAAAATCTAGATGACATAGTAACAAAAGAAGAACTTAAATCATATATAGAATCAGGAGAAGAACATGGTGCTATAAATGAAAGAGAAAAAGAAATGATAGAGGGAATATTTGAATTTGATAATAAAAAAGTTGAGAAAGTTATGACACCTAGAACAGAAGTATATTGCATAAACATTAAGGAGTTATTAAGCTCTTATTTAGATGAATTATTGGAAATGAGATATTCAAGAATTCCAGTATATGAAGATGATATAGATAATGTAATAGGTATTTTATATATGAAGGATTTTATAATTGAAGCTAAGAATAAAGGCTTTGATAATGTAAATATTAAAGATATATTAAAAGAACCATACTTTGTTCATGAAGGAAAGAACGTGCAAGATTTATTTAAATCACTACAAATATCACAACGTCATATAGCTGTCATAATCGATGAGTATGGAGGGTTTTCTGGTATTATAACCATAGAAGACCTCATAGAAGAGATAATGGGAGAAATTAATGATGAAGATGATAGTAGTGAAGAACGAATTAAGAAAGTGGACGAAAATACTTTCTTAGTAGATGGGTTAACTACTTTAGAGGAATTAAATGATGAACTTAATATAGATATTGAATTAGAGGATATTGATACCATAAGTGGATTTCTTATTAATTTAATTGGTAATATTCCATCAGAAAATGATAATAAGATAATAGAATATAACGATATAATTTTTGAAATAGATAAATTAGGTGAGAAGAGAATCGAAAAGATTCTTATAAAGTTAAAAAATAGAGATTAAATTAAGGCACATGGACTTGTTATTTTTTTGATTGTGCCTAATATAAAAAGATGGCATTGCATTTGATTTAAGTGTAATGTCATCTTTTTTGTGTGAATAATAAGTCATTAATAAGGGGATAAATAAATTAATATAAAAATAATGTATTTATAAAAGGAGACAATTATATGGATAAGGAAATTTATAATGATTACTTATTAGTGATGCCAAGTGGGAACTGTAAGGGATTCAATGATTTAGAATCAACCAAAGCATATATAAATATGTATTATGAAAGGAAATTTGATCAAACCCTTCATCAAGATGGATATAATGATGCTACAGAAATTGGTGGAGAAGACCCTCGGGCTAATGTATTTACACAATTAGGAGTTCAAGAAGGAAAATGTGAAGTATATAAGACAGAAGAGTTAGTTGAAAAGCTCAAAGAAGAATTGATTTTTGATGAAGAGAAAGAGGAAGTTGTTTCAAAATTATGTGAAGCAAAAATAGATTTAAATATATATGAGTATAGCTTAGATGCAATTTTAGCACAGATTGAAGAAATTAATGTTATGGAGAACTATGGAGAGCATGATTAGAAAATGCATTTAAAATTTAAATTATTAGAAGAATTTATAAAAAAATAGCATATTTAAATTATTAATTAATAGTATATAAATATTAAAAACAATTAAACAAGTCATAAAACTATTGATAAATGAATAAAATAAATAATGAATAAATGATAAATAGATAATTTGTACATGAATTAAATAAGCAAAAAAACAATAATGTAAAATATAACATTAAAATGTTGACAATAGTAAAAACAGGGCGTAAAATTTACATTAACGAGAAAAGAAAATTTAATAGGTCCTTTAGTTATTAAATGCTAAGATGGAGAAAATTATTTAGTAGAAAAGTTGCAGAGAGTCGATGGTTGGTGAGAATCGATACTTTAGCTTTAGAATTATCGCTCCTGAGCAGAATCCAGAAAGAGAAAAAAATTTCTTGAGTAAAAGATATCCGGTGTGCATCCGTTATATGCAAGGGTTTGTTAGAACCTAGTGATATTGTATAAGGCGGAATATTATCCCACTTCTTATGATTCATATCATTAAGGGTGGATTTTTTTAACTATTTTTAAGGGGGAGAGGCAATGGAAAAGCATGTATTATCGGCTTTGGTAAAGAATTCATCTGGTGTTTTAAGCAGAGTTAGTGGATTGTTTTCAAGAAGAGGATATAACATTGACAGTTTAACTGTTGGTAGAACTGAAAATCCTTCAATTTCAAGAATGACGATTACTCTCATGGGAGATGAAAATGTATTAGAACAAGTAAAAAAACAATTGAACAAATTGGAAGATGTAGTAAGAGTTATAGATTTTAAAGCTAATGAATCAGTTTATAGAGAGCTAGTACTGATTAAAGTAAAAGCAAATGCTGAAAATAGAGCAGCAATAAATGAAACAGTAAAGATTTTTAGAAGTAAGATAATCGATTTATCTACTGACACTTTAACAATAGAATTAACTGGGGATGAAGAGAAGATATCAGCACTAATAAATTTGATGGAAGAATACGGAATAGAGGAATTAGTTAGAACTGGGGTTACAGCACTTCAAAGGGGAGAAAAGACTATAAAGAATTCCATTGAAAGTTATTAGTGTAAGATAAATTCATGAAACAATGGCAATAAGGCAATAAAAAGGGGGAGAATAATATATGGCTCAGAATCAGGTAAAAATATTTGATTCTACTCTAAGAGATGGGGCTCAAGGTCAAGGAATTTCATTTTCATTAGAAGATAAGATTAAAATAGTGAAAGCTTTAGATGATATGCAGATTGATTATATTGAAGCTGGCAACCCTGGATCAAATCCCAAAGATATGGAATTCTTTAAAAGGCTTAAGGATGTAGAACTTAAGACGGCGAAGGTAGTGGCATTTGGATCAACTAGGAAACCTAATATTAATGCAGAAGATGATAAAAACTTAAAAGATTTATTGTCATCAGGAGCAGATACAATTGTTATCTTCGGAAAAGCATGGGATTTCCAAGTCACAGATATTATAAAAACATCATTAGATGAAAATATTGAAATGATAAAGGACACAATTAAATATTTATGCAAAAAGAAAAAAGAAGTAATTTTTGATGCAGAGCATTTTTATGATGGATATAAGGAAAATAAAGATTATGCAATAGCAACATTAAAAGCAGCAGAAGAAGCTGGAGCACAAGTAGTTGTTTTATGTGATACTAATGGAGGCACTTTACCTCAAGAAATATATGATATAACTAAGGTTGTAAAAGGTCAAATAACCATAGAATTAGGTATTCATGGTCATGATGATATGGGAATGGCAGTTGCAAATTCGATTATGGCAGTAGAAGCTGGATCAAGACAAGTCCAAGGAACATTTATTGGTATAGGAGAACGATGTGGTAATGCTAATTTAAGTGCAATAATACCAATATTGAAATTAAAACTTGGATATGAAATATTAAACAATAATGAACTAGTCAATTTGACAAAATCAGCTAGGTATATTGCAGAAATATGTAATATTACATTGACAGATCAAATTCCTTTTGTGGGAAGTTCATCATTTGCTCATAAGGGTGGAATGCATATAGATGCAGTAACTAAAGCACCAAAATCATATGAGCACATAGAACCCGAACTTGTTGGTAATAAGAGAAGATTTTTAGTTTCTGAAGTTAGTGGAAAAAGCACAATATTGCAAGAAATAAAAAAGATATTCCCTAATATATCTAAAGATGATATTTCAGTTCAAAAGATTACTGATAGATTAAAAGAATTAGAATATGAAGGCTATCAATTTGAAGGGGCAGAAGGAACTGTTGAATTAGTTATAAGAAAAATTATTGGCAAATATAAACCCTTCTTTAAATTAAATCATTTTAAGATTATTGGAGAACAACCTTATGGTTCTGAAGATTTTAGTTCAACAGCAGTAATAAATATTACTGTTGACGGACAAAATGAAATGACAGCAGCAGAAGGTGAAGGTCCAGTAAATGCTCTAGATAAGGCTATCAGAAAAGCACTTGAAGTATTTTATCCAGAGCTCAAACAAGCGCGACTTGTAGATTATAAGGTTAGAGTGTTAGATTCGGAAAATGCTACAGAGGCAAAAGTAAGAGTTTTAATTGAATCAACAGACGGGATTGAGAATTGGAGTACTGTTGGGGTATCTCGAGACGTAATCCAAGCCAGTTGGATAGCACTTGTAGATTCAATAGAATATAAATTAATAAAAGATATTGAAAAAAAAGTAAAAGCATATTTTTAAGGAGATGATTAAGACATGGGAATGACAATGACACAAAAAATATTAGCAGCACATGCAGGATTAGAAACTGTAAAGGCTGGACAATTAATCGAGGCAAATCTTGACTTAGTTTTAGGAAATGATATTACAACTCCAGTAGCTGTAAATGAATTTAAGAAATTTGGAACAGATAAGGTATTTAGCAAAAGCCAAATTGCAATAGTTCCAGATCACTTTACTCCTAATAAGGATATAAATTCAGCAGAACAAGTTAAGTATATTAGAGAATTTGCTCAAAAGATGGAAATAGAAAACTTTTTTGAAGTTGGAGAAATGGGAATAGAACATTGCTTACTTCCTGAAAAAGGATTAGTTGTTGCTGGTGATGTTGTTATAGGAGCTGACTCACATACCTGTACATACGGAGCTCTTGGAGCCTTTTCAACAGGAATTGGATCAACTGATATGGCAGCTGGTATGGCTACAGGACAATGCTGGTTTAAAGTGCCATCAGCCTTGAAGTTTGTGCTTAAGAATAAACCTGCTAAATGGGTAAGTGGAAAAGATATAATATTACACATAATTGGAATGATTGGTGTTGATGGAGCATTATACAAATCAATGGAATTTGTAGGTGATGGACTTGATTATCTTTCAATTGATGATAGATTTACAATGGCAAATATGGCAATAGAAGCTGGTGGAAAGAATGGAATTTTCCCGGTTGATGATAAAACTGTTGAATATTTAAAAGATCATGCAACTAGAGAATGGACTGTATATGAAGCTGATGAAGATGCAGAATATGACGAAGTATTTGAAATTGACTTAAGTACACTAAGACCAACAGTTTCATTCCCACATTTACCAGACAATACAAGGACAATTGACAATGTAGGTGACGTAGTGCTTGATCAAGTAGTAATTGGATCATGCACAAATGGTAGAATTACAGATTTAAGAATAGCTAGAGATATTATTAAAGGAAAGAAAGTTAAGAAAGGTCTTAGATGCATAGTCATTCCGGGAACTCAAAAGATATATTTACAAGCCTTAGAAGAAGGAATAATTAAGGATTTAGTTGAAGCTGGAGCAGTATTCTCAACACCAACTTGTGGACCATGTTTAGGTGGACATATGGGGATTTTAGCAAAAGATGAAAAAGCATTATCAACAACAAACAGAAATTTTGTAGGAAGAATGGGACATGTGGAATCAGAAGTATATCTTGCAAGTCCAGCTGTTGCAGCGGCATCTGCGTTAACTGGAAAAATAACTGACCCAGAATTAGTCTAGGAGGTATTAGTAATGAGCGTAAAAGGTAAAGTATTCAAATATGGCGATAATGTAGATACAGACGTAATAATCCCAGCAAGATATTTAAACACATCAGATGCTAAAGAACTTGCTGCACATTGTATGGAGGATATAGATTTAGATTTTGTAAAGAATGTAAAAGATGGAGATATAATTGTTGCAAATAAAAACTTTGGGTGTGGTTCTTCAAGAGAACATGCACCACTTGCAATTAAGACAGCTGGAATTAGTTGTGTTATAGCATCAACTTTTGCAAGAATATTCTACAGAAATTCAATTAATATTGGATTGCCAATTTTAGAATGTGATGAAGCTATAAAGAATATTGATGCAGGAGATGAATTGGAAGTTAATTTTTCAACAGGTCTTATAAAGAATTTAACTAAGAATCAAGAGTATCAAGGAGAAGCATTCCCAGAATTTATGCAAAAAATCATAGATAGTGATGGGTTAATTGGATATATAGGAAATAAAAAGTAGAAAACAACAAATAAGCAAATTACATTAGATTTTTTCTTGATATAATTAATCAAGAAAGAGATAATAATAAGTAAAGGCACGTTAGATAAATAAGCAATAAGAGTTAAATAAAGATAAACAGGGGGATTTTTATAATGAAATGTAATATAGCTGTAATACCAGGAGACGGAATAGGACCAGAAGTTGTAGAAGAAACAATAAAGGTTTTAAAAGTTATTGGGGAGAAGTTTGGACATAGATTTGAATATGAATATGTATTAGCAGGTGGATGTGCTATAGATAAAGAAGGAACACCACTTCCAGAAGCAACATTAGAAGCATGTAGAAAAAATGATGCAGTTTTACTTGGAGCTGTCGGTGGTCCTAAATGGGATGATCCTACTGCAAAAATAAGACCAGAACAAGCATTATTAGGACTCAGAGGAGCATTAAATCTTTATTGCAATTTAAGACCAGCAATTTTATATGCACCATTAAAAAATGAATCACCACTTAAAGACAGTATTGTTAAAGATGGAATAGATATTTGTATAGTAAGAGAATTAACTGGTGGTATTTATTTTGGTGAAAGAGGAATAGAAGTTATTGATGGGGTAAAGAGTGCTTATGATACTGAAAGATATAACGAAACTGAAATAACTAGAATTGTTAAAATCGGATTTGAAACAGCAATGAAGAGAAACAAGAAGCTTACAAGTGTTGATAAAGCTAACATATTAGAAAGCTCAAGACTTTGGAGAAGTATAGTTAATGAAATGGCTAAGGATTATCCAGAAGTTGAAGTAAATCATTTATATGTTGATAACACTGCAATGCAATTAGTTAAAGATCCAAACCAATTTGATGTAATTGTAACTTCAAATATATTTGGTGATATCTTATCAGATGAAGCTAGTATGGTTACAGGGTCAATTGGAATGTTACCATCAGCATCACTTGGAGATGGAACTCTAGGAATGTATGAACCAATCCATGGAAGTGCTCCTGATATAGCAGGACAAGGAATTGCTAATCCTTTGGCAACTATTCTTTCATCTGCAATGATGCTTAGATATAGTTTTAATCTAGAAGAAGAAGCTAAATTAATTGAAAATGCAGTTCTTGCAGTACTTGAAGATGGATATAGAACTGGGGATATAATGGCTGAAGGTAAGAAAAAAGTTGGAACAGTTGAAATGGGAAGTTTAGTTCGTGAAAAATTAAAAGCAGCAAAATAGTTTCAATTGACAGTTTACAATTAACAATGGACAATTAAGGAATAAATCACTGTATGATTTTAAATTAGTATATTTTTATAAAAAGTTCAGAGAACTTTTTATCCCTAATTGTCAATTGTCATATGTAAATTGTTAATTGTGAAAATCATTTTATAAGCAAAGGAGTGAATAAAATGTTATTAACGGGGGCTGAAATCTTAATAAAGTCATTACTTGATGAAGGGGTAGAGACTATATTTGGATATCCAGGTGGGGCAGTTTTAAATATATATGATGAATTATATAAATATAAGGATCAAATTCACCATGTATTAACTTGTCATGAACAAGGTGCAGCTCATGCAGCTGATGGATATGCAAGAGCAACTGGTAAAGTTGGGGTTTGTCTTGCAACTTCAGGGCCAGGAGCAACTAATCTAGTAACGGGAATTGCTACTGCGTACATGGATTCAATTCCTATGGTAGCCATTACAGGAAACGTGGCTCAACCATTGCTTGGAAAAGATAGTTTCCAAGAAGTTGACATAACTGGAATTACAATGCCTATAACAAAACATAATTATATTGTAAGAGATGTTAAGGATCTTCAAAATATAATTAGAGAAGCCTTTTACATAGCAGAGGAAGGTAGACCAGGTCCAGTATTGATAGATATTCCTAAAGATATTACTGCAAATAAAACTAAGTATACAAAGTTAATTCCTAAAGAAGTAGTTAGGAAGTCAGAATATATTACAGATATAGCATTACAAGAAGCAGTAGACCTAATAAATCAAAGTAAAAAACCATTTATCTTTGCAGGTGGTGGTGTGGGTATATCTGAAGCAACATCAGAATTAATAAGTTTTGCAGAAAAGATAAGTGCACCTGTATCAACATCACTTATGTGTATGGCAGAATTTCCTAATGACCATGAATTATATACTGGTATGATAGGAATGCATGGAACAAAGGCATCTAATATAGCTGCAACTAAATGTGATTTATTAATAACACTTGGAGCTAGATTTAGTGATAGAGTTATAAGTAATCAAAATCATATTAAGAATGCAAAGATATTACAAATAGATGTTGATCCAGCAGAAATAAATAAAAATGTTAAAGTTGATACTTGCATTGTAGGAGATTTAAAGGTAGCATTAGATAAACTACTACCATTAATTGAAGAAAAGAAAAATCAAGAATGGCTGAGCGCAATAAACAAATTAAAAGAAGACAAAAAGATACCATCAAATTGTGAAATAACTCCAGAATTACTCTTTGATAAACTAAATGAATTAAATGATGGAAGTTTTATAATATCAACTGAAGTTGGTCAACATCAAATGTGGGCAGCTCAATATTTTAAATTTAAAGATCCAAGAACTTTCATAACTTCAGGTGGTCTTGGAACAATGGGATATGGACTTGGAGCTGCAATTGGAGCTCAAATTGGTATGCCAGGTAAGAGAGTATTTAACATTGCTGGAGATGGTAGTTTTGGAATGAATTGCAATGAATTAGTTACTGCAGTTAAAAATAAACTTCCATTAATACAAGTAGTTATGAACAACAATTGTTTAGGAATGGTTAGACAATGGCAAACTTTCTTCTATGAAGAAAGGTATTCTGAAACAACTTTAGACAGACCAACAGATTATGTTAAACTTGCGGAGGCTTTTGGAGCTAAAGCATTTAGAATAACTAAAGAAGATGAAATTGATGATGTTTTACGAAAAGCTCTGGATTCAGACGGTCCAGTTCTTATAGATTATTTAGTAAATAGTGATAAAAAAGTTTTTCCTATGGTTGCACCTGGTGCACCCATTAATCAAATAATAAGTGAAGAAGATATCAATAATAATTAGGAGGTCATTGAAAATGCCAAAAATGTATTATGAAAAGGACACAGATTTAAATTTATTAAAAGGAAAGAAGGTTGCTATAATAGGTTATGGTAGCCAAGGTCATGCACATGCATTAAATCTTCATGAAAGTGGAATAGATGTTACTGTTGGTTTATACAATGGAAGTAAATCATGGGCTAAAGCTGAAGCAGCTGGATTAAAAGTTGCAACTGTTGCAGAAGCATCAAAAGCAGCTGATTTTATCATGATTTTATTACCAGATGAAAAACAAGGGAAAATCTATAATGAAGAAATTGCTCCAAACTTAGAAGAAGGAAATTCATTAGTATTTGCTCATGGATTTAATATTCATTATGTACAAATAGTACCACCTGCATTCGTTGATGTATTTATGGTTGCACCAAAGGGACCAGGACATTTAGTAAGAAGAACATATACTGAAGGCGCTGGAGTACCTTGCTTAATAGCTGTACATCAAGATGCATCAGGAAAAGCAAAAGACTATGCTTTAGCATATGCAAATGGAATTGGTGGAGCAAGAGCTGGTGTTCTTGAAACTACTTTTAAAGATGAAACAGAAACAGATTTATTCGGAGAACAAGCAGTACTTTGTGGTGGATGTGCAGAACTTATCAAAGCTGGTTTTGAAACTTTAGTAGAAGCTGGATATGCTCCAGAAAATGCTTATTTTGAATGTATGCATGAAATGAAATTAATCGTTGATTTATTCTATCAAGGTGGATTAGGCTTAATGAGATATTCAGTATCAGATACTGCTGAATATGGAGATTACCAAGTTGGTAAGAGAATTATCACAGATGAAACTAAGAAAGAAATGAAAAAAGTTCTTGCTGAAATTCAAGATGGTACTTTTGCAAAGAACTGGTTATTAGAAAACCAAGTTGGAAGACCAAACTTCAATGCAACTAGAAGAATGGAAGCAGAGCATCCAATTGAAAAAGTTGGTAAGGAATTAAGAGGAATGATGAGCTGGATCGATACAGCTAAAGTAGACTAGTATTTAGGAATAATAGCTACAATTTAAAAAGAGGGCGAGAGTTTATATTTAAATTCTCGTCTTCTTCTTTTTGATGTATAATTTATTGCAGAGAAGTTTTTAAAGGATGAAATAATGTTAAAGTGAGGTAAGGAATGAACTATATATATATTGTGGAATGTTCAGATGGGACATTCTATACAGGATGGACTAATAATTTAGAAAAAAGAATTGCTATGCATTCAAATGGGTTAGGGGCAAAATATACAAAAGGAAGAGGACCTGTAAAATTGATGCATTATGAAGAATTTGAAGATAAAAAAGATGCAATGAAAAGAGAATATGAAATAAAAAAATTAACAAGAAAGGCAAAGATAACATTAATTAGTGAGGTGCAAAAGAATAAATAATCAGTAAACTAATACTAGTGCAATAAAATTTTAAACATGCATAATTAATAAAACTTATTGCAAACGGTTTTATAAAAGTGTCCATATTGGAGCAAATACGAATAAATATAAGATAAACCATCAAATATGGCAAAAAATAGAACAAAATATTACTTGTAAAAGTTTTTTTTGTTTGATATACTAAAAATATCAAAGAAATGCGATTGAGAAAAGGTTAACATGAAGTCTAAATAGAAACAAAAAAACTATAAAAACCAAATTTTTTTATAGTTTTTCGCAAACGGTTGCGAGGAATGGTTTGCAATATGAATTGTGTTGCAATTAAGTTTTCACGAATGCTATAAAGATGAATTGTTATCAAAATTTCAAGTATAAAATATTTAATACAGCATATAAGTAAATGTTAATAATATATTTAAAATTAAAAAATTAAATATATATTATAAATTATAATATTTGAAATTTTCAAAAAACGTCTTAAAAAATTAAATCAATTTTAACGGAGGGGTATGAATATGAAAACAAAAAAAATATTATCAACAATTTTAGCTACTACATTATTAGTTGGAACTATGGTAGGATGTGGAACAACTTCAAGTACTGGATCAGGAAGTGCAACTGGGAAGACAGTTAAAATATTTCAGCTAAAAGTTGAAATTAATGATCAACTTCAAGCACTCGCTAAAAAGTATGAAGAAGAAAAGGGCGTTAAAGTTGACATTCAATCAGTTGGTGGAGGCGCTGACTATGGTGCATCGTTAAAAGCTGAATTCGCAAAAGGTGCTGATGCTGAACCAGATGTATTTATGATTCAAGGCGCTGGAGACTATGGAGTTTGGAAACATAAAATTGATGATTTAAGCGATCAAGGTTGGGTAGATAAAGCTGTTAAAGGTACACTGGATACAGTAACTATAGATAAAAAAGTATATGGTATGCCTGCAGCAACAGAAGGATATGGATTAATATATAATAAAGCAATCTTAGATAAGGCTGGAATTGATCCTAAATCTATAGATACATTTGATAAGCTAAAAGCTGCTTTTGAAAAATTAGACAGCAAGAAAGCAGAACTTGGACTTGACAATGTCTTATCTTATACAACAAAAGAAACTTGGGTAACTGGTAATCACACATTCAATATACCATTTGCAACACAAGATAATCCAGCACAATTTGTAAAAGATTATATTGATAAAAAAGTAGACGTAGTAAATAATAAGCAATTTAATGACTGGATGAACTTAGTTGAATTAATGTGTAAATATAGTGGCGGAAAAACATTAGATACTATAGATTATAGTAGTCAAGTTGGTAACTTCGCACTTGGAAAAACAGCATTTATTCAACAAGGTAACTGGGTTGCTGGAGATTTAAAGAAATTAGAAAATCCAGATGCTAAATTTAATATGGGATTTGTCCCATTAGCTATCAATAATGATGCAAAAGTAAGTGGATCTATTCCAGTAGGAGTTCCAATGTACTGGGTAGTTAATAAAGATTCTAAAGTTAATAAAGAAGCTAAAGAATTCTTAGATTGGATGGTTACTAGTACAGCTGGTCAAGAATCATTAGTTAAAGATATGAATATGATTCCTGCATTCACAAACTTTAAAGCTGAAAGCGATAATGACTTGAATAAATCAATATCCGAATATAATAAAGCTGGGAAGACTCTTCCATGGGCATTTACTAATTTCCCAGATGGATTCTCAATGAATAACATAGGACCTATTTTCTCTAAATTCCTAACTACTGATATGGGAGCACAAGCTAAGAAAGATATGTTACAATCAATTCAAGATGCAAAAAGAGAAAAATAGAAATTAGAATTAATTCATGAGGAAAGTAAAACTTCCTCATGAATATTTTAAACATAAGATTAATTTAAAATACATATAGTAAGTATCACAAGGAAAGGAGTAACTGTATGAGTAAAAAATCAACAGACAATAAAAATTTTTGGGTTTATGTTGGACCAGCTTTGTTTGCGATAATAATAGTTGTATTTATACCATTTATACTTGGTATATATTATACATTCACAAATTATAATGGTGCTAATCCACAATATGATTTTGTAGGAATAAGTAATTATATAAGTCTTTTTGATGATGTACAATTTATATATTCTTTAAAAATAACTATTTTATATACAATTGCAAGTGTAATAACTATTAACCTAGTAGGATTTGGGTTAGCATATGCTGTTACAAGAAAGTTAAAGACTAGTAATTTCTTAAGAACAGGTTTCTTTATGCCAAATTTAATTGGAGGATTAATCTTAGGATTTATATGGCAATTTATGTTCAATTCAGTATTCACAGGAATAGGACAAAATTTAGGCAGTAAAATGCTTGCAACATCACTATTACAAGAACCAACTACAGCAATGTTTGCAATGTTAATTGTTTCAACATGGCAATATGCAGGTTATATAATGGTTATATATGTGGCAGCTCTTGAAACTGTTCCAGCTGATTTAATAGAAGCAGCTCATATTGATGGAGCTAATGGATGGCATACATTTAGACATATAACAATACCTATGGTAAGACAAGGAATGACAATTTGTATGTTCTTAACTTTAGCAAACTCATTTAAGTTATTCGATTTAAACTTCTCATTAACACCAGCAAAAACAACAGAAATGTTAGCTTTAAATATCTATAAAGAAGCATTTGTAGTAAATAATATGGGAATAGGACAAGCAAAAGCAATTATATTCTTTATACTTGTAACTGCTGTTTCTTTAATTCAAGTTTACTTTAATAAGAAGAAGGAGGTAGAAGCATAATGGAAACAAATAAAAGTATTAACAATGTAGCACAAAGTAGATCAGGTAAAAAACTAAAAACAATGGATAGTTATACTAGTAAACTAAAAATATTAGAAGTTTTTGCATGGCTATTACTAATACTATATATGGCACCATTTTATTTGATGTTTATAAACTCATTTAAAACAAGAAGAGAAATTTTTGCTAATACCACAGGACTACCAAATATATGGAATTATCAAAACTATATAGACGCTGCTAATAAAATGGACTTGATAAGTTCTTTTGCTAATTCTATGATAATAACTGTTGCGAGTGTAATATTATTACTTCTATTCTCTTCAATGGCCGCTTGGTTATTAGTAAGGGATCAGACAAAAAAAAGTAAAATATTATTTTATGTATTTACAGCAGGAATGATTGTACCATTCCAAGCCGTAATGATACCACTTGTAAAGTGGATGGCTAAAATTCAACTTGGACCATTTAAAATGATAGGAACACATTATGGACTTATATTTATGTATATAGGATTTGGTGTAAGTATGAGCATATTCTTATATCATGGATTTATTAAAGGTATACCTAAAGAAGTTGAAGAAGCTGCAACTATTGATGGATGTAGTAAATGGCAAACCTATACAAAGGTAGTCTTGCCATTGCTAAAACCTACTACTGTTACAGTAGCTGTATTAAATAGCATATGGATATGGAATGACTTCTTATTACCTTTCTTAACATTAGATAAAAATACGAGAACCATACCATTAGCTATGAATAATTTCTTTGGAGCATTTTCAAAACAATGGGAACTTGCAATGGCAGCATTGGTTATGTCAATAATTCCAATAATTATATTCTATTTCTTTGTTCAAAAACATATAATTTCAGGTATTGTTCAAGGTTCTATAAAATAATTTATTGCATAATTTAAATTTTTAACTATGATATATGTAATTTATACATAGGTAAAAATTTAAACATAATCCATTATGCAAGCGATTGCCTAATGTAAAGTATGAATAAATAATATTATATAGTAAATTTAATACAAAAGGAAAAAATGGGAGGAAGATATGAATAGAGGTAGTGGTATTATCATGCACATTGCTTCTTTGCCAGGAAAATATGGAATAGGAACATTTGGTAAAGAAGCTTATGATTTTGGTGATTTTATGAAAAAAGCTGGTCAAAAGTATTGGCAAATACTGCCGCTAGGACCTACAAGTTTTGGTGATTCACCATATCAATCTTTTTCAGCTTTTGCTGGAAATCCTAATTTTATAGATTTTGATATTTTAAGAAAAGACGGATTATTGAAAGAAGAAGATTATAATTCAATAAATTTCGGAAAAAATTCAGAAGATATAGATTATGGATTAATATTTAAAGAAAAATTAAAAATACTAAGAAAAGCATATGAAAATTTTAAATTGAAAAAAAATGAAGATTTAAAAGAATTTCAAGAGAAGGAAGCATATTGGCTTGATGATTACTCATTATATATGGCATTAAAAAGTCATTTTGACCTAAAAGGCTGGCAAACTTGGGATGAAGATATACGATTAAGAGAAAAAGAAGCTATGAGTAGATATGAGATAGAATTAAGAGAGGAAATAAGTTACTGGAACTTTTTACAATATGAATTTTATAAACAATGGAACGCATTAAAATCATATGTGAATGATTTAGGTATTGAAATAATAGGTGATATGCCTATATATGTAGCAGAAGATAGTGCTGATGTATGGGGAAATCCGGAAGCATTTTTACTTCATAAAAAGACATTAAAGCCACTAGAAGTTGCGGGATGTCCACCAGATATATTTTCATCTACAGGTCAACTATGGGGAAATCCAATTTATGATTGGAACTACATGGAGAAAACAGATTACAAATGGTGGGTTGATCGTATAAGACAAAGTCTTAATTTATATGATGTCCTTAGAATAGATCATTTTAAAGGCTTTGAGTCATATTGGTCGATTCCTTATGGCGAAGATACTGCTGAAAATGGTGAATGGGTTAAAGGTCCTGGAATAAAAGTATTTAATGCAATCAAAGATGAACTTGGAGATGTAAATATAATTGCAGAAGACTTAGGAACATTAACTGAAGAAACTATAAAGCTTAGAGATGATACAGGTTTTCCAGGTATGAAAATATTAACATTTGGATTTGATACAGATAGTTCTAATCCATTTTTGCCTCATAATTATGAGAAAAATTTTATAGTTTACACAGGTACTCATGACAATGATACTGTTAGAGGATGGATGGAGACAACTGCTCCGAAAGAACAGGTTGAAAAAGCAATAGAATATTTAAGCTTGACTAAAGAAGAAGGGTATAATTGGGGCGTTATCAGAGGCGTATGGAGTAGCATTGCTGATATTTCCATAGCACAAATGCAAGATTTCTTGAATTTGGGAAATGAAGCAAGAATTAATATGCCATCTACACTCGGAAAGAATTGGCGTTGGAGAGTAAAAGAAGATGCATTCACTGAGAAGTTAGCCGAAAAAATTTATAAAACAACTAAAATTTATGGAAGATGTAGTGAAGAAGATTAAAGGGATAGACAATAAAATATAATAATGGTAAAGCACAGAAAAAGATATATTTTTCTGTGCTTTTCTTAAAAGAATTTAATATGCAACATACTGTTTGTAACGCAAGTTTAAATATGATAGTATTAGAATTATTAGTAATTTGAGAATATAAAAACAAACATGTTAACAATAGATTTAATCAATCCTTATAAAAAGTTAGATGAATTTATCTTTTAAGAATTTGGAAAGATAATTATAAATCTATGGGTAGGAGGAAATCATGAAAGTTACAATTAAAGAAGTTGCAAAAGAAGCAAATGTTTCTACATCAACTGTTTCTAGAGTTATATCGGATAGTCCTCAAATAAGTGAAAGGACAAAGGAACAGGTTAGAGAAGTGATCAATAAACTTAAATACAAGCCTAATGCAATAGCGAGAAGTTTAGCAAATAGTAAAAGTAGAATTATAGGAGTAGTTCTGCCCAATGAATCACAAGATTTAATAACAAATCCTTTCTTTATACAAGCTATGAAAGGTATGAGTGGTTATGCTCAAAGTAAAAAGTATTATCTTATGTATGCATTTAGTGAAGATGAGAAAAGTGAATCAGATTATATAAATAATTTTATAACTAGTAATTTAGTTGATGGAGTATGTTTGTTACGTGCAAGGTCTGACGATAAAAGTATTAAAGATCTTAAAAAGTGGGGATTTCCATTTGTAGTAATAGGAAGACCGGAAGAATCTGAAGATATGCTTTGGGTAGATAACGATAATTTTCAAGCAACTTATAATTTAGTAAATGAGTTCATAAAAAAGGGGCATAAAGATATTGCTTTTTTAGGTGCAAAGAATGAGTGGAATGTATCAAAAGATAGATTAAAGGGATACAAAGTTGCGTGTGAAATTAATGGTATTTTAGTACAAGATAAAAATGTTATAATGACAAGTGAATTTGGCGAACAGGAAGGTATGAATGGAGCTATTAAATTATTAGACAATAGTGATCCAACAGCCATAATAGTAGAAGATGATATATTAGCTTTTGGTGTACTTAAAGTGCTTAAGCAAAGAAATATTAAAAACATAGAAGTTGTAGGATTTAACAACAGCCCATTAGCTGAATTTCAAAATCCTCCACTGTCATCAGTTGACATCAATGCGAAAGAACTTGGATATTATGCTGCAAAAATTTTAATAGATTCATTAGAACACAATGAAATATTAATAAATCATTACATTATTGACTCTAAACTTATAAAACGAGAATCATTTAAATAGAACAAATATAAAATTATGATTTGAATTATTTGTGAAATTGCAAGCCGGTGCATTTATAAATGTTTGATATATAGATTTACAAGTTATAGTATTGAAAATTTAAGATAAATAAAGGGATTCTTTTAAAATTGAAAAATACTTTAGGTTTAAAAGAACTCTTTTTCAATTGGAAATTATCTTAATTAATTATGGAAATTAAAGAACGAGTGAGTTATAGTTATGTTAACGTTTAACAGAATTATAACAAAAAATAAGAAGTTTATTATCATTAATATAGCAAATTAATAAGGTGAAGGAGATTTATAATGAAGATAACAAGAGAAAAAAGTGCAGCAAAAAAAGATAAGAACAAGAAAATGGGTACTAGTCTTAAAAAGAAGATAATAATAAGTTATATGATAGTGCTGAGTTTTATGCTCACAATTGCAAGCGTTTGCGTAAACCAAATGAAGAATGTTATAATCGAACTCGGAACAACGCAAGATATAATTAATAATGCAGCAGTTCAAACAATGACTAAACAAAATATGAGAGCATCTATTACAGCACTTGAAACTTCAGTAAGTAAATTTACAAGTATAGCCATTGTAGTTTCAATTATCGGATTTATAATTACCTTAGTTTTAGCAGTAGTTATAATTAGAGGAATACTTAATCCATTAAAGGATTTAAGCAAGCTTGCACATTCACTAAGAGAAGGGGATTTAACTGCCAAGCTTGAGGGGAAAAAATATGATAAGGAAATAGGGGATGTTGTAGATAGTTTAAATAATGCGATGAATGCCAATAGAGCAATGGTAGGTAATATATATACATATTCAAAACTATTAATAAAATCAAGTGCAGATCTTAATGAAATAGTTAAATCAATTAGCAGTAGGATCATAGATGTTAACTCTGCTACCGAAGTTATATCAAGTGAGGTTGAACAGTTAAGTGCAGTATCACAAGAAGTTAATGCTTCAACCTTAGAAATAAGATCTACTGTATCAAATTTAAATGAGAAAGCACAAACCGATATTAAATCAGCGGAAACTATAAGAAATAAAGCTATTAAAGTTAAAGAAAAGGGACAAACAGCAGCAAAAAATGCAAGAAGAATTTACACAGAAAAAATTGATAATATCAATAATGCAATTGAACAAGGAAAAGTAGTAAAAGACATTAAAATCATGGCAGATGTAATATCTGGAGTTTCAGAACAAACTAATTTATTAGCATTAAATGCAGCAATAGAGGCAGCTAGAGCTGGAGATCAAGGTAAAGGATTTGCTGTAGTTGCTGATGAAGTGAGGAAGTTGGCAGAACAAAGTAAAGATACTGTTGATCAAATAAAAAAAGTTATTAGTGAAGTAGATGGAGCATTTGATAATTTAAGTGGACATAGTAAAGAGTTATTGACTTTTATAGAGAAAGATGTTGATGGTGATTATGAACTTCTAATTCAAACTGCAACAAGTTATGAAAATGATTCTAAGTTAATTACTAATATGTCAGAAGAGATTCAAAGTAGAAGTAAGATTATTGAGAATGTCATAATTCAAATAACTGAAGGTATTAATAGTGTGAGCTCAAATGCAGTTGAAACTTCAAGTAAATCCCAAGATATACAAACAAGTGTAGAAGAAGTTACAAGTCAAGTTCAAACTATTGTTGAAGCAATTAGAGAACAAACTTCACTTGCAGAAGAACTTAAAGATGTTATTAATGTATATAAGATTTAGTGAAAATTGGAATGTAATTATAGAAGATAAATGTATAATGTGTTACTATTTGTATAAGGATAACTCAAAGTCTAAAGGCTAGGGGAGCTATATATGAATAAAAGAAGTTCTAGGAATAAGCATCACAAAAAATATCAAGAAGATGTTAAAGAAAACAAGACTTATTGGAAAAATGCAATTTCAATTATTATAAGCATATTAATTATAGGTGGAGTAGGATTTTATTTTAAAAATATAAAGAGTCCAATGGATAAAAAGGTTGAAGCTAATAGTAAAATAAGTGATGTAACTAAAGATATAGCTGAAGAGGAGAAAAAGGACGAAGTTATAATAAAAGAACCCGTTAAAAAGACAATTTTGATTTCTTTTGCAGGAGATTTTACGTTAGGAACAGATACTAAATTCGGATATGATGGTAGTTTACCAGCAGCATTCATAAATAGTGGGAGAAAATATTCCTACTTTATGCAAAACGTATCTAGCGTATTTAGCAAAGATGATTATACCTTGGTAAATTTAGAAACAACATTTACAGATTCAAATGTTAAAGCACCTAAAGATGGAGATATATTTTATAACTTTAAAGGGCCAAAAGAATATGTGAATATTCTTACAACGGGATCTATTGATGGTGTTACAATATCGAATAATCATATTTATGATTATGGCAAGCAAGGGATACAAGATACCATTAATGCACTGAAAGAAAATAATATTGATATATGTGGAGAAGGCTATAAAATTTTAAAAGAGATACAAGGTGTTAAATTCGGATTTTTAGGATATACAGGTTGGGAATATTCAAATGAATTAAAAACAAAAATAATTAATGATATTAGTGAATTAAAAAATCAAGGAGCAGAAGTCGTTATTCCATATTTTCATTGGGGAATAGAGAGATCATATGAACCTTATGATGTTCAACAAAACTTAGCTAGATTTGCTATTGATAATGGGGCAGATGCAGTTATAGGCTCACACCCTCATGTAATTCAAAGTATGGAAAATTATAAAGGTAAACTTATAGCATATTCCATGGGAAATTTCTGTTTTGGGGGGAATTCAAATCCTCCAGATAAAAGAACATTTATACTTCAGGTTAAGGCAAATATGCAAGATGATAAGTTGGTGAACTTTGAATATAAAGTACTTCCGGCAATGGTTTCTTCAAGAAGTGATAAAAATGATTATATTCCAACGCTTGCAACTGGTGAGAATAAAACTAACATATTGAAAACATTAAATGAATTATCACCAACCTTAAACGGGAATATTAAAGATGAATTTTTTGATATAAAAAAAGTTAATTAGTAAATAGAGTAATATAAAAGGATTGTTTTAAAATGATTAAAAGTTATTTTAAAACAATCCTTTTTATACTAACAATTGAATTGTGGTGTAGTCACCTTTGGTTTATCTTGGTTACTATTTTCTTTAGTGTGGCCTATTGTTACAAAATTGAAAGATAAATGTAAGGATTATCAATATAACATTGATTAAAGTTGAGTTACTATACAAATATAGCAATTTAGATAAGAACTGATTTTTAATTTTGTATTAAATAAAAATAAATTACTGAATCTATATATATTGAAATTAACAATTAACAATTGTGGAAGAAATTTTTACAGAATTTCTTGAATTTGAAATGAAGAATCATTTTTGCAATATATCTAAGTGAATAATATTGTTTAAGAAAAAATTAATGTTTTATTAAGAGTTATATTATATTGGAAATGATATACTAAGAAGTGTTGTAGGGAAAATTATATATATAAACATTATTATGGAAGTTAAGTAATGAAATATATAAATTAAATGGAGATGTATTCAAAGATGCAAAGGAAGATTATCTTTATGTTAACTACTTATATTATATATAAATGAAAGAAGGTTATTAATAGTGGGGGTACGTTTTAAAATGCCAAAGTTAGATATTAAAAAATTAAAACCCAAAGGAATAAGTCTTAAGGGGTTAAAATTAAAAAAGAAACCGAGTAAAAAGGTAATAATATTTGGAGTGATATTTGTTATTATTGTGGCATTTATAATAGTTAAAGTAATAATGCCTAAACCAGCATTGCCAGTTAAACATACAGTTTTATCAAAAGGCAAAATAATTAATAGTATTAATGTTTTAGGTGAAATAAATAGTAAGGATACAACTAATGTATATAGTACATTAAGTAATCCTGTTAAAGAAGTTAAGGTACATGTTGGAGATAAGGTTAAGGCTGGAGATGTACTTGCAACATTAGATTCCGATAGTTTAGAAAAGGATGTAAAGCAATTAGAAGCAACTACAGTAGCAGCAGAAGCTAATGCAAAATCAGATCTTGAAAATAAAAAGAAGGCTTACGATAATGCTTCATATTTATATGATAATAATTTGAATACTGAAATCAGAAATGCAGAAGAAGCTTTAAAATCAGCAAAGCTTAATTTAGCTGATAAGAAAAGAACACATGAAAATAATAAAGCATTATATGATGCAGATGCACTTACAAAGAATGATTTAAATAAGAGTGAAATAGAATATTCTAATGCACAATCAGATTATGATAAAGCAGGAGTTGCAATAGAAAATGTAAAAGTTAGAGCATCACAAGATTTAGATACAGCAAAAAGCACTTATGAAGCAGCAGAAACAGCTTATAATAATAAGAGTCAAAGAATTACTCTTGAAAAGCAACAAAGTGAATTAGAAAAGTGTGAAGTTAAAACACCTATTGATGGAACTATTACAGTAGTAAATGCTGTTGTGGGAAATCCAGGAACAGGAACTTTATTTGAAGTTGAAAATTTAGATGATATGGAAATAAAAACATCAATTAAAGAAGTAGATATAGCTAACGTTAAAGTAGGGCAAAGAACAGAAATAAAAACAGATACAACAGGTGAACTTGTTATTGCAGGTGAAATTGTAAGCGTTAGTCCATCAGCAAAAAAAGGAGGATCAACTCCAATAAAAGCTGATAGTCAATCAACTAGCAGTAGCAGTGATACTGGTTTTGAAACAAAAATTAAAATTAATGATATAAATGAAAATATGAAACCTGGAATGAGTGCAAGAGTAAATGTTATTTTAAACGAAAAATCAGATATTTATACAATTGCATCAGATTCCATAGTTCAAAATGAAAATGGTAAAAGTATATATGTAGCAGAAAAAAGTGGCGAAAAGATAAATGAATATATAATTAAAGAATTACCAATAGAAACAGGACTAGAATCTGACTTTAATGTAGAGATTTCAGGTGAAGGAATTACAGATGGAATTATTATAATTGATGATCCTTTAACTTCTAAAGTTGGAGATAAGATTCAAATAAATGAGGGGTGAGTTTTTTGAAACGGAATATAATAGAGATGAAAAATATCGTTAAAAGCTTTTATATAGGAACTCCCAATCAATTAAATATTTTGAAGAATATTGATATAACAATAAAAGAAGGTGAGTTTGTAGCTATTGTAGGAGCATCTGGTTCTGGGAAAAGTACATTAATGAATATTATAGGAGCTCTTGATAGGCAGACTTCAGGAACGTATATTTTAGATGAATCTAATGTGGAAGAAGTATCGGATAATGGATTATCAGAAATACGTAATAGGAAGATAGGTTTTGTATTTCAAACTTTTAATTTAATACCTAGGAGTACTGCACTAAAAAATGTTGAGTTACCAATGCTTTATGCAGGGATGGGTAGAAAAGAAAGATTAGAGAAAGCTGAAAAATTACTACAACTTGTTGGGATGGAAGACAGAATGACACATGTACCAAATGAATTATCAGGTGGACAAAAACAAAGAGTTGCAATTGCACGTGCACTTGCAAATGAACCAAGTATAATACTCGCAGATGAACCAACAGGGGCACTTGATTCTTCAACAGGAAGATTAGTTATGGATTTATTTCATAAGGTTCATGAATTAGAAGGGAAAACTATAGTATTCATAACTCATAATCAGGAACTTGCAGCGGAAACTGAACGAATTATAACATTAAAGGATGGAAAGATAGTATCAGAACAATATAACAGTAAATACGTTAGAAAATTTCCAGTTGGTGAAAAAATATGTTTATAAAAGAAAATATATTACTTGCAATAGCAGGTATACGATCAAGTAAAATGCGTTCACTCTTAACTATGCTTGGAATTATAATAGGAATATCATCTGTTATAGGAATTGTTTCTATAGGAAGTGCAATTACATCAGCATTTACAGGTGAATTAGATAAAATGGGTGCTAATAATATGCAAGTTTATATAAGGGAAAGAAGTGAAGAAGGTTCTGAAGGAGGACGATCACGTAAGGAGCCAGAAGATAGTGATCTTATGACATTGGATCAAATAAATTCAATTCAGGACGCATTTTCAGATAGAATTAGCAGCCTAAGTATATCATCACAACAGGGCAACGGGAAAGTTAAGGATGGTTATTTATATGCGAATATAACAACTACAGGCGTAAATGAAGGATTTAAAGATGTTAATAATGTAAAGATGATTAGTGGAAGATTTATTTCTAGTAAAGATGTTAAAGGTCTGAAAAAAACAGCTGTGGTTTCAGAGAAACTTGTCAATAATATCTTTAAAGGAAAGTCTGACCCTATAGGTAAAGAGATTAAAGTTTATATAGAAGATAATATTGAGACATATATTATTGCAGGGGTATATAAATATGAAGCACCTTCATTTCTAGAAGGTGGAGGCAATACAGCAAAAGAAAAAGATATACAAACTAATATATATATTCCAATAACAACAGCAAAAGTAGATAAAAAAAATAAAAATTATTCTTATTTTATGATTAAACCTAGTACGACTACTGATCAAGATAAGCTTGTTAAAGATGTAAAAAAGTATACAGAAAAGTTATACAAGAATAATAAAAATTGGGAACTTGAAGTTTCCAATCTTAAGAATCAAGCAGAATCTATTACATCAGTCCTTGGTAAGATTTCAATGGGTATATCTGTAATTGCAGCCATATCATTACTTGTAGGTGGAATAGGAGTAATGAATATAATGCTTGTATCTGTTACAGAAAGAACAAGGGAAATTGGTACAAGAAAAGCTCTTGGAGCTAAAAGCAGTCATATAAAAATGCAATTTATAATTGAATCAGTTATAATATGTTCAATTGGAGGAACAATAGGTATAGTACTTGGAATAGGAATGGGCATAATAGCATGTATAGTATTAAAGTCACCTATATCAATATCCATTCCAACAATTATAATAAGCTTTACTTTCTCAATGGCAATTGGAGTATTTTTTGGATATTATCCAGCTAAAAAGGCAGCAAGCCTTGATCCAATTGAAGCTTTAAGGTATGAATAGTCACATAAAAGAAAATAATAGATTTAAGATTCATATATATTTTTTTGAAGCGTCTAATAAAAATAAATAATATGAAATAAGAAGATGATTAGCTTAGAAGGAGTTTGAAAATTATTCTAAGTTAATCATTTTATTTATAATAAAATATTTTTTATAAGCTTAAATACTTCTTTTATTATTTTAATCACATAGAAAGTTGATAAAGTTACTAATATTTATTGACAAGAGATTTTAACCATGTATAATTAATATTATTAAATTAAATATTTAAATAAGCTAATCTTATTAAGAGTGGTGGAGGGACTGGCCCTTTGAAACCCGGCAACCTGAAAAAAATTTCATGTGAATTTTTTCGTTGGTGCTAAATCCTGCAAGAGAATATCTTGAAAAATGAGAGGAAAATTAAGTTTATTAGAACTTATGTTATGACGATAGAGTCACTTCTTATTTTAGAAGTGGCTTTTTTTAATATTTTTTTCTAAGGTATTAAAATGTATTAAAAGTAACAAATTAAGCATTAAGCAAAAAATAAGAGGGAGGCAAAAAAATGACTTTAAAAAAATCTTTTGAAACAATTGCAGTTAGTGGAGTATCAGGTGGAGATAAAGCTACAGGTGCAATAAGTTTTCCAATATACCAATCAGCTACATTTAAGCATCATGGACTTAATAATAGTACAGGATATGATTATTCTAGGGCTCAAAATCCAACAAGGGAAGAAGCTGAAAAAACATTAGCTGTTTTAGAAGGCGGAAAAGAAGCAATAGGGTTTTCTTCGGGAGTTTCAGCAATTACTGCCTGTATACATCTATTTAAAAGTGGAGACAATATAATTTTATCTGACGATTTGTATGGAGGGACATACAGATTATTCGAAGAAACTTATAAAGATTTTGGGTTACAAGCTATATTTGTTGATACAACAAATACTAAAAATATAACAGCTGCTATAAATGAAAATACAAAAGCTATATTCATAGAGACACCTTCTAATCCAATGATGAAGGTAACTGATATAAGAGCAGTAGCAAAAATAGCAAAGGAAAATAAGTTGCTAGTAATTGTAGATAATACTTTTTTGACACCTTATTATCAAAAACCATTAGAATTAGGTGCTGATTTGGTAATTCATAGTGGAACTAAATTTTTAGGTGGGCATCATGATTTATTAGCTGGATTTATAGTAGGAAATGATGAACAGATTTTACAAAGATTAAGACGAATTCATATGTCTACTGGGGCAACATTATCTCCGTTTGATTCATGGTTAATTTTAAGAGGAATTAAAACATTACATATTAGATTAGATAGAGCACAAGAAAATTCAATAAAAATAGCAAAATTTTTAGAAAGTAATTCTAACATAGAGAAAGTTTATTATGTAGGATTAGAAAACTTTGAAGGCTATGAATTGAATAAAAAACAATCAACAGGTTTTGGGGCAACATTATCTTTCAGAGTTAAGGATAAAAAAATAGTACCTAAAATTTTAGAAAGTGTTAAAGTAATAAGATTTGCAGAAAGTTTAGGTGGAGTAGAAACATTAATAACATATCCAATAACTCAAACTCACTCAGAAATTCCAGAAGATATTAAGAAGAGATTAGGAGTAGATGAATATTTACTTAGACTATCAGTTGGTATAGAAAATATAGATGACTTAATAAAAGACTTGGAAAATGCGATTAATTCAGTTAAGAGTTAAGAGTTTTGGTGGAAAAGCCAACGGCTTTTCAAAAATAAAATATATTTTAAAAGAATTTACGCAGTAAATTCATCATTAATTGTTAACTGTTAATTACAAATTGTTAATTGAATAAAGAGGGGTGTAAATTATGAATTTTGGAACTAAATTAATACATGCAAGCGGGGAACTAGATCCTACAACAGGTTCGGTAAGTACTCCAATATATCAAACATCAACATTTCATCAATTTGATATAAATAATTTTGGTAAATATGATTATTCAAGATCAGGAAATCCAACTAGAGAAGTAGTAGAAAAGTTAATAGCAGAACTTGAAGGTGGAGAATGTGGTTTTGCATTTGCTTCAGGTATGGCGGCTATTTGTTCTGTATTATCAATATTTTCAGCAGGGGATAACATTGTAATTTGTGGTGATGTATATGGTGGAGCATATAGGGCCGCAACAAAATTATTTTCAAGATTTAATATTGAATTTACCTTTGTAGATGCAACCAATATTGAAGAAATAAAAAATGCTTTCAAGGAAAATACAAAGGGACTTTATTTAGAAACTCCTTCAAACCCATTATTAAAGGTCACAGATTTAAGAGCTGCTAGTAAAATAGCTAAGGAAAATGGAGTAATTACAATAGTAGATAACTCATTTATGTCACCATATCTACAAAGACCATTAGAACTTGGTGCAGATATAGTAGTTCATAGTGCAACTAAATTCTTAGGGGGACATAGCGATGTGTTGGCTGGACTTGTTGTAACTAAGACAAAGGAACTTGGGGATAGGGTTTATCAAATACAAAATACCTTTGGAGCTGTACTTGGACCGCAAGATTCATGGCTTTTGATTAGAGGAATTAAAACTTTAAAAATTAGATTAGATGTAATGCAAAAAAGTGCTCAAAAGTTGGCACAGTGGCTTGAATCAAGAGAAGAAGTTGAGAAAGTTTATTACCTTGGACTACAATCAATGGAAGGAAGAGAAGTGCATTTAGAACAAGCAGATGGTGCAGGTGCAGTTTTATCCTTTAAGTTTAAGACTTTAGAAAGAACTACAATTTTCTTGAACAGTGTAAAAAATGTAGCAGTGGCAGTAAGCTTAGGTAGTGTCGAAACTATAGTTTCATATCCAGCTAAAATGAGTCATGCATCAATTCCAAAAGAAGAAAGAGAACAACTTGGAATTACAGATACATTAATAAGAGTATCGGTAGGTCTTGAGGATATAGAGGATTTAATAGAATCATTTAAAGAAGCGATTGAAAAATAAGACATTTATTTCTATCATTTTGAATTAGCCTAAATAAAGGAATCAGAGAAAGTTAATATATAAATAACTTTCTCTGATTTTTTTTTATCTAAAGATAAATTATCTAAAGTTCAAGGACTAAACACACCATTTAATTTTTTATTTGAAACATTTTCTCTTTTTTAGTGTAATAGTTATTGTAGTACATGTATTAGGCACAATCAAAAAAACAACAAGTCCATCTGCCAGAAAAGTTCCGTATTGTAGCACAGCTACTCTTTTCTAATGTGCCCATTTTCCATCATCCTGCATCAGTAAAATACCATAATAGGCCCACTATGATGGCACTTTACTTCCTTGCCTGATGAAAAATATTCATGGCAGTTTTGGACTTGTTATTTATTTTCATGTGCCTTAATTTAATTTTTTTAATATAGTTATTAAGTTTGATATAGAATCACTTAACATAGTTACTTCATCATCAGAAAGTGGTGATATTTTTTCAACAAATGAATTACAAATAGCAACACGAAAAGCATCCAATAATGTACGAGCTTTTGTAGTTAATTCTACTCTAAGAATTCTTCTGTCTTTGGAGTCTGGATATCTATCAACTAATCCATAAGAAATCAAATTATCTATAATAGGAGTCATATTGGATTTTGATATATTTAGATTATCTGCTATTTGTGAAATTGGAGATGAATTGGAGTCAGCAAGATAAAAAATAACCCTAACATGTGAAGGGGGAATAGAACATTCTGAAATACAATTTTCCATTTTTTTCATTGGTGAATGAAAACTTTTAGCTATATCATTTTCTCTAAGTACATTATTTTGAATAATCCATAAAAAGTTTACTAAGGAATCCGCGACTTTAAATAAATTATCTTTATCCATATTAAAACAAATCCTTCCTATGATAATATGACTAAATTATAAACTATTAATAATTTGAAAACAAGGGGAAAAGTTATTGACTTATAATAGTTATAAATTTATAATCAATATTATGAATAGAATGTATTGGTATTATATCTAATTATTAATAAATTAGGTGGGTGGAAAAATATAAGCTTGAATTAAGTTTTAGTTAAGGAAAAAATAAGATGTGGCCTTTATTATTAAAAGTGTAAAATACAAAATACATTTTAAAATAAATATTAAAAACATAATTTTAATTCACTTTATGCCAATAAACGTTTTAACGTAGAAATTAAAGAAATATAGAAAAATATTAGAAATTTAAAAAGAGATGATTTGAAATTGGGGAGGAAAACATGAAAAAATATTTAGCATTATTTTTATTAATTAGTTCATTAGGACTAGTAGGATGTGGAGAAGTACCAAAAGAAGTAGAAAAACCAATAGCTGTATCAGTACAAATGGCTAAGGGTGGAGCTATAAAAAATACAAATACATTTACGGGAACAACTAAAGTTAAGGAAGAAACATCTGTTACAGTAGAGATGGGTGGAACAATTCAAGAAATATATGTAACTCTAGGTCAAGAAGTAAAAAAAGGAGACAAGCTTTTGACAATTAAAGGTGATGATGCACAAAATAGTGTAAAACAAGCAGCAGCAGCCTTAGAAATTGCAAAAGCAAGTTATACAAATACAACAGATGGAAGTATAGAAAGTCAACAAAATTCATTGAATAATGCTCTGAAATTAGCTCAAACGTCTTATGACGAAGTTAAGAGAAGTCATGACCTTAATATTCAACTTTATCAAGCAGAGGCCATAAGTGAAGATGCATATAAAAAATCCGAAGTAGGGTTAAACCAAGCTAAACAAAATTTAGATATGGCACAAAAATCTTATGATACTTCAAATGGTAAAAGTATTCCTGAATTAAAGGAATTAGCAGAAAAACAACTTAATCAAGCACAAGTTTCTTACGATATAGCTGCTAGTAATTTAAATAAACTTATTTTAACTTCACCGACAGATGGAATCATAACAGCTAAGAATTTTAATGTTAATGAGATGGCAAGTCAGCAAAAACCAGCATTTGTTATTTCTACTCCAAATACTTTGCAAATAGATTTAATGGTGACTCAATCTGATTTACCTAAATTTACAGCATTACAAGAAGTTGATGTAACAATGAATAATAAAGTGATTAAGGGTACAGTAAGATATGTGCCCACAGTAGCTAATACAACAACATCACTATATGATGTTGAAGTGCTGGTAGATAATTCACAAGGGGATTTTAAGGCTGGAATATCAGCAGATGTTGAAGTAAGTATAGAAAAAAACGAGCAAACAATAACAGTTCCTAAAAAGGCTGTTTTTGAAGATGATGGCAAAAAATATGTATACATAAATAATTCGGATAATAAAGCGGTTAAAACAGAGATTACAACAGGCATTGTAACATCTACTACAATGGAAATCAAAAGTGGAATAAGTAAAGATGATACAGTTGTTATTGGAGGATTAAATCTAATTTCTGATGGAACTAGCATATTCCCAGTAGTAAAGGAGGATTAGTATTATGAGTTTAACGAAAACTTCCATTAGACGTCCTCTTATGATAGTTATGGCTTTCGTAGTATTAATCATGTTTGGTTTTATTGGATATTCAAAAATGACTGCAGATACAATGCCAAAGATGGAAATTCCTGTTTTATCAATTCAAACTGTATGGCAGGGTGCAGGGCCTGAGGATATTGATAAACAAATAAGTGAAAAGATAGAAGAAAAAGTTTCAGCTGTTTCTAAGGTTAAAGAGACAGGGACTTATTCAAGGGAAAGTGTTTCAGTTGTCGTAATACAATTTGAATATGGAACTGATATAAATACTGTAATAAATGATGTTAAATCTAAAGTAGATGAAGTTAAAAGTGAATTACCTAGTGAGGCAGAAGCACCAGCAGTTATTAAAATGGATGTAATGAATGCAAGTGCTATAGGAAGACTTGTTATTTCAGGTGGTAAGAATAAGGATGACCTAATGAAATATGCAGAGGATGTTGTACAAACAAAAATTAAAACTGTAGATGGTGTTACAGAAGCTGACATTGTTGGAGGAGAAAAATCACAAGTTAATATAACAGCTGATCCAGCTGTATTATCTAGTTATAATGTCAGTATATCGACTATTAAAAGTGCAGTCCAAGCTACTAATAAAACATTCCCATATGGTTCTATTGTTGAAGGTGACGATAAAATTGTTTTAAGAGGAATGGATCAATTAAATTCATTGGATGATATAAAACAAATTCAAATTTCTACTAATAAAGGACAGTCTGTTAGATTAGATGAAATTTGTAATGTAGAATATGGTACTGTAGAGAAAAAAGATGTATATAGATACAATGGTGAAGAAAGTTTAATAATAGATGTTAAGAAGCAACAAGATGCTAATACCATAAAGGTTATGGAAGGAGTTAATAAAGCAGTAGATGAGCTTAGTAAGAACAATTCGAAATATGATACTAAGGTTGTTAGTGATACAAGTGAATATATTAAAACTTCTGTTAATAATGTAATTTCAGAAATCTTTATAAGTTCTCTTATTTCATTTATTATAATTTTAGCATTTTTAAAGAGTTTTAGAGCATCATTTGCTGTAGCATTAGCAATACCTACATCTATAGTAGGTACAATAGCATTTCTGTATTTTACTGGTGAAACGCTAAATATGCTTACATTAAGTTCACTGGTAATATCAGTTGGGCTTGTTGTAGATAATTCAATTGTTGTCATAGAAAATATATTTAAGTATAAGAATAATAAGAATTTTACTAATGAAGAAGCTGCACTGCAAGGAACGCAAACAGTAACTAGTGCTATTACAGGATCAACACTTACAATAATATGCGTATTTTTACCTATATTGTTTACTGATGGTCTTACTAAAATAATATTTCAATCATTATCTAAAACAATTATTGCAGCATTAACAATATCATTACTGGTAGCACTTACACTTGTGCCTAGTATGTTTAATAAATTGAGTGGTGGGAAAAATGCTGCAAAAATGAAAGAAAAGCCTTCACCTATATTTGATAAGATAAGTGAAGTTTATATGAAATTAATAAATGTTTCATTAAAACATAAAAGTATAGTTGTATTATTAAGTACAGCATTATTTGTTATTGCTATATTTGGAGCTACATTTTTAAAAATGGAATTTATGCCAGCATCAGATAAAGGGAAAATAAGTATAAAAATAGAAGTACCAGAAGGTTTAGCATTGAAGCCAAGTGATTATTATGTTTCTATGGCAGAACAGAAGATTTCTGATATTCCAGAAATAAAAACAACAATAACAACATTAAAAACCTCCGGTAGTAGTAATAGTTCAGATATAAAGATAGAATTGGTTCCAAAAGAAAAACGAAAGAAATCTACTGATGAAGTGGAAAAGGAAATAACGGAGAGAATGAATACTGTCCCAGATTGTAAAATAAAAGTTGCATTAGACAGTAGTTCAACTGGTGAAGGTAGTAGTTCTGATTTTGCTATGCAATTAAAGGGTCCAGATATGGATACGTTAGAGGTATTAGCAAAACAAATTGGAGATAAGTTTAGCACTATAGATGGATTTAAAAATATAGAGACATCTATTGCTGATACATCTCAGGAAGCACAATTTATAATAAATAAGCAAAAAGCAAATAAATATGGGATTAATGTTTCATCAATTGCTTCAATATTGCATACAGCTGTAGTTGGAGATTCAGTAACAACAGCTAAGATAAATGATTATGAAGTAGATGTTAACTTAAAATTCCAAGGAAATAGTATTGATAATTTAGAGGATATAAAACAAATAAAAGTAATGTCAAAGGCAGGAGAGGAAATCCCATTAGGACAGATAGCAGATATAAAAATGGCTGAGGGATTAAAACAGATTAATAGAACAGATGGAGATTATTCTGTAAGTATTACAGCTGGTCTTAAGGGAGTGGATACAGGAACAGCAACAAAACAAGCAACTGCTGCAATAAAAGAAATGAATTTACCAAAGGATTATGAAGCAAGTACTAGTGGTGATGCAAAGAACATGCAAGAGTCTATGATGGGACTTGTTTATGCAATGGGAATAGCAGTAATATTAGTATATATGGTAATGGTAGCAGAATTTGAATCCTTTAGTAAGCCATTTATTATAATGACTTGTATACCATTTGCCTTTGTTGGTGTTGTTGCTATATTATTAATAACGAGGATAAAAATCAGTATAGTAGGAATGTTAGGTGCAATTATGCTAGTAGGTATTGTTGTTAACCATGGTATAGTATTAATTGATTATATTGAGCAATTAAGAAAATCCATGGAAGGAAAGTTAAGCATAGAAGAAATAGTTTCAAAAGGTTCAGCAGCAAGATTAAGACCAGTTATAATGACAGTTTTAACAGCGGCATTTGGTATGTTACCAACAGCATTAGCTTTAGAAGAAGGCGGAGAAATGATGCAATCTCTAGGGGTAATAATCATAGGGGGACTTAGTGTTTCAACATTAGTTACATTGGTATTAATTCCAGTCATCTATGTAATTTTTGATAATTTAGAAAAGAAATTTACTAATAAAATTCACAAAGTAACAGGGAAGATATCAGAGAAGTATGAACAATTTAAAGAAGAAAAGATAAGACCTAAGTTTAGTAAGTTTACAAACAATGATATAGAACCTAAAGTTATAGATAAAGATAGGAATATAGACTTAAAAAAATAGATTTAAGGAAATAAAGTGTTGAATTAAAAGGAACTATTTTGAAATATAATTAATATGAGGTATAATTATATCAATTAAGGTTAATTCGAAATAGGCCCTTTAATTAGGAGAAGAAATGTATTTAATAATAAGATATAATTTAATGAAGAGGTGAAACCATGAGAAAGAATATAAATAAATTAGTGGCAGTTGCAATTGGAGTAAGTATTATGAGTGGAAGTGCTATACCAGTATTTGCAGCAGATACTACTACACAAAATGCAAGTATAAGCACAAGTGTACAAGCACAAACAAATGGAAAATCAGTTTTTACTTTAGATGATGCTATAACGGCTGCTGCTAGCAATAGTGATACATTAGCACTTGATGATAAGACAATAAGTTATCAAAACAAAATAAATGATACTAATGAAGATCTTGATGATGCTAGAAACGTTGGTGGGGATGAAGAAGATCTTAATAAGGATACTCGTGATAACAAATTAAAACAAGCAAAACAACAAAGGGATTTTGATGAAGATAATTTAATACAAAAAACTACTAAAGCGTATAATGATATAGTTACTAAACAAATGAAGATAGCTAAAACGATAAAATTATTAGAAGTTAAAAATAAAGAACTTAACGATGCAAAGTTAAAGAAAAACTTAGGAATTAGTACAACAGGTGAGTTAGGTGATACTGAGCTTCAAATACAAAACTTGCAAAATCAACAAAAATTAAGCGTAAATCAACTAAAGGATGCACAAGATAGCTTTAAAGTATTAACGGGTAAAGATGTAACTAAATTTACATTGGAACAAGACATTAAGTATGAAAAATTTAAAATAGAGGGTTCTGTAGATGATTATCTAGACAATATTATAGATAATTATTTAAAATTAAACATAGACTTATTAAAGCTAAATAAAGATTATTACGATGATAAAGATCATCAAGTATCAGAAGATGATGTGAAAACTGCAAAAACTACATCAGATACTACTCAAGCACCTGTATTAGCTAGTGGTGCAACTGTTGATCAGTATACACAGTATCAGAAAGCTCTTAGTGACTATCAAGTTGCTAAAAATGCATATACAAATAAGTTATCTGATCGTATATCATATTTAACTACTAGGTTAGCTATTTCTGGAAATCAAACTGCTTTAGAAATAAATAAAAAGCAATTAAAAGATAATTTAAAACAATTATATACAAACATTCTTTCTAAAGAAGCGGATATTGAGTATTTAAAGGGAAAGATAGAATTAAACAATAAAAAACTTAGTAATGCAAAGCTTAAATATGATTTAGGAATGATGACTAAATCAGAGTATACTAAGTTAATTGTAGATGATCAAGGTAGTGAAGATTTAGATATTCAATTAAGAACTGATATAGATACTTATAATACTTTCAAAGAGACAATACAAAAGCCTTGGGTCAAGTAGTGAGGGTCAGCAAATAGTTAATAAAATATAAGTGATGATAGTAATTTAGGATAAGCAAGAACATAGGACATCTAAAGTATTAAAAGCTAACAATAGATAGTTTAAATAGGTATGAAATTAATGATTTAAGATTAAGATGTAGCATTAATTTCATACTTATATTTATGTCCAGATTAAAGTACTAAAAATGAACAAAAATAAAAATGTGGAATATTAGGATGAAAGCCATATTATATATTATAGACAAAATATATTTATATGATAGAATATAGGCAAGGGTATGAAATAAAAATTGAAAGGTGGGATAGTATAGAAAGATATTTTTAATTTAAAATTAAGCGCCAGAACTTGCGAAAGCAAGTTGACGAGGTTGGGGAGTTATCGAAACTTCGGCGGGTGCCCCACGGTAAAGCATCTTATTATTTTATTTAAGATGCTGCAGCACTACCGTTAACAACTGGCAAAACTTTAAAGCAATTTGAAGTACAAATCCAGTTTGGTGTTAAAACCTTCTAAAGTTTAAGGCTTTTAGGGTACTAGGATTATTATGCCCTTTTTTAGTGAGCTCTTTATTAGCAAATGGTTCATATAATAAGATATGCACTGAAAACTTTATTATTGCTAGTACAAAGCTTTAAAACTTAGACAAAATCAAATATTAAAAGACTTACTCAAATTAGTTAGTTAAGAGTAAGCTTAAAGAGACGGAAGGAAGAATAAATATGTGCGGAATAGTTGGATATTTAGGAAGTGGAAGAGCAACATCATTTTTGATTAATGGGTTGTCAAAGTTAGAATATAGAGGATACGATTCAGCTGGAGTTGCTGTTCTTAATAATGGAAACATTGAAGTAAGAAAGTTTAAGGGACGTTTAGCTAATTTAGCTAATGATATAAAGGAAAATCCTGTTGAAGGAAATATAGGAATAGGTCATACTAGATGGGCAACTCATGGAGCACCATCTGATGTGAATTCTCATCCACATTTAAATAGTAAAGAAACAATTGCTGTAGTTCAAAATGGTATTATTGAGAACTATTTGACTTTAAGAACATGGCTTAAGGGAGAAGGGTATACTTTTAAATCAGAAACTGATACAGAAGTAATTCCAAACTTAATTGATTATTATTATAAGGGTGATTTATTTGAAGCAGTTAGAAAAGCTCTTAAGAGGCTTGAAGGAAGTTATGCTTTAGGGGTTGTTTGTAAAGATGAACCGGACAAGCTTATTGCTGTAAGAAAAGAATGTCCATTAATAGTTGGACTTGGAAAAGATGAATGGTTTATAGCATCAGATATTCCAGCAGTATTAAGTTATACAAGAGATGTATATCTTTTAGAAGATCACGAAATAGCTGTTCTTACAAAAGATGGAGTTAAGCTTTATGGTCAAGATGGACAAGAAATTCAAAAAGAAATATATCATGTAACATGGAGCGAAGATGCTGCTGAAAAAGGTGGATTTGAAGATTTCATGTTAAAAGAAATTCATGAACAACCAAGAGCTATAAGAGATACTATGGCTGGAAGAGTTTCCATGGAGAATGAAATATTGTTAAATGAATTAAAGATTACTAAAGAAGATCTTCAAAATACTGATAGAATATTTATAGTAGCTTGTGGTACTGCATATCATGCTGGACTTGTAGGGAAGAATTTAATAGAATCACTTGCAAGAATACCTGTTGAAGTAGATATTGCATCAGAATTTAGATATAGAAATCCATTAGTTACAGATAAGTCTTTAGTTATTGTAATAAGTCAATCAGGAGAAACAGCAGATACTTTAGCAGCACTTAGAAATAGTAAGAATATCGGTGCTACAATTATTGCATTAACAAATGTAGTAGGAAGTTCAGTTTCAAGAGAAGCAGACCACGTATTATACACATTAGCAGGACCAGAAATATCTGTTGCTTCAACAAAAGCTTATACAACTCAAATTATTGGAATGTATATGATGGCGATGACGTTTGCCAAAATTTTAGGTAAACTAAAGAGTGATAGATTAAATAAATTAAAAGAAGAGTTATTAAACTTACCAGAAAAGGTAGAATTAATTTTAGAAGATAAGGAAATAATAAAGAAGATAGCTGAAGGTGTAGCTGAAGAAAAGGATATGTACTATTTAGGTAGAGGATTAGATTATGCATTAGCATTAGAAGGTTCACTTAAGCTTAAAGAAATATCATATATCCATTCAGATGCATATGCAGGTGGAGAGTTAAAGCATGGTCCTATAGCGTTAATTGAAGAAGGAACAAAGGTTGTAACTTTATTAACTCAAGAAGCTTTAAAAGAAAAAATGGTGAGTAATATAGTTGAAGTTAAAGCTAGAGGAGCAAAAGTTATTGGAATTTGCTACGAAGGAACAAAGGGATTAGAAGAAGTTCTGGACCAAGTTATCTATATTCCAAGAACTATAGATATATTTGCACCAGTACTTGGAGTTGCAGTGCTTCAATTATTCTCATATTATGTTGCTAAGGCTAAGGGCTGCGATATTGATAAGCCTAGAAATTTAGCCAAGTCTGTTACTGTGGAGTAATATGAATATTTAACCATAAAAGTTTTATAGATTTAGAATAAGATTATTAAAAGATAGAGAGAAAATCAGGATTACTACCTGACTTTCTCTCTTATTTTTAGTGGAAAGTTATTAAAATATAGTTGAACTTAGAATATAAGAATATAAGAAAGGTTGAAATGAAATAGCTGGTTTAATAGATGGTACTAAGGAAAAAGTTTATAGGTCTGTTAATACTGAACTTATAAATTTATATTGGAATATTGGAAGAACAATAAAAGAAGATATTATAAAAAAAGAAAGAGCTGATTACGGAAAGAAGATAATAGACAATTTAAGTAAAGAACTAACAGGTAACTATGGAAATGGATATAGCAGAAGTAATCTGTTTAGAATGGTTTGATTTTATGAAGCATTTTCAACAGAGGAAATTGTCGCTACACTGTCGCAACAATTAACATGGTCTCATATCAAGGAACTTATATCATTGGAAGATAATTTAAAAAGAGAGTTCTATGCAACCATTTGTAATACTGAAAGATGAAGTGTAAGAACTTTAAGAGAGGGAATTGGTTCAATGATGTAAGCTATATTTAAAGAGGCAGAAGAAACAATAGTAAATGATTTAAAGTTACTTAGAGAAGAAAATAAAATAACACCAGATTTTTTTAGGAAGAGTAGGTTCGAAATGAAAAAAGGAATAGGTGCTTATAATGTCTAATTTAAATTGTTATTATGAAAATATGACTGTAGAATGGATAAATGATGTAAAGTATATAAGTCCATCGCCACATCCAAATCATGGTATTGTATATAGTGAACTTTTTAATGATTTCTATAATTATTTAAAAGGAAAAAGTTGCAAGGTATTTTCAGATAAAACCGATTTGTGTTTAGCCAATCCTAATGAGCCAATAAATATTGCTGATTTAAAAAAGCCTATTGTTCCAGATTTGTTTGTAATATGTGATAATAAATTTGAACTCGTGGGAAATAATATAGTATGCATACTAGATTTTATATGCGAAATAGTTAGTCCAAGTTCAATCAAAATGGAGAATACCATAAAAAAAGAATTATATTTAGACAAAGGTGTTAAAGAGTATTGGATAGTAAATTATTTGGATAAAACTATTAAAGTTTATTTTGAAAATAAAGAAATTAATTTCTCTTTTGAAGATGAAGTAAAAGTAAACATATTTAACAACTTGACTATATGTTTAAAAGATATAGAATTGTTTGAAGTGTAAAATATTATTTGTTGATAATTATATAATTGGTGTACACCACTAAAAAACTCATGTTAAAAGTCAGGAATTTTTAATCAGAAAATGATTAGATTTCCTGGCTTTATTTACACGGAGTGTAAATTTAATTTTAAATTTGCATGTTTGAAATAAAGCTATTAGAAAATCAGAATTACTACGTGGTTAGCTCTCTTATTTTTAGTTGAAAATTATATAATATTATAGTTGAACCTAGCATGTAAGCGATTTATAATACTAAGAATTTAAGAATTTAAGAATTTAAGAATTTAAGAATTTAAGAATTTAAGAATTTAAGAATTTAAGAATTTAAGAATTTAAGAATTTAAGAATTTAAGAATTTAAGAATTTAAGAATTTAAGTTTTTTTTAAAGTTATATGCTTAAGTGTTTTACAATAAAAGCATTTAAAAATAAAAACATATAACAATTTATAGGGAATATAAAGGTTTACAAGGAATGTTATAATTATTATCCACCATACTAGAATAAAATTATTAAGATAATGAATACCTAGGCTGTACTTTTAAATAAAGTACACAAGTTTTTAATATTAAGATATAATTTTTACTATAAAGTCAAAGGAGCTATTTAAAAATGAAAAGTAGAAAATGAAACAGTTTGGATGACTCAGAAAGCAATAGCGGAGTTATATCAAAAAAATGTAAGAACAATTAATGATCATATAATAAACATTTATAATGAAGGTGAATTAGAAGAAAGTATAACTAACCGGAAAAGCCGGATAGTTCAAAATGAAGGAAATAGAAGGGTTGAACGTGAAGTATCATTTTATAACCTTGAGATGATAATATCCATAGGTTATAGAGTTCGTTCACATAGAGGTACACAATTTAGACGTTGGGCAACAGAAAGACTTAATGAATATCTAGTAAAAGGATTCACAATGAATGATGAACGATTGAAAGAAGTGAAAAATTTAGGCGAAGATTATTTTGATGAATTACTAGAACGTATTAGAGATATAAGGGCTTCTGAAAAGAGATCTTATAAAAAAATTACAGATATATATGCATTATCAGTAGATTATAATCCTAAGACAGAAATGGCTAAACAGTTTTTTGCAACTGTTCAAAATAAATTACATTTTGCAATACATGGTCACACTGCAGCAGAACTTATTGCAGAAAGAGTAGATTATAATAAAGATAATATGGGGCTTACAACTTGGAACGGTAATAAAGTTAGAAAAATGGATATAACAATTGCAAAAAATTATTTAACAGAAAAAGAAATAATGTCTTTAAAAGAAATTAGTTGGACTAATAATATTCATATAGTATAAAAAACTAAAAGCATAGAAGAAAAAGAATTTTATATAAAAAGTTAGTGCAACAAAAACAGGAGAAGCGTGATAGAAATAAAAATAAGCATACATCCCCAAGGATAATATGATTTCCTTGGGGATGTATTTTCTTTAAATAATATCTTAAAAATACTTGACTTGGAGTGGACTCCAAGTGATAGGGTATACATATAACAAATTACTCCCAAAAGTGTTTAAGTTTAAGATGTAAACTGTGAAAATATTATTAGCAAATGGAGGAATAAAATTATGAAAGTATTATTAGTAAATGGAAGTGTTGGTTACGTAACATGTAAATTGTATCCTTTCTTTTCACACGTACCTCTTTTTTTATAGAAATTTACTGCTTCATGGGAATTAATATCCATGTTGGTTACGTAAAAATCATGGTCACATTCTTCATACTCAAACATTTTTTCTTGAATCACTTTTGGGTAAGCTTTCTTCTTTCTTGACTCCATGTAGCTGGTTTTATGATTTCTGCCGTTCCATTTGAGGCATATGTATTACCGGATCTTTGAAATCCTGTCACAAAGTATTTGAGCTCAGAACAAAAGGACATCAAAACGTTATAGCATTTATTACAGTGTTTATTAGGATTATATCCTTTCATAGATCCTTCTTGATTTCCTTCAACATTCTCCACAGTACTATCTATATATATCGTTATTTCGGGACTATCCAACAATAAATATCTCAATCTCACAGAAAATCAGTCATTGGGACGATTTACCGTTCCTTTTCTTTCTTCTTACATATAGGTTGCTTTTTTTCCGAAGTAATTAGAAAAAGAATGGTCTGTAAACATATTCAAAACAACTTCCTACTTAGGTATAATTAGCCTATAAAGTAAATCAACATAAGGAAGGACGGTGAAAAATTTGCTAAGCAACTTGCTAAACAAAGAGGTTATAAAAATTAATGTTAAATGTATGGATTGGAAAGATGCCATTAGAAAAGGTTCAGAAATCCTTATAAATAAGGGTTTTGTAGAAGAGAGATATACAGAGGCTATACTTAATAATTTTGAAAAATTTGGACCTTATATGGTTATTGCACCTGGAATGGTTCTTTCACATGCAAGACCTGAGGAGGGAGTAAAAAAACTTTCTATGAGTCTCATGACACTTAAAGATCCAATTGAATTCGGAAGTGAAATGAACGATCCTGTAAAACTTATAATTACTCTGGCGGCTGTTGACAGCGAAGCTCATATGAAAGTTATAAAAAAGCTTATGGAACTGTTAATGAATGCTGAAGATTTAAATAAGCTGATGAATTCAGAAGAAGTTGAAGAGGCTATTCAGATGATTAACAAATATTAAAATGTAAATTCAATAATAATTGAATAGATAAAAAGAAAGAAAGGAGGGGCAATTGCAGGGGATAGCAAAAAATATTGATTAAAGGAGAGTGTGACATGAAAAAAGTTAGTATCTTATTTGTATGTGGAGCAGGTTTAGGAAGTAGTTTGGCTTGTCAAATGGTAGCGGAAGATGTATTAATCAAGTTAGGTGTAGATGCAAAATTGGATCATAGTGATATTTCATCTGCATCATCAGTTAAAGCGGATATTATCATTACTGCACAAAATTTCCAATCACAATTCGAGAAATACTCAATTGATACTAAACAAACGACAATTGTTTATTTGAGAAATATTGTATCTAAAATAGAGATTGAAGAAAAAATCGTTCCGGTATTAAAAGAAAAAGGTATTTTAGTTTAAAAATAAAGTAAGAAAGTGATGGTGAAAAAAATGGGTGTTGTAAATTTTATTATCCAAAATATTTTAACACAAGCATCAATTACAATTGCATTGATTGCTATGTTGGGATTGATTTTACAAAAGAAATCAATAGGGCATACTATTTCAGGTTCGTTAAAAACGATGTTGGGTTTTTTGGTATTGTCATCAGGTGCTGGTATTATAGTTGGTAGTTTAGTGTATTTTGGTAAGATTTTTACTGAAGGTTTCCATATGCAAGGGATTATTCCTTCGATTGAAGCAATTAATGGTCAAGCAATGAGTACGTTAGGGCTAGGTAGTAGTATCGCATTAACTTTCTTAGCTATATTTGTTTTTAATATTCTAATTGCGCGATTCACAAAATGGAAATATATCTTTTTAACTGGTCAGGCTATTCTTTGGATGGCTACTATGACAACAGTATTTGGTTACGTTTCAGGTTTACGTGGTGCTGCATTGATTTTAGTAGGTGGTTTTATTGGAGGCGTCTTTGCCGTAGCTATGCCAGCAATTGCACAACCATTTGTTCGTAAGATTACTGGCTCGAATGATATTGCGCTAGGACATTTCTGTACGATTGGGTATATATTTGAAGCAGGTGTAGCGAAACTATTTGGTGAAAAAGGTGAAAATAAAAAATCAATTGAAGATATCAAATTACCTGCTCAATTAGAGTTTTTACAAGATACATATTTATCAGTGATGGTAGTTATGGTTCCTCTTTATTTGATTACAGCAGCGTTTGCAGGTCCAGAGTTCGGTGCTACATTATCAGGAACTACCAACTATATAATGTTTGCATTCTTACAAGCTATTCAATTTGTAGTAGGTGTGTATGTATTATTATCAGGAGTTCGTTTATTACTAGGTGAAATTGTCCCTGCATTTAGAGGAATTGCAATGCGTTTAGTTCCAGATGCAATACCTGCGTTGGATTGTCCAGTACTATTTCCATATAGTCCTAATGCAGTAATTTTAGGGTTTATCACAACTACTATAGGTTCTATTGTCGCAATGTTTGTATTGCCTACCTTTGGTTTGGCAATGATCTTACCAGGCATGCTAACAAACTTCTTTGCTGGTGGTACTGCTGGTATATTTGGTAACTTAACAGGAGGGCGTCGTGGAGCAATTATTGGCGGTATTGCACATGGTTTCTTCATTACATTATTACCGGCACTGTTAGTAACAATTTTTATGTCTATGGGATTTGCCAATGCAACAGCGACAGATGTGGATACAGTAGCAGCAGCTTTACTATATGCATGGATCATTGGTCCAATCTTAAAAGCAGTTTAGAATATGATAAAGAGATAGAAGGAGGTTTACGTAATGTTTGGATTTGCTAAGAAGAAAGATAAAGAACAGAAAAGAGAAGCTATAGAAGTAGTAGTGTTAACAGGAGAACGTAAAGAAGAATTATTACGTACTATCTATTTGAAGAAAGAAGAGGTAGATCAAGTAGCTGTAGAGGAACAATCCAAAATTTATGAAGAGATTGGATTAGCGTTTAATGAGCTTGGTGAAGAAGATAATGCGATTGATGCATTTGAAAAAAGTATTCAGTCGAAAAAATCTGTAGGAGATGCTTACAAAGCTTTATTTAAACTATATAACAAGAAGCGCGCAGAAGCAGCAAAAGCAAATGATGAAGAATCATTACAGGTATATCTAAAGAAAATGGATCAAATGATGCAAGTTTCTAAAGATGTTACACGTGGCTTGTAATAAGGAATAAAATAAAAAATCAGTATAAAAAGAGGAGAATGATTCATTATGTATACAACATTAAAAGAGGTAACACAAAGAGCAGAAGAATTGAATTATACAGTTGGTGCATTTAATGCACATAATTTAGAGATGATACCTGATATGATACGTGCAGCAAAAGAGAAAGGGGCACCAATTATTATTCAAACAAGTGTAGATACTGCAAAATATATTGGTCATGAAAATTTAGTTGCTGTATGTAAGTCTATGGCCACAGAAGAAATGGTAGATGTGGTATTGCATTTTGACCATGCAAGGGATTTTGATGATATTAAAGAGGCAATCGACAAAGGATTTACATCAGTTATGTTTGATGGTTCTAATTTATCATTTAAAGAGAATATTATGAAGACAAGTGCAGTAGTAGAATATGCACACAGACATGGTGTTTCTGTAGAGGGTGAATTAGGGACGATAGGTGGTACTGAAGAAGGAATTCATGTAAGTGAGGATAATAAGGTTTATACTGACCCAAAGCAATGTGTAGAGTTTGTTAAAGCAACAGGTGTAGATGCTTTGGCAATTGGAATCGGCACTAATCATGGTCAATATAAATCTAAAACAGAAGTAAATATACCACTATTAAAAGAAATCAATGCGCTAGTAGATATACCTTTAGTTATTCATGGGGGTACAGGTGTTAATGAAAAGGATATTCATGAATTAATTGATAATGGGATCCGTAAATTTAATGTAGGGACTGAGTTGTTAGTAACATGGACAAAAATAGCGAAAGAAACATTTGCAGAAACAAAAGTAGACAAGTCATTACGTCATAATATTATTCCTTGTAATGAGGCAATAAAAGAAATTGTAAAACATAAAATTGATATCTTTATGAATAAATAAGGTAGTCTCTCTGAAGCAAAATAATTACGAGAATTCTGCTAGTCTTTTCCATAAGAGATAGAGAAGATTAGAATAATAAGGAGAGTACAGGGAATTCCTTGTGCTCTTTCTTAATATATAAATTATGGGGTGATTGAATGGATAAAATTTTGATTTTATTAGCAGGTTTACCTGGAACAGGAAAAACCTACTTAAGTAATATGATCAAGAATAAATTAGGTGCATTTTATGTTCTGTCTCAGGATGAATTGAAAGAATATTATTGTGATGTGTATGGCTATAATAATTTAGAAGAAAAGCAGGAAGTAGAAAAGATAGCATGGGCGAAGTACTATGAAAAAATGGAACAACAAATGCAAGTAGGTAGCAATATCATGTCTGATTATCCTTTTAGTCAGAAACAGAAACCTCGTATTCAGCAATTAGTAGAAAGATATGATTATAAGGTTGTTACTATTCGCTTATTTGCAGATTTAGATGTATTGTTTGAGCGACAAAAGAAGCGGGATTTAGACACCACAAGGCATTTAAGTCATATTGTGACCTCTTACAAAAAGGGAGATCATTTAGCTGATAGAAGTAAAGCAGATAATTTATTAACCTATGAAGAATTTATAGAAAGATGTACAACAAGAGGATATGACACGTTTGAATTAGGAAAATTATATGAAGTGGATGCAACAGATTACAAAAAAGTGAATTATTCTAGGTTGTTGGAAGATATAAGACTGTTGGATGAAAACAATAGTGTAAATGTAAGTACCAAACAATCAACTTTTTAGAATATGGAGATTATTTGACAATTACGTTAACTGAAAGACAATTATTTATACATACAACTACAGAAGAAAAAAGGTAAAGACATTGATAAAAAACTGGTTCACTACTAGGTTTACGTTTGCTCTAAGAATAAGAAATATTTTTGAGCTAAATCTAAAGAGGGAACGTAAATGGATTTGTGTAAATTCAAATTTATTTGCGCTCTTTTTGTATATATAGTTGGTATCTATTGGGAGAATAATATAAGAATTTATGAAAGAAATATAGTGTAGATAGCTAAATAGCATTTATGATGGCCTACATTTTACCATATTATGATAGTATGATTATAAATAAAAAATGTATGGTTGCATATTTCATAGTTGTTATAGTAAACTATATGTAGAAATAAATCGAAATGTAGGATATAACACCATGTTATGGGTAATTTAGGATAAAATAATGGACTGAGGCAGCGCCTATTTGGTAACATAATTCAACAGTTTCTACAGGATGAGGTGGAACAACATCTCGACAGAGGGAAATATGAAAGACATAATACTTATAATAATAAGATATAGAATAGGAAGTGTTTAATGGAGCTTAATAAAAGTTGTACAGAAATTCTTAAATATCTAAAAGAAAAGGATGATTATATTAAGGCTCAAGAATTGGCAGAAATATATAAACTTACAGATAGAGCTATAAGATATAAGATAGATAAAATCGAGGAGTTTCTCGTTAAAAATGGATTTCAATATTTAGATAAGCAACATTTAAAGGGTATAAAGCTTATTATGGAACCAGGGTTAAATGAATTTCTTGATTCCTTTTTCGGAGAATATACTCCTTACAGATATATTTATTCAAAGAATGAAAGATTTGAATTTATTGTTATGAAGATTTTACAATCAAGAGAACCTGTTAAACTTTCATATTTTGAAAGCAAATTGTGTGTATCAAAAAATACTGTTTTTAAAGAACTAGAGTTAATAGAAAAGTGGCTTAATGAAAGAGAATTAAAAATTATCCGAAAACCAAGAGTAGGAATTATTGTAGAAGGAAATGAAGAAAATAAGAGAAAAGCTATAAGAGAAATTACATCAGAAACAATTTCTACAGAAGATATTGTGAATTATGTTAAAAAAGGAACTGTCAAATCAAAGATTAATAATCTCCAATTTGATACTTTATTTTCCGATATAGATATAGATTTTATTGATGGCTTAATAAAAAGTGTAGAAGAAGAACTTAATAAAGAATTTAGTGATGAAGCTTATGGAAGTCTTATTACTCATATGACAATGATGATTAAGAGAGTTGAGCTTGGCACAGATATTAGTATTCCGGAAATAAAGCTAGAAAATCTAAAAATAGGTAAAGAATATGAAGTAGCAAAAAAAATTCTACAAAAAATAGAGGTACATTATAATATAAAAGTTCCTGAAGAAGAAATAAATTATATTACACTTCATCTTTTAGGATCAAAGGTTCTTAAAACTAACGAAATATATAATATAAATGAATATAATCCGGATAATCTTTATAATGTTTGTAAAAAAATGACCGAAGAGATTGAAAAAATTTATAGTGTAGATTTCGGTATCAAGAGAGACAAGGTGGTTGAGGGACTTGTTTTACATTTAAGACCAAGTATCTATAGAATTAAATTTAATTTAAAATTAATAAACCCTCTTTATGATGAAATAAGAATAAATTATAATGAATTATTCTTAAATACTAAGTTAGTATCTATTTATCTTGAGGATTTTATAGGAAATAAAATAGATGATCATGAAATAACTTATATTGCACTCCACTTAGGAGCAGCTTTAGAAAATGCAAAGGAAGAGGAAAAGAAAATATTAAAAGTTATTATAGTTTGTGGAACAGGTCTTGGAACGGCCAAGATGGTAGCATCTCAAATTTCAAATAAATTTCAGGTAGAAATAATGGACACTGTTTCTAGTAGAATGGTAAAAGATTTAAAAGATATAGAATATGACTTTATAATAAGCACTGTAGATATTCCTGATATAAGTAATGGTTCATATATAAAAATAAACCCTTTAATGCTTAAAAAGGATTATGAAAAATTATCCCAATATCTGCAGGTAAAATACAAAAAAGAGGAAAACTATGAAGTAGAGATGCAGCTTATAAACAGACTTATAAATATATCTGGTAAGTATTGTATAATAAATGATGCTGAACAACTTAAGTATGAATTCATGTATGAATTAAAAAAGGAAAGACAGCAGCTTACCACAAAGAATTTCGGATATAAGTTAAATGATTTGATAACGGCAGATATGATAAGTTTAAACGTCGAGTGCAGGTATTGGGAAGAAGCCATTAGAAAAGGAATGAAGGTACTTAGAGAGAAAAGTTACGTCGAAAATAGTTATGAGGAAGCAGTAATTAATAATATAAAGGAAATCGGACCATACATGGTAGTAGCGCCAGGAATTGTTCTTTCTCATGCAAAGACTGAAGATGGAGTAAATAAATTATCTATGAGTCTTATGACAATTAAAAATCCTGTTAAATTTGGAAGTGAGTTTAATGATCCTGTAAAGCTAGTAATCACATTAGCTGCTAAAGACAGAGAAGCTCATCTAAGGGCACTGTCACAGCTAATTGCACTTTTACAGAACAGCGAAGATTTGAAAAGTATATTTAAAGCAAAAACAACAGAGGAAGTTATTAATATAATAAATAAATACTCTAATAAATAATTTGAAACAGGTATATTTTTCCCAATTGTTTAGAAAGAGAAAGGAGTTTAAATCTATTTAAAGTAGAGTTAAACTCCTTTATAATTTAGAATGTAATGATTGGGAAGAAATTCTTATTATAATAGATAAACTGAAAAAATTAGGAGGAAATGCTAATGAATATATGTGAATTAAAGAAGACAGCTAAAAATGTAAGAATAAATATAATAGAAGCTGTATCAGCAGCAAAATCAGGTCATCCAGGTGGCTCTTTATCAGTGGCTGATATATTAACTGTATTATATTTTGATAAGATGAATATTAATCCTCAAAATCCAAAATGGGAAGATAGAGATAGATTGGTATTATCAAAGGGTCACGTAGCGCCTGCACTTTATGTAATACTTGCTGAAAGAGGGTATTTTCCAAAAGAAAATTTAATAACACTTAGAAAACTTGGATCAATACTACAAGGTCATCCAGATATGAAATCAACTCCAGGAGTAGATATGTCAACGGGGTCATTAGGTCAAGGTTTATCAGCAGCAAATGGTATGGCATTAGCTGCAAAACTTGATAATAAAGATCACAATATATATGTAATTCTTGGTGATGGGGAAGTTCAAGAAGGTCAGATTTGGGAAGCAGCAATGACTGCGGCGCACTACAAATTAGATAATGTAATAGCAGTGTTAGATTTTAATGGATTACAAATAGATGGTTCAAATGAAGAAGTTATGAACATAAATCCAATTGATGAGAAATTTTCAGCATTTGGCTGGAATGTAATTAAAATTGATGGACATGATTTAGAAGCTATAAGTAATGCAGTAGATGAAGCTAAAAAAGTTCAGGGTAAGCCAACAGTTATAATTGCAAAAACAGTAAAAGGTAAGGGCATATCATTCATGGAAAATCAAGCATCATGGCATGGAACAGCTCCAAATGAAGAACAAACAAAAGCAGCTATCGAAGAATTAGAAAGGGGAGAAGCATAATGAATATAGCAACTAGAGAAGCATATGGACAAACGTTAGTAGAATTAAGTAAAAATGAAAAAGTGGTAGTATTAGATGCAGATTTAGCAAAAGCAACAAAAACAATAGATTTCAAGAATGCATGTCCTGAAAGATTTTTTGATATGGGTATATCAGAACAAGATATGATTGGAACTGCAGCAGGATTTGCAGCAAGTGGTAAAATACCATTTGTAAGTACATTTGCTGTATTTGCAGCAGGGAGAGCTTTCGAACAGATTAGAAACTCAGTATGTTATCCCAAACTAAATGTAAAGATAGCAGCAACTCATGCAGGTATAACTGTTGGAGAAGATGGCGCTACTCACCAAGCAATTGAAGATATATCATTAATGAGAAGTATACCCAATATGGTAGTATTAAATCCGGCTGATGATGTAGAAGCTAAAGCAGCAATATATGCAGCCGCAGAATATTATGGACCAGTATATATAAGACTTGGTAGGTTAGCGACACCAACAATTCATGATGAAAATTATAAGTTTGAAATTGGAAAAGGTGAAGTTTTATCAGAAGGAAAGGATGTTGCTATAATTGCAACTGGATTAATGGTAGCTAAAGCATTAGACGCAGCAGAAAAATTAAAAGCAGAAGGAATTAATGCAACTGTTGTTAACATTTCTACTATAAAGCCACTGGACAGCGAACTAGTTATCAAAGTAGCAAAAGCAACTGGTAAGGTTGTAACCGTAGAAGAACATAGCGTAATAGGTGGATTAGGTTCTGCTATTTGTGAAGTGTTATCACAAGAATTGCCTACAAAAACTAAGTTAATAGGATTAAATGATACATTTGGTCAATCAGGTACCCCAAATGCACTATTAGAGTATTATGGTTTAACAACAGAAAATATTATTGAAACTGTAAAATCATTTTAATAAATGACATAGTAGCCCTTTAAATTAAACTTATTATTGCCCTAATAGAAAATTATTAGGGCATTTTTATATATAGAAAAGTATAATATTGTGAATTTATTGAAACTTTTGTTTTTTAATAATACTAATGCAAAAAGATAGAGAAAATAGATGGAGGTATATTATGTTAGCTAATTATAATAAGTTACAAAACGGTTCAGATATAAGAGGAGTAGCAATTGATGGGGCTGGAAAAGAAGTTAATTTAATTCCTGAAGTTGCAAAATTTATATCTTATGGATTTGTGAAATTATTAGAAAATAAAATAAATACAAAAGGTAAGAATTTAAAAGTAGCTGTTGGAATGGATTCAAGATTATCCGGACCAGATTTAAAAGCTACTGTAATTGAAGGACTAACAGATTTAGGGTGTAGTGTATACGACTGTGGAATGGCGACAACACCAGCAATGTTTATGACTACTGTTTTAGAAAATTATAAATGTGATGGCTCTATTATGATTACAGCAAGCCACCTTCCTTACTATTATAATGGATTAAAGTTCTTTACTAGAGAAGGTGGATGTGAAAAGGAAGATATACAAAGCATTCTTTCAATAGCATCCAAAGAAGAAAGTTATTATGGGATAAATAGTAGTAAGATTTCAAAAGTTGACTTTATTGATGAATATTCAAAAGTATTAGTTAACATAATCAGAAATGGAGTATCATCTAAAGAAAATTATAATCAACCTTTAGTAGGCTTTAAAATTATTGTCGATGCTGGAAATGGAGCTGGAGGATTTTTTGCCTATAAAGTATTAGAAGTATTAGGAGCAGATATTAGTGGCAGCCAATTTACTGAACCAGATGGAAGATTCCCCAATCATATTCCGAATCCAGAAAATGAAGAAGCTATGGAATATATAAGAAATGCAGTGTTAGTCAATAATGCAGATTTAGGAATAATTTTTGATACAGATGTAGATAGAGCTGCTATTGTAGATTCAAATGGAAGGGAAATAAACAAAAATGCACTAATAGCGCTAGTTTCCTCAATTATTCTAGAAGAACATCAAAGTTCTATAATAGTAACGGATTCAATAACTTCAACTGGGTTAGGTGAATTTATTAATAAATTAGGAGGAATTCATCATAGATTCAAGAGAGGATATAGAAATGTTATAAATGAAGCAGTAAGACTAAACAAGGAAGAAAAAGAATCTTACTTAGCTATTGAAACATCAGGCCATGCAGCTCTTAAAGAAAACTATTTCCTAGATGATGGGGCATACTTAATAGCTAAGATACTAATCAAAATAGCTAAGCTTAATGAGGAAGGAAAAAGAATTGAAAGTTTAATAAAAGATTTAAAAATGCCATGGGAGAGCTCAGATTTTAGGCTTGAAATTAAGAATGACAATGTTAAAGATTATGGTGCAAAAATAATAACAGATTTACAAAATTACGTAAAATCAACAGAGGGTTTTAGTATAGTAAATAATAATTATGAAGGTGTTAGAGTAACTTGTGATAAGACTAATGGAGATGGTTGGTTTTTATTAAGATTATCATTACATGAACCTGTTTTAGCATTGAATATAGAATCTGATATCAAAGGTGGAAATCAACTAATTGTAGATAAATTAGTTATTTTTTTAGATAAATATAATGAATTAGATTTAAGTGATATCAAGTGAAAATAATACTTTAATCAGTTGCAGTATCATTTAGGGAGAAAATTATAATATAATAAAAGCTAATTTAGAATCATGAGTGGAATTAAGGAAAAATCCTAAAGTTATTCATGATTCTTTTTGTTTCAAAATTTAAGGACTAGAAGTCTAGCATAATAGGATATGGATTAGGATACAGTGTATCGGATATTAAAAAGTATAGTCCAGGTGCGAAAGTGCTAGATGCAATGGAACTTTCTTTAAATAATATCTGAAAAATACTTGACTTGGAGTGGACTCCAAGTGATAGGGTATACATAGAGCAAAGAAATACAAGTAAAAAAACGGATACAAAAAATGAATAATTTTGAAAATGAATTTTTAGCAAATGGAGGAATAAAATTATGAAAGTATTATTAGTAAATGGAAGTCCACATGAAAAAGGATGTACCTATACAGCACTAAGCGAAGTGGCAGAAACTTTAAATCATGAAGGAATAGATACGGAAATATTTCAAATTGGAACAAAGCCATTGGCTGGATGTATTGCTTGCAAAAGCTGTGTTAATACAGGACATTGTGTATTTGATGACAAAGTAAATGAATTTCTTAAAATAGCAGGAGATTTTGATGGGTATATATTTGGTTCTCCAGTACACTTTGCAGCGGCCAGTGGCGCAAGTACTTCTTTTATGGATCGTTTATTTTATGCAGATTTATGTTCAGGTAAGGAGTCTTTTTATTTGAAACCTGCAGCAGCTGTCATATCAGCCAGAAGAGCTGGAACTACAGCAACTTTTGATCAGTTAAATAAATATTTTACGTTAATGCAGATGCCAATTGTTTCTTCACAATATTGGAATATGGTACACGGTCAAACTCCAGAAGATGTGAAAAATGATATAGAAGGGCTTCAAATTATGCGTACCTTAGGCAGAAATATGGCATTCTTTTTAAAATGCAAAGAAGCTGGAATAAAAGCAGGTATTGCTTTCCCTGAAAGAGAAAAAACTACGTTTACAAATTTCATTAGGTAAAGGAGGTACCTTTTTATGACAATTACAGAAGTAAGTAAGAAATATGATATGACAGCAGATACATTGCGGTATTATGAGCGAATTGGTCTGATTCCACCAGTGAATCGAAATGGGAGTGGAATAAGGGATTATACGGAAGGCGATTGTAAGTGGGTTCATTTTATGAAATGTATGCGTGGTGCAGGACTTTCCATTGAAGTATTAGTAGAGTACGAAACCTTGTTCCAAAAGGGAAATTCTACAATCAAGGCTAGAAAAGAACTTTTAATAGAACAACGTAGTCGGCTTGCTGAAAAAATTAAAGAAATGCAACAAACATATGAACGTCTAGATAAAAAAATTGATGGATATGAAGAAAGAGTATTTGTAAAAGAAGAAGAATTAAAAAAGGCGGATGATTAACTAGAGAAAAACGTATAAGCAGGAGGACTAAAATTGGAGCAGAAAACTTTAATGACAAAAAAGTTATTTACAAATGAAAATTTACTTAAATTGTTCGTACCGCTTATAATAGAGCAATTTTTAGAATATTTGGTGGGACTCGCAGATTCAATTATGGTGTCATCTGTAGGAGAATATGCTGTGTCAGGTGTGTCTTTAGTGGACTTCGTCATGGCACTTTTAATTAGTTTATTTGCAGCACTAGCTACTGGTGGTGCAGTTATTGCAGGACAGTATATGGGTAAGAAGCAGGTGGAGAAATCGAGAGAAGCAGCTAATCAGCTAGTGTGGTTTTCTGCTATTTTCTCCGTTATAATAATGGTTATTATTTATCTTATAAAACCGTTTATTTTAAATGTTTTATTTGGTGATATTACTGATGAAGTACGTAATGCTGCGAATACTTACCTAATGATTACAGCAATATCAATTCCATTTTTAGCATTGTATAATGCTGGAGCCGCAATTTTTCGTACTATGGGTAATGCAAAGCTGCCTATGAAGATAATGCTTGCTATGAACATAGCACATGCCATAGGAAATGCAGTACTTATTTATGGCTTCCACTTTGGAACTGAGGGTGTTGCGATACCAACTACCATAGCTCGTATTGCAGCTGGTGTTATTATTATCACATTAGCTTTGAATAAAAAACATCCAATATATATAAAGAAAAGTTTTAAGCACAAATTTAATTGGCCAATGCTAAAAAGAATATTAAGCATTGGTGTTCCATACGGATTGGAAAATGGTTTGTTCTATTTTGGAAGAATTATTGTACTTAGTCTAGTTGCTTCTTTTGGAACTGCTTCAATAGCGGCAAATGCGGTGTCGGGAACTATCGTTATGTTTCAAGTACTCCCAGGTATGGCAATTGGTCTTGGATTGACCGTAATAATATCAAGATGTATAGGTGCTGGTGATTATGAACAGGCTAAATATTACACTAAAAAGATAACTGGTATTGTGTATGTAACCCATGTAATAAGTTGTGCAGTGGTACTTGCATTACTCAAAGGCATATTGGGAATCTATGGATTGTCAGAGGCAGCAACAGCTTTGACTACACAAACCATTTGGGCTCATGGAATAATGATGGTATTAATATGGCCGCTTGCATACACGGTGCCTATAACATTCCGTGCATCAGGCGATGCTAAATTCCCAATGATTGTTGGAATTTTATCTATGTTCTTCTGTCGTATTGCTTTATCTTATCTGCTAGGCGTTTATTTCAACATGGGAATGTTCGGCACATGGGTAGCTATGTTTATTGATTGGATTGTCAAGTCAATTATTTTCGTATGGCGGTACATTAGTGGAAGATGGACGAAGTTTCATGCGATTTAATAGGAATAAATAATTTAAAATCCAATATAAACAATGAAATTTGTCCACATTAATGAAATTATTTTAGAATAAGTAAAAATTGGAGGGAGATACAAATATGGAAAAGAAAAAATTGGGATTTGGATTCATGCGTTTACCAGTAAAGAGCAAAAATGATCAAGAAGGCATTGATATGGACACACTAAATCAAATGGTAGATACTTTTTTAGAAAGAGGTTTTACTTATTTTGATACAGCCTATATGTATCATGCTTTTCAAAGTGAAATAGCTTTAAGAGAATCTTTAGTAAAACGTCATAAAAGAGATAGCTTTACAGTAGCGACAAAATTACCAACTATGTTTTTAAAAAAAGAAGGAGACCAAGAAAGAATTTTTAATGAACAGTTAGAAAAATGTGGTGTAGATTATTTTGATTACTATCTTCTTCATAATTTGGGAGTAACACATTATGAGATAGCTAAAAAATTTGATAGCTTTGCATTTATTCAAAAAAAGAAAGAAGAAGGAAAGATAAAAAATATAGGCTTTTCTTATCATGATAATGCAGATTTATTAGATGAGATTTTAACTGCCCACCCAGAAGTAGATTTCGTTCAATTACAAATTAATTATATTGATTGGGATAATGAAAGTATTCAATCTAGAAAATGTTATGAAGTTGCAAGAAAGCATAACAAACCAGTTATTGTTATGGAACCAATTAAAGGTGGTACTCTAGCCAATGTTCCAGAAGATGCAGAGAAATTGTTTAAAGAATATAATGCTGATATGTCAGTACCATCATGGGCAATTCGTTTTGTAGCTAGTCATGAAGGAATAATGATGGTTCTAAGTGGTATGTCGAGTATGGAACAATTACTAGATAACACAGGTTATATGGAAGATTTCAAACCATTTGTAAAGGAAGAATATAATATTGTTGAAAAAGCAGTGGATATAATTAATGAATCAATTGCAGTTCCTTGTACAGCATGTGAATATTGTGTAAAAGGATGTCCTAAAAATATTGCTATTCCAAAATATTTTGCTCTATATAATGCTGAAAAACGAGCACCAAGTAAAGGATTTTCAGTACAAGGAGTATATTATGGTAATTATACCAAAACATACGGAAAAGCATCAGACTGTATTGGATGTAAACAATGTGAAAGAGAATGTCCTCAACATATTGAGATTATAAAATGTTTAAAGGATGTAGCTGATACATTTGAGAATTAAGAGTTAATAGTAATCTTGAAATAATGGTAGATATGAAAAAATAATAGAATAAGTCATTTTTATACTTGGTTTGGAATAAAAAAAGTGTGAAGAGGTTTTTTATTATATGTTTATAATATAGAATAAACATCTTGACTTGGAGTTAATTCCAAGTATTATAATAAATATTAAGGTGATAAAATTGTAATAGTTAATTATAAGAAGGGTGATGACAATATGGTAAATGTTACATTAGGAAGAACAGGAATAACAGTAAATAGAAACGGATTTGGAGCTCTTCCAATTCAACGTGTTTCTACAGAGGAAGCAGTAAAGCTACTCCGAAAAGCATATGATAGTGGTATTAATTTTTTTGATTCAGCAAAGGTTTATACTGATAGTGAATATAAAATTGGTCTTGCTTTAAGTGATGTTAGGGAGAAAATTATTATTTCAACAAAAACAATGTCCACTACTGTAGAGGGATTTTGGCGTGATTTAGAAAATAGCCTTACTACGCTTAAAACAGATTATATAGATATTTATCAGTTTCATAATCCAAGCTTTTGCCCTAAACCAAATGATGGAACTGGACTTTATGAGGCAATGTTAGAGGCAAAAAAACAAGGGAAAATTCGTTTTATAGGTATTACAAATCATAGACTTTCTATAGCTGAAGAGGCTGTTCTATCAGGGCTTTACGACACTTTACAATTCCCATTCAGCTATCTTGCTGATAAAAAAGACGAGAATTTAGTAAAGCTATGCAAAGAGAAAAATATAGGTTACATATGTATGAAAGCATTGTCTGGTGGACTTATAACAAGAAGTGATGTTGCTTATGCATATCTTTCTGAATTTGAAAATACTTTACCTATTTGGGGTGTTCAACGAGAAAATGAACTTGATGAATTTATTTCGTATATAGAAAATCCTCCTATAATGACAGCTGAGATAAAAGACTATATTGAAAATGAAAGAAAGGAGCTCGTAGGTGAATTCTGTCGTGGTTGTGGATACTGTATGCCATGTCCAGCAGGTATAGAAATCAACAACTGTGCAAGAATGTCTTTGCTTCTTCGTCGATCTCCAGCTGAAGGACATCTTTCAGAAGAAGGGCAGGCTAAGATGAAAAAGATTGAAGATTGCATAGAGTGTGGAAATTGTAAGGCCCATTGTCCTTATGGTCTTGATACTCCAAATCTTTTAAAGAGAAACTATGAGGATTATAAAACATTCTTAGTAAAAGAAGTTTCTAAAGAATGACGTAAAAGTAAGCAATTTGTAAGACAGATATTCAGCCACAAATATAGTTTGGGAGACGACTTATGGAAATACTATCGTTTATAAAAGAAAACAATCTTAAAGACAAATGATAAAATCGGAGTACACTTAATGTAAATAAATATCAAAGTTTGTCCCAAAAATGAAGGAAATGCAGGAACACCAACTTGCACTCCTTCATTTTTTTTATTCCTTCTTCATAGAATCTTCATAAATTTGGTAACTGTTTCTTTAAAATGATTCAATATAATAAGAATTAAAGAATGATAGAGGAGTGAGTAACTATGAAGTACTTAGCAATAATACCAGCTTATAATGAAGGCGCCAATATTTATAATGTGGTAAAAAATATAAAAAACAGTAATTTCGAGTTTGATATTGTGGTTATCAATGATGGATCACAAGATAATACATACTCTGAAGCAAAAAGAGCAGGAGCAAAGGTAATAAATTTATCAAATAATTTGGGTATTGGAGGTGCTGTGCAGACTGGATATTTATATGCTTATAACAATAACTATGATGCTGCAATCCAAATTGATGGTGATGGTCAACATGATTCTAAAGAATTAAATAAACTTGTTGAAGAATTAAAAAAGAATGAAGCAGATATAGTGATTGGATCAAGATTTGTTGAGAAAAGTGAGTATAGACCTAGCTTATTTAGAAATATAGGAATAAAGTACTTTTCGATGATTGTATCTTTTCTTTGCAAAATGCCTTATTATGATACAACCTCAGGTTATAGAATAGTTAATAGAAAGGCTTTAGAGTATTTTATAAACTATTATCCACAGGATTATCCGGAGGTAGAGACCATAGTATATGCTGTGAAAAATGGGTTAAAGGTAAAAGAAATTATGGTAAATATGAATCAAAGACAGGGTGGTAAATCTTCTATAACCCCTTTAAAGTCATTATATTATATGGTAAAAGTAACCTTAGCATTAATAATTAATCCAACAAGTAAAGGAGTACTTTCATGAATACATTTTGTTTATTTATTTCACTAACATTTCTAATAATGACTATTTTATTCATTAAAAAGAGAAGATTAGAATTTGGGTACAGCGTGTTATGGTCAATTGTATGTATTATATTGATAATATTATCTGTTAATGGAGAGATTGTTAATTATTTATCTAACTGTTTAGGAATAATTTATGCGCCTGCATTTCTATTTTTAATAGGAATAATGTTCAGCTTTATAATGATTTTTTATCTTATGATAATCATATCTGATTTAAAGAAGAAGATAACAAAACTTATACAGGTAAATGCTTTATTGGATAATAAAATTAATGAGAGGTTGAAATAAGATGAATTATTTATTGCTTTTCATTAATATAATCATGTTGGTCTCAGGACAAGTTTTATGGAAAATTGGAGTAAGTAAAATGCATTTTGAATTATCACCTAAAGGAATTATAGGAGCTATATTAAATCCTTATATACTTGGTGGAGGTATACTGTATGTTTTTGCTACAGTAATTTGGTTGTATTTGTTGTCTAGAACTGAGCTGAGTAAAATATACCCGCTTCAAAGTTTATGTTATATATTTGGAGCAATAGCAGGAGTGATTTTATTTAAAGAGTGTTTTACTTTAAATAAAGCATTCGGTCTTATATTTATTTTAGCTGGTGCTGGTTTAATTGTCTTAAAATAAAGGGAGTCGAAAGATATTGTTTAGCTTAAGAGATGAAAAAAAAAAAACAAAATACAGTTTATTAGTTATAGAGATTATTTTTATTATAGTGGGTATGATTTCTATTTTGAAATATGGGAATTCACTTCTTTTAGGAAGCCTTGAGAAGTTTGATAATGATGATGTTAAATATATTAGAAGTGCATGGAATCTAATAGATAATAAAATATTATCTTATGAAAACATTAAAGAGTCAACAGTTTATATTATGCCAGGTTTAACTTTCGTGTTAGCCTTTTTCATGATGATTTTTGGAAAAATGCAAGGGATAGTAGCATTTAAGATTTTTCAGCTGATACTTCAGGCAGGTAGCATATACCTGATATTTCTAATAGGTAGGAAAGTTTTTAGTTCTAGAGTGGGACTTATAGCTTCAATAATAGATGTTATATATGTTCCAGAATTATTTGTTGTAAATACAATACTAATGGAATGCATATGTAAGTTTTTATTTCTGCTTCTAATATATATAAGTATTTATGCTATAAAGACAAAGAGCAGTAAGTTGTATATAGCAGGAGGTATTATATGGGCAATATCATGTTTATTTAAACCAACAATGGCTGGGTATCCTATAGTAATTTTATTTATGTGGATAAAGAGTAAGTATAAGTTTTCTGAAATACTTAAATATACTACATTAGTATTAATAATTTTTTGTACAATAATGTCACCTTGGTGGGTTAGAAACTACAAGGAATTTAATAGTGTTATACCTTTCACAAAATCAACTGGTAATCCTTTTTTACAAGGAACATTTATAAATTATGATGACAGTGAAGGCTGGGGAGTACCATATGTAAAAAGTGAAAATGCTATTAAAAATGATCAAAATGAAATAAAAGCAGGATTGCAAAGACTTCAGAAATATGGAGCAGAACAACCCATTAAATATATTTTTTGGTATACTATAGGTAAAACATTTTTCTTTTGGAGAGGACCTTTTTATTGGAGGACAATTTTTAATATACCGTCTCTAATAGCAATTAGTATTCATGTAATAATTTTATTATTAGGAATTCTAGGTATAGTAAAAGCATCCAAAAATAATTTAAATGTAGCCCTAGTGATTGGGGTAGTGTTATTATTAAACCTAATATATTTACCATTCTATACATTTGAAAGATATTCATATATGGCAATGCCTTTAGTAATGTTATTTGCAGCTCTTAGTATAGATGAGATTATAAAAAAGAAGAGGAAGTTATTGAGATGGAAAAGAACACCGTGCTTGTAGTAGATGATGAGAAAGACATTAGAGATGTAATTGAAATTTATTTAATGAACGAAGGAATAAATGTAATTAGTGCTTGTGATGGAATTGAAGCCATAGAAAAACTAAAAACTAATAAGATTGATTTAATAATTTTAGATGTTATGATGCCAAATTTAGATGGGATAAGAACATGTTTAAAAATTAGAGAAGAGAAAAAATTACCCATTATTATGCTCTCAGCTAAAATTGAAGATAGCGATAAAATATTAGGACTTAATGTAGGAGCAGATGATTATGTGACCAAGCCTTTCAATCCTCTTGAACTAACTGCAAGAGTAAAATCTCAGCTTAGAAGATATATAAATTTTAGTGAAGAAAAGAAACAGAATGAGGATGAAATAATAATAGATGGACTTACTTTAAATAAAGCTTCAAGAGAAGTTTTCGTAGATGGAAATTTTGTCAGGCTTACTCCTTTGGAATTCTCAATATTAGAAGTACTTGCGTTGAATAGAGGTAGAGTGTTGAGCACTGAACAGATATACGAACAGGTATGGAATGAATCTTTTAATAATGCTGATAATACGGTAGCAGTTCATATAAGAAATATAAGAGAAAAAATAGAGATAAATCCAAAAGACCCGAAGTATATCAAAGTTGTTTGGGGAGTGGGGTATAAAATTGAAAAATAGGATTAAAAAAGTTTTATTTGGAAGTATTACTAGAGAACTACTATTGGCTATTATAGTGAGCTTAGGGGTGGTTGTTATAGGAATAATGATTGCTATCGCAATGTTTTATGACAATGCTTCCAAAGATACTACTGTTAAAATGGGAGCAGATGCTAACAGCTTATATGTCCAAGTAGCAAAGTATGTAACGCGAGATGATGAGGGCTGTAATGAATTTTTTAAGACGTTAGGTGAATATTATGAGTATGATGCTGCAATCACTGATGCTAATGGGAATATAATTTTAAAAACAGAAAATGTAAATACAGATAAAATGGACACTGAAAAAGTTAAGCAAATCCTTCAACACAGTCGTTATAATCGAAATGATACATTTTATCAAAGATACGAAATAAAACTTGATAATAAGGATGCACAACTTTTTGTATGGAAGACACCACAACCAGATCAAATTGCTAATCTGAATAAAATAATATTATTTATAGGTATAATTCCAGTAATCATAGTAGTATTGCTTATATATATTTTAACTAGAAGAAAAACTAAGTATATAAAAGAAATATGTAGTGGCATAGAAATAATTTCACAGGGAAATCTTGATTATATAATTGATAAAAAAGGTGTAGATGAATTATCAATACTATCAGATAAGATTAATAGTATGTCTATTGATTTAAAAAATATAATGGAAGAGGAGAGAAATGCACAAAGATTTAAAAGTGAACTCATCACAAACGTATCTCATGATTTAAGGACTCCGCTGACTTCTTTAATTGGATATATACAACTAGCAAATGATGAGAAAACTTCATTAAAGGATAAAGAAAAATATATTGAAATATCTCTACAAAAATCAAATAAATTAAAAAATCTTATAAATGATTTATTTGAGTATTCAAAGCTTGAAAGTGGAGGAATTAAACTTGAAAAGGAAGAAGTTAATATTATTGAAATAATTGAACAAAGCATAGGCGAACTTTCTATACTTGCTAGAGAACGAAACATGACTTTCTCTAAAAACTTTAGTAAAAGCATTATTTTAAAGGTGGATCCAAATAAAATAGGTAGAGTATTTGAGAATATAATTTCCAATGCTGTGAAGTATAGTACCGAAGGAAGTACTATACATATTGAAGTTTTTGAAAAGAATGATGGCGTAATAATTAGCTTTGAAAATGCAATAGATGAAGAGTTTGAAGAAAATGCAGAAAGATTATTTGATAGGTTTTATAGAGCAGATAAAGCTAGAAATTCTGAACAGGGTGGTTCAGGATTGGGACTCGCTATTGCCAAGAATATTATAGAACTGCATGGGGGAATAATATGGGCAGAATCTGAAGAGAAAATTTTTAGAATTAACATAAAACTATATTAAAATATGAGGAGAAAGTTAGGATTATCACTTAGCTTTCTCCTCATATTTTTATTACTTTGCCATCAATTGCAGATTAGTGTAATGTTTAGTAATATAACGCGATTTATAACATAACTAGGAGTAAGAATTTCATTATTATACTATTAAGACATTATAAGCTTATCTTTTTGTAATATATGTTCTAAAATCCAATTAAATATAAAGCCGAGCAAATCCTCTATATATTTTTGTTGGTTTCTATCAATATCATATAAACGTATAGCATCTATTTTTTTTATAAAAGCATCATGTTCTTTTTTTTGATCTTCATATCCAGAATAATTAACTTGAAGCATATACTCCTCTTCGCATTTAAAATGATACTTGGTATAACTTCTTAGATCTTCAATTATCACAATTATTTCATCATATTTATCCACTTTTAAGCCGTTTTTTAATAGAGAATAGGCTTGATTACCTATATCAAAAAGATGTTTATGCTGAGTATCAATTAAGTCCATATCAATTGAATAACTGTCTTTCCAAATTAACATATTAATTACCTCCAGGCATAATTTATTTTTTCATATATTGAGTTTTAATACAATTATATCATGATTATACAATAAGTTATATAATTAGACTTTCTTTTTGTACATTCATAAAGCGCTTAAACCTAAATACATTATTTTCAAGAAATAAGCGCTATATCAAATGAATTAGAAAATATGTTTATAAAATTAACTGGCTTAGTAAATCAATTTAAAGTTTCGCTGTGGCAAAATATAACAAAATACAGTTTAAATAAAATTCACATGATTAATATACAAAAAATAATATAAATATACAAAACACTGTAAATTAAATTGATATAATAATGCTAAATTAACGTTAATAATTAGAGCGATATATAAATAATTTAATTTAAAGGTGGGAAAATTAATATGTTAGAAAATAATTTAAATGAGATTTTAAATAAAAGGTTTAATAAAACAATTAGCCAAGCTAGCAATGAAGAAATTTATTTAGCTTTATTAGAATTAACAAAAGGAACAATTAATAAAAAAGGAACAAACAAGGGAAAGAAAAAGTTATACTACATCTCAGCTGAATTTTTAATTGGTAAGTTATTATCAAACAACTTAATTAACTTAGGTATTTATGAAGAAGTTAAGGCTGTATTAGCTAAAAACGAAAAAGAATTACTTGAAATTGAAGAGGTTGAATTAGAACCTTCTTTAGGAAATGGAGGACTTGGAAGATTAGCTGCATGTTTCTTAGATTCAATTGCAACTTTAGGATTAAATGGAGATGGAGTAGGATTAAATTACCACTTTGGTTTATTTAAACAAGTTTTTGAAGATCATAAACAAAAGGCTACAAAGAATCCATGGATTACTAGTGAAAGCTGGTTAAATAAATCTGATATTAAATTTGAAGTACAATTTGGTGGATTTAATGTAAAATCAACTTTATATGATATAGATGTAACAGGATATGACGAAGCTTCAAACAAGCTTAGATTATTTGATATTGATACTATAGATGAATCTTTAGTTGAAGAGGGTATAAATTTCAATAAATGTGATATCATGAAGAACTTAACATTATTCTTATATCCAGATGACAGTGATGAAGCTGGGGAATTATTAAGAATATATCAACAATACTTTATGGTAAGTAATGCTGCCCAATTAATTCTACTTGAAGCTGAAGAAAATGGATACGATCTTCATAAATTAAATGAACATGTAGTAGTTCAAATAAATGATACGCATCCATCAATGGTTATTCCTGAACTAATCAGATTACTTGGTGAAAATGGGATTGGAATGGATGAAGCTATTGAAATTGTATCTAAGACCTGTGCTTACACTAACCACACAATACTAGCAGAAGCTTTAGAAAAATGGCCAATAGCATATCTACAAAAAGTTGTTCCTCAATTATTACCAATAATTAGAGAATTAGACAACAGAATTAAGAAGAACTTTAAATATGAGAACGTAGCTATTATAGATAAAGATAAGCGTGTACACATGGCTCATATGGATATTCACTATGGATTCAGTGTAAATGGAGTTGCGGCATTACATACTGAAATCTTAAAAGATGAAGAATTAAAGCCATTCTATGATATTTATCCAGATAAATTCAACAATAAGACAAATGGTATAACATTTAGAAGATGGTTATTACATTGTAATAATGAATTAGCTGATTATATAACTAAACTTATTGGTGAAGATTTCAAGAAAGATGCTGATAAGTTAGAAGATTTAGCTAAGTATTTAGATGATAAAGCAGTATTAAATAAACTTGGAGAAATTAAGAAAAATAACAAGGTTATATTAAAGAACTACTTAAAGGAAACTCAAAATATAGAAGTTGATGAAAATTCTATATTTGATATCCAAATTAAGAGACTTCATGAATATAAGAGACAACAAATGAATGTTCTTTATATCATTAATAAATATTTAGAAATTAAGAAGGGTAAAAAGCCAACTACTCCAATCACTATGATATTTGGAGCTAAGGCTGCACCTGCTTATATAATTGCACAAGATATTATACACACCATTCTTTGTTTACAAGAAATAATTAATAATGATCAAGAAGTTAATAAGTACTTAAAGGTTGTTATGGTTGAAAACTATAATGTAACTAAGGCTTCTAAATTAATACCAGCTTGTGACGTATCAGAACAAATTTCTCTTGCATCTAAGGAGGCCAGTGGTACTGGTAACATGAAGTTCATGTTAAATGGGGCATTAACACTTGGAACAGATGATGGAGCTAATGTTGAAATTCATGAATTAGTTGGAGATGATAACATATATATCTTTGGGGAATCAAGTGAAGCTGTAATTGAACATTATAAGAAGGCGGATTACGTTTCTAAGGATTTCTATGAGAAACCTGCAATTAAAGAATTAGTAGATTTTATTATAGGTAATGAAATGATGGAAATTGGAGATAAAGAAAATCTTACAAGACTTCATGAAGAATTAGTAAACAAAGATTGGTTTATGACTTTACTTGATATTGAAGATTACATTAAAACTAAGGATATAGCATTTAAGGACTATGAAGATAGAGAAACTTGGAACAAGAAAGTGTTAGTAAACATCAGCAAGGCTGGATTCTTCTCTTCAGATCGTACAATTGCTCAATATAATAAGGATATCTGGAAACTTTAATTTAAAAACAAGATTATGTTAAAGAATAATGTTAATAATATATAAATTAAAAGGGAAGTCAATTTGACTTCCCTTTTAAGTTAACATTGTTTTATCCAAAATTTTTGTTTCTATATTCAGAAGGAGAGACTCCAGTAAAGGATTTGAAGACTTTATGGAAATGACTTTGATCATGAAAGCCTAGAGTTAAGGCTATTTCTAAAATGCTACTATTTGTAGTTACAAGTAGTACTTTACCTCGATCTATTCTAATTTTTTTTGCATATTTCATAATAGTTATTCCCATATGCTTCTTAAAACAATCAGAGATATAACCTTCAGATAAATTTACTTCACTAGCTAATTTCTTTAAAGATATTTGACTTTCTATATTAAGATGCAAGTGCTTGAGAATTCTATTTATAACAAAATTATCTTTTACTTCAACATCATTAATAAGTAAATTTATATAAGTATCTATCATTTTTATTTCAAGCTCTTGAAGCTCCTTCAGGGTATTAAGCGATTGGATTAAAGTATAAAATTTATTGTATACAGGGTGAAGGTATTTTGTTAAGATTCCATTTCCAACTATCTCTCGAGTATACATGGCATTCCAAATAATCAAATTGTTTTTTTTATCTTGAATTGATATGTTTTCGGATATTTCTTCTAAATGTTTTTCTTTGATTATTTCTATTATTTGTGGCTTTGCTCTGAGTTCAATAAGAAAAGAGATATCATTACTGAAAAGATTAGAATCCGATTTAAAGGGATGATAATTTTCTGTGAATGAATTATCCAAAATACATCCTCCTTGTCTGATGCAAATATACATCACATCATTGACTCAATATTTTTTTATATTTTTAAAACAAACTAATTTGTTAAAATCACAGTGTATATATACATATTATATTAGATATGTACAAGCAAAATCAAATATATTTCAAGAAAAATAATAGTTTAGTTTCTCGATAATGTTTAATAAATTCTACATTAAATGAATTAGAAAATATGTCTGCAAAATTAAATTTTTTAGTGAATCAATTTGAAATTTTTTGATTTTGAAATATAAATTAATTTAAGGTGAAATGAGGAATAACATAGATAAATAACCAATATAGTATTATAATTAAAATAGAAATAAACATAAATAAATTTTGGGAGGTAAGAATATGAAAAGTTTAAAGGGAAGTAAGACAGCAGAAAATTTAATGAAATCATTCGCAGGTGAGTGCCAAGCTAGAACTAGGTATACATATTATTCTAGTATTGCTAAAAAGGAAGGTTTTGTACAAATTGCAAATATATTTTTAGAAACAGCAGAGCAAGAAAAAGAACATGCTAAAAGGTTTTACAAGTTTCTTAAAGAAGATTTTGTTGATGAAGCAATAGAAATACAAGCATCTTTTCCAGTTTCATTTCATAAAGAGACATTAAAAAATTTACTTGCAGCAGCTGCAGGTGAAAATGAAGAATGGACAGAACTTTACCCAAGCTTTGCAAAGGTTGCAGAAGAAGAAGGGTATCCAGAAGTTGCAATAGCTTATAGAAGAATAACTGAAGTAGAGGAACGTCATGAGATAAGATACAATAAACTTGCTAAGAACATTGAAGAGGGAAAAGTATTTAAAAAAGACGAAATAGCTCTTTGGAAATGTGGTAATTGTGGATATATATTCGAAGGTAAAGAGGCACCAGTTGTTTGCCCAGCTTGCATACACCCACAAGCATATTTTGAAGTGTTTGTAGAAAATTATTAATTAATAAAAATAAAAGATTATATAATATTATAAATGAGAAAAAAGAAATTTATAATAATCAAAAGTGCACCTCATTAAGTAGATTCAGTTATAATAACTGTTGAAAAATTTACTTAGTGAGGTGTTTTTTATAGTGATAAACAATTATTAAAATAGTAACAGATTATCATAAAAGTATAATTTAATATAGTTAACCTAATTTAGCAGTTAAAATCCAAACAAATTTATTCATTTGTTGGTAGCTTACAGTGAACCCTTCAGATTCAAATATTTCAGTTAAGATTTCATGGGTTGTGTAAAATTCTGTTTCAAGATCATGTGCTAAAGCAACAAAATTCTTATTATATGCATCTTTTATTATTGCTTCTTTAGTTTCAATAGAATCATACATAGTATCTGTGATAATTATAGTTCCATTATTTCTTAGTTTGCTTTTTAATATCTTAATAGAGTCTTTTTTCTCAGAATCTGTAAGATGGTGAAATGCATAACTATTGATAATAGCATCTACACTATTATCATCAATAGACAATGATAAAAATGTCCCAGATAAAAATGATATAGAAGGGTATTTTTTTGTAGCTATATCACGCATTTTAGAATTTGGTTCAATACCTATAGTATTATAGCCAGCTTTGGCTGCAACCGTAGTTAAGTTTCCAGTTCCAGCACCAATATCAAGTACAGTGGCACCTTGATATTTCGCAATATGCTTAACAGTTTCATTCAATATTTCAGTATAATTTTTAAATACTTCTTCATATTGGCCATCTTTCATATAAACAGTTTCATCATATTTATCTGCCCAATCATCAAACAGAGAATTAAAGCGGAAATCTGATAGATTCATAGAAAAATCATATAAATTTTGGCTGAAATATCTGTCACTACGGTCTGGAAGTATAACAACAATGTTAGTTTTTTCCTTTGCTTTATATGCTTGCTTTATAGCGCCCGCAACAGCAGCACCAGATGATGAACCAGCTAAAACACCTTCTTTTTTAGAGAGAAGACGTACAAAATACATAGATTCATCATCGGGTATTTTTTCGACTTCATCAATATAACTTCTATCAAAAATACTAGGAATAAAGTGATTTCCGATGCCTTCTACCTTATAAGTACCTTCTTCACCACCACCTAATATGGAACCGATTGGGTCACTTAATACAATTTTTATATTAGGATTTTGCTCTTTAAGGTATGAAGCAATACCAATAATTGTTCCACCGGAACCAGCGCCAGCAACTAAAACATCAACTTTACCATCTAATGCATCATAAATTTCTTTACCAGTTTTTCTATGTGCAGCTACATTAGCAGGATTATCAAACTGTTTTGCCATAAAGCAGTTTGGAATTTGTTTTACTAATTCATTTGCCTTTGCTACTGCACCTTCAATTCCTTCATCGGAAGGAGTCACAATAAGTTCTGCTCCAAGTGCTTTCATTAAAATTTGCTTTTCAACAGAAAACTTTTCAGGTATTACAATTATTAAATGGTATCCTTTTTCAAAAGCAGCCATAGCAAGTCCTATTCCTGTGTTTCCAGCAGTTGCTTCTATAATTGTATAACCAGGTTTTAAAAGGCCTTGTTTTTCAGCAGTTTCTACAATTTCCATACCTATACGATCTTTTATACTTCCGCCAGGATTTAAATATTCTAATTTAGCAAAGATATTTACATCCTTATTTGGCGAAATGTGATTAAGTTTAAGCAAGGGTGTATTTCCAATTATATCTCTAATATCATTTATATAATGCATTCAAAAATCCTCCTTATTTATAAAGTGCTTGTTTGAAATCTTCAATTAAATCATCTGGATCTTCGATTCCTACAGAAAAGCGAACAAGACTATCTTTTATGCCAAGTCTTTCTCTTTGATCTACTGGAATAGAAGCATGTGTCATGACAGCAGGAAGGCAAAACAGACTTTCAACACCACCTAAACTTTCTGCAAGAGCTATCATTTTAACATTATTAACAAGTTTATGTGCTAGCTCAGTTGTTTCAAATTCAAAAGAAATCATGGCTCCAATGTTTGGATAGTATATTTTCTTAATTTGAGGTATAGAAGACAAGAACTCAACTATTTTCTTAGCGTTACTTTGTGAGCGGTCAATTCTAATAGCAAGAGTTTTAATGCCTCTGATTAATAAGAAACTATCTTGTGGTCCTAGTACTGCGCCTACTGAATTTTGTAAGAAACCAATACGTTCACTTAATTCTGGAGTAGAAGTTACAACTAGTCCAGCCACAACATCACTATGTCCACCAAGATACTTTGTTGCACTATGCACTACGATATCAATACCTTGCTCAATAGGGCGTTGTAAATAAGGTGTTAAAAATGTATTATCAACAACTGATACAATATTATGAGTTTTAGCAATTTTTGAAATAGCACTTAAATCACTTAATTTCATTAATGGATTAGTAGGAGTTTCAATAAAAATCGCTTTAGTATTTGAGGTTATAGCCTCTTCGATTTCATCTAAATTAGAAGTATTCACTAAAGAATAGGTAATGCCAAGGTTAGTAAATACCTTATCTATTAAACGAAAAGTTCCACCATAAACATTATCTGATAATAAAAGATGATCACCAGATTTAAATAGCATAATAACTGTAGATAAAGCAGCTAGACCTGATGCAAAAGCAAAACCAGAATGTCCACCTTCAAGATCAGAAATTAATTTTTCTAGAGCCTCGCGAGTTGGGTTGCCAGTTCGAGCATATTCATAACCTTTGTGATGCCCTACACTTTCTTGTCTAAAAGTTGATGTTTGATATATTGGAATATTAACAGCTCCAGTAGAAGCATCTTCACTAATTCCGCCATGTATTACTTTAGAATAAAAATTCATAATTATTTCCCCTTTATATAAAATATTTTTAATTCATAGTTATCATATGGATGTTATAGGTTATTTGTGAGTATTGTACATCAAATTTAAATATTTGTAAACACATTAGCCTATTATTGGATAACATTTTTACAATTATAAAAATTAGGAAAAACGTATTGTAGAAATTGTAGAATCAAAATCTTTTAAAAATGTTGTTTTAGACGATAAAAATATATTTAAAGATTTCGATTTCCCAGATTGGTTTAAAAAATAAGACATATGAAATGAAATAACAAGTAAAACATACTGACTTAGTATTTTTATGAATATGTCGAAAGGGGTGGGAAAATGATCGAATTTGCATTAAGCATTCAAGGACAAGCTAAAGAAAATAGAAAAGAGAGAGTTAAAGAACTCTTAGGATTAGTTGGTGTAGAGGATAAAGAAAATGTATATCCAGCTGAGTTAAGTGGTGGACAAAAGCAAAGGGTAGGTATAGTAAGAGTATTAGCTACTAATCCTAAGATTCTCCTATGTGATGAAGCAACTTCTGCACTAGATGTGCACACAACAAAAGAAATTGTGGATATTCTGCGAAATATTAATGATAAGTTGGGGATAACTATTGTATTCATTACTCATCAATTAGAAGTTGCAAAGCAACTGTTCCATAGAATTGCAGTAATAAATGATGGAATTAGTATAGAAGAAAATACAGCTTATAATATTTTTGCAAATCCTAAACATGAATTGACTAAAAAACTTGTAAAGAATGAAATGAAAATTCCGGAACCTGTTTTAAATAGGGTAAAAGGTCATAAGATCCATACCATTTATCATTTTATTAGTATTGCTAGTACCTGTAACAAATAAATCAGTAGGTTCTACTACTGGACCAGTTGCTGCATCCGTACCACTTACAGTAGCTTCAATAGCATTCTTTGCAAGATTAATGGAGGGCGCCTTAGCTGAAATAGATCAAGGTGTTCTAGAAGTATCAGTAGCAATGGGTGCAAATTTAATAGAAATCATATTTAATGTACTTTTAGTAGAGGCATTACCAGGAATGATTAGAGGAATAACAGTAACTTTAATTAGTATAATAGGATTCTCTGTTATGGCTGGAACTGTTGGAGGAGGCGGTATAGGAGATCTAGCAATTAGATTTGGTTATTATCGTTATGAGACAGATGTTATGTTTATTACAGTAGCACTATTGATAATTGTAGTTCAAATAATTCAAGGTTTTCGTGAAAAACTAGCAGTGGCTCTTACAAAAAAATAATTTTAATAGGTGTAATGAAGTGTTATGGATAATTTGTTTTATGTAAATTTATTCGTAGCACTTTAATTTTAGTGAAATAATATTTCACAAAATGTCTTGTATTTGTATAAAGTTATTGGTATTTGCATAAAAGTAGAGATATTTAAATAAAAATATTGATACTTTTATAAAATAATAGTAAAGTTAGCTTAAATTCAATTAAGCATTGCACTAAATAAATGTTGAGTGTGATGAATATACGTGAAATTTAAATTATGACAGATGGTGAGCAAATGATTAAAGTAAAATTAGAAAAAAACAAAAATGAGAAAATAATATTTAAATTGAAAATTAAAGATATTGATAAGGAAAATGTTTTGTTTAAGAGAGCAATCATGGAATCAAAAATCATTAAAGGAAAATCAACGTATGATTATGAAGTACCTTTAAGGTTTTTTATTCCCATATTCAATAACATAGATAAGGAAAATCTAAAGTTAGATAAGAAAAGTATATTATCTTATTTGGAGTTTTCAGATTGTTATGATGAAAATTATTATACAAATGTTGAGGCTACAGCCAAGTATATGAAAAAGTGGAGAGAAGAAGGATGCCCTGATATTTATAAAATTACTATAGACCAAGATAGTTATAATGTAAAAAAAGAAGTGGCATTTAGAAGACTTATAGTAGGAGCTATGAATTTAAAGCTATAATATAGTTTTAAAAAATGATATACATACTAGTAATAAGTTAATCAATGGATTTCTTAGTCTTCTAAATAATTTATGTTAAAATAGAAACTTGTCTTATTAAAATCATATAAGATAAGTTTCTATTTTTAATGAAGCATCAAAAAAGGGATATTAAAAATGATTAACAGTTTAGTATTAAATGGAGCAGAAAGGATAGTACTTGGATGTACAGAAATACCATTGTTAATGAAGCAGGAATATGTAGATATACCAATTTTTGATACAACAACAATACATTCTATTTCTGCTGTTGAATTTGCTTTAAATTAATCTTATTGCTTATTTTGAATTGAAAATTGGTAATGGGGATATTATTTTTATATAGATAATAATCTAAATAAAGGGAGGAATTGCAATGAACAATGTAATTACAAGAAACGAAGCAATTGATTTACTTAAGAAATATAACAAGGAGCCATTTCATATACTTCATGCTCTTACAGTGGAAGGGGTTATGAGATGGTATGCAGAACAATTAGGATATGGTGATGAAGTAGAATATTGGGGAATGGTAGGTCTGTTACATGATATTGATTTTGAAATGTGGCCAGAAGAACATTGTGTAAAGGCTGCAGAATTATTAAGAGAAGCTAATATAAGTGATGAAATGATTTATGCTATCTGCAGTCATGGATATGGAATTTGTGTTGAAATAAAACCTAATCATACTATGGAAAAAATATTATTTGCTACAGATGAATTAACTGGATTAATAGGTGCAGCTGCAAGAATGCGTCCTTCAAAGAGTGTTATGGATATGGAACTATCTAGTTTAAAGAAAAAGTTTAAGGATAAAAAGTTTGCAGCAGGATGTTCAAGAGATATTATTAAAAGTGGAGCAGAATTGCTTGAATGGAATTTAGATGAACTTTTAGAAAAAACAATTATGGCAATGAGATTATGTGAAGAATCTGTAAATGAAAGTATGAAAGACTTTGAATAGAACACTATCTAGATATTAGTGAATAAGGTAACTAAGTAAAATATTTATTATATAAAAGAGGAAGATAGTGAGTACAAATTAAAAAGATATTATAGTATAAACTGCAACTGATAAAAGGGCTATCTCAAGTATGAAACTTTGAGCGTAACCCTTTTATTATGTAAAAATTAAGAAGTGTAAATTATGCTTGAAACAATATTGGTGACACGTAATGATTCATTAGAAAACATGAATTTATGTATAGAATTTGGTTTTATGTGATTTATCAATAATAAATCATTAGTATTAACACTATAAATTTTATCGTTTAAGAAAGTCTTAAAACTTTCATTTACAACATAGAAGCAAATTGCTACTATGCCTTTATTTATTGAAGGTTCATATTTAAAATCAAATTGTTTTTTAGGACTAATATTTAAATGAATTAATTCACCATGATAATTTTCCTTAGTCATTAAATTAAAAACAGAGGCTTTGCCATAAGTTTTAGTTTTCCAATCTCCCGAAAAACTATCTTGCTCAAAGGGATTAAGCAATTTTGTACACTTATGTTCATGGTCAAGAGTTATTTGTCCTTCAATAACCATAAACTTTCGTGATACATTGGGAAGCGTACTAAAAGTAGATTCTAATATATCGATTTTAGCAACGCCTAGTCTCCATAAAAAATTTCTACTTGTATAATCAGAATCTAATGGATATGTTATTAATTCTGTAGCCATACCACCAGACCAAAATGTTGGTTTATAATTTTCTTGCTTTATTAATTCAACATTATATTTCATAAATTGGTACTCCTTCTATTTATTACACATTCAATGTTAATTATATATTTAAAATATATGTATAATCAAGAGTCTTAAGTAAAATATAAAACGTTATTCATTGCAATAGTATACTATAGTACTGCTAACTGTAATTCTTATTACCAATATAAAATAATAGACATAATAAAGTTAAATAAGTAAAATTATAATTAGTGTAGGAAATGACTATAGATAACTGAAAATAAAACTTTATATGTAATTATTTGATTGAAAAGTTGTTGAAACTCAAATTAAATACGAAATATAATTATAGGGGTTGATAATATGGCAATCTTTAATGATAAAAAGATATTAAGAAAAGAAATTTTAGCCAAACGTAAAAATATAGATACAGTTGAAAAAGAAGAAAAAGACAGAAAAATATTAGAGAAATTTTATGAAAGTAAATATTATATAGAAGCAAAAAATATTTTCATTTATATATCATATGATTCAGAAATAAATACTAAAGGAATAATAAATAAAGCTTTAATGGATAATAAAAAAATTTATGTTCCAAGAACTGAATTCAAAACAAGGCTTATGGATGCTGTAAAAATCACATCATTAGATAATTTAATAGAAAGTGAATATGGAATTTTAGAGCCATCAGCGGAAGAACCACATATTGATCCGAATGGATTAGATTTAATTGTGGTGCCAGGAGTAGCTTTTGATATAAATGGTGGGAGAATGGGGTACGGAGCGGGTTTTTATGATAGATACTTTGAAAAAATCAGTAAGGATAATATGAAAAAAGTTATAAAATTAGCATTAGCTTATGATTTTCAAATATTAGAGAAGATACCAATGAATGAGCAAGATGTACCGGTAAATTATATTATAACTGAAACTAAATTCATACACCGATAAAAAGGCACGCACTGCCGAAAAGATGCGACATATGAAAAGAGTGCGAAGCACAACCAAGAACATTTCACATATAAAATTTTAAGAAAAATTGAATGCATCAATAATTCTGAATTATAGAAAGAGGGGAGGCGATAATTTATGGGCTATAGTGATAGTAATTTTATATATTTAAAAACTACTAGTATGGAAAAGTATTATGACAATTTAGTGAAAGCAGAATATATATGCGAATATTTTCCTATGATTACAAAAATCATCGTTAGAAAAGTAATAGAAGGAGTCCTGAAAGATATAGCAGAAAAACATACATTAGAAGGCAATGTAGCTGCATGGGACTTACTTAATAGTATTAAATTAAATTCTAAGTTTTCTGTACCAGATGAAATTTATAATTCTATTGAGATTATATTAGTTAATGGATATGAGCACGCTTCTCACAATAATAAGAATAAAAAGAATTCTAAGCATCCTATAGAAGTTTTAGAAACTATCCATAAAATTTTATGCTGGTATCTTAAGGAAACAGAATCACAAAAAATAATGTTGATTAAAGACTTGAGTTTTAAAGCTCCAAGTACTATTGAATATGGGCAAAAAGAAATTAATAAAATTAAAGATGACATTTCATTAAAGGATAACCAGATTAATAATTTAAGGCAAAAAATTATTGGATTAGGGAGTCAATGGAATAGGATAAGTGAGATAAATGAAGTTATAATAATAATAAAGGAAGAAAAAGCTTATTTAGAATCTATACAAATTTCATTAACTAAAAAAGTTCAGGGACAAAAAGACCAAGTAGCGGATGTGGAAAATAATCACAAAGCAATTATAAAAAAAAGTGAGAAATTAAAGGAGAACTGTAATGAAATTCAAGAACTGATTTTTAGTACAGAAAGTCAACTTGTTAAGGCTGAGATACAAAAGCAAGAATTAAAAAATTTAGTTAATAAATTAGATGAAAAAGATCAAGCAATAAGGAGAATTGAACAAACATTAGATGAAGAATTAAGTACAGTGAGAAAAGCATATGAAAATTTAGCAAAGTTATCTACTCAATATCAAGATATTTTAGAAACTATAGAATTTTCATATGATAAAGAATTACAAAAAATATTAGAGGCAAAAACAAACAATGTTACAATGCAAATTAGTTTTGAAGATAGAATCTTCAATGAAAATATAATTAATTATACTAAAAATATAGGTGAAGCTAAAAGAAAGATATTAATAGTTAAAGAGCTGTTAAATGAAACGATTAAGAGAGAAATTAAATATGAGTTATTTTATAAAGGTTTTTTTAAATTGAAAGATAAAGAGCTTAGAATTATTTATACTATGATTACTAACATTGATAACACATCTAACTTAATAAGTAAGACTAGAGAATTGTTATCAAATTCTAGTGAGGATAAATTTTTAGAATCAATAAATAAAAACTTGAAAGAACTAAAAAATGTAAATGATGATGAAATTAGATTAGTTTTATATTATAAGTTAATAAAATTATCTCAGGTTTCTCTAGGGAATATATATAATAGAAGACAATTTATACACGCTTTAGATACAATTGTAGATAAGGCATATGAAACCTTAATGAGTAAAAAGGATTTTAAAGGTAGAATAAGAAAATTAGATGCAATAAGTGCATATTACTTAGAGAAATTAATATTAAATTTAAAAAGTAAAAATAGTAACTTACAAATAAATGATGAGTTAACAGATAAAATTTATAAAAATATTATAAATTTGAAACAAAGTGTGGAAAATATAGAAAAAGAAAAGATATATTATGATAAATTCAATTTAGATACTATGTCAGAAACAGCACTTAAATCATCTATAAAGTTACATGTATATGATTTTATATTAATAATGGTAGATTTGGGAGGAATTTTTTCATATAAGGATATAGCAGCTATTATATTTGAAGTTGATAGATTGATAGTTCAAAGACCAGCATTAAAAATATATGAGGAAGAAACTTTGACAACAAATTTTTCAAATGAATATTTTATAATTCGTTTATTTTTATGTAGTGAAGCTACCTTTTTTAGTCAAAAGCAGCAAGAAGACCTAGCGCCATTATTAGTAATTGTAATAATGAGTATAAATTTAATATCAGATAATTGTGAGATTGGTTTAGAAAGTTATAATAGCATGGTGGATCTATGGAAGCGTAAGCAACAAACATATAATGACATTTATATAGAAAAAAAGGATCAGGGAAGTGAATTAGAATTATTGATAAAAGAGAAAAGTGAATTAGAACTTAATTACGGAAATTTATTAGAGTCTTATGATACATTAGTCAGGGATTATAATAATTATGACGAAGAGTTTAAGAATATTGTAATTAATTCAGAAAAAATAATTCTTTTGCCATCATATACGGATTATTATAAGTTACTTAGTAAAAAAGAAGTGGTTGAAAATAATATTGATGAAGCTAAAAACAAATTTGGAACATTAAAAAGTATACTTTCTCCAGGAGTTTGGAAGGATCAGGCTAATAAGATTATTAATGAATCTAATATTTTAGAATTAGAGAAGTCATTAATTGAAGAAGCAAAAGAAAAACCATATTTTAAAAAAGAATATAAGGTTTTTGAAGATCTGAAGACAAAAATTGAAGATACAAATGAATTAATAAATAAAGAAAAAGAAAATATAAAGAATAAGGATTCGTTAATTGATAATATGAACACTAAAATTAACGAATTTCAAAGGCAACTTAATAAAATAAAAGAGTTATATAGTGATATAGAGGAAGGATACTATTAAATAAAAATTTGCGGTATAATTAAATAAAATTTATATTCAAAGATTTTAGGAGGGCTATATATTATGAAAATTGAAACAAAATGCTTACATGAGGGTTATAAACCAAAGAATGGGGAGCCGGTAGCATTACCAATATACCAAAGCACAACTTATAGATATGATTCTACAGAAGAAATAGGTAAATTATTTGATTTAACTTCTGATGGACATATGTATTCTCGTATTTCAAATCCAACAGTTGGATTTGTAGAAGAAAAGATAGCAGCTTTAGAAGGTGGAGTAGGTGCACTTTGCACAACTTCAGGTCAAGCAGCTTCATTAATAAGTGTGTTAAATATTGTAAGTGCTGGAGATCATATTGTAAGTGCTGCTACTGTATATGGGGGCACAATTAATCTTTTTGCAGTTACTCTTAAGAGATTTGGGATAGAATGTACATTTGTTGATGCTGATGCATGTGAAGAAGAAATACAAAAAGCATTTAAGCCAAACACAAAAGTAGTTTTTGGGGAAACTATTGCAAATCCAGCGATTGCAATATTTGATATAGAGAAATTTGCGAGTATTGCACATAAAAACAATGTGCCACTTATTGTTGACAACACTTTTGCAACACCACTTCTTTGTAGGCCTATAGAATTTGGTGCAGATATAGTTATTCATTCAACAAGTAAGTATATGGATGGACATGCAGTGCAATTAGGTGGAGTAATTGTTGATAGTGGAAATTTTGATTGGACAAATGGTAACTTTAAAGAATTTACAGAACCAGATGAGTCTTATCATGGAATAATATATACGAAACAGTTTGGAAAAGCTGCATACATAGCAAAAGCAAGAGTTCAACTTATGAGAGATCTAGGTGCATATCCAACTGCAAATGCTGCATTTCTTTTAAATTTAGGTCTTGAAAGTCTTCCAGTTAGAATAGAAAAACACTGTAGAAATGCAGAAACAGTAGCACAATTTTTAAATGAAAGTGATAAAGTTGAATTTGTAAATTACCCAACAATTAAAGGAAATAAATATAATGAGTTGGCTAAAAAATATTTATCAAAAGGATGTAGTGGGGTAATTTCATTTTCAATTAAAGGTAGTAGAGAAAATGCAATTAAGTTTATGGATAGTTTAAAGCTTGCAGAAAATGTAGTGCATGTAGCAGATATTCGCACATGCGTACTTCACCCAGCAAGTTCAACACATCGTCAACTTTCAGATGAACAATTAGTAGCAGCTGGAATAACACCAGGTCTTATAAGATTATCAGTAGGACTTGAAAATGTTGAAGATATTATAGAGGATGTTAAACAAGCATTAGAACAAGTTTAAGAGGATTATTCATAAACTCATGAGTTGGATTTGCCGAAATTAAATACATTTGTGTTCAGCAGTGATTTCAGCAGCAAAATTTTCAAATGCCTGCTAAACATAAATGTATTGATTTTGGGTGCAGATGTATATAAATGAGTTTAGAATAATGAGGGGTGAACCATACCATAAGTAAATGAGGAATTTATTAAGATTGGATAAGATTAAAATGCAACTCAAATATGTCTAGAGTTGGTCGCAGTATACATAATGGACCTATGGAAGGATTTTTTTGGATACTAAAATCAGAAATGTATCACCTAAGGGAATTCTATACATATGTAGAACTTGAGCAAGCTATTGATGAATATATAGAATTTTATAATACAAAAAGACTACAGAAAAAATTAAAAGGCATGGCTCCAATTGAATATCGTAGCCACACCTTATCAGTATAAATTTTTATTATTTACCCTGTCTACTTGACAGAGTGGAGTTCAAGCCACATACAAATGGTCGTATGTTTCATGGTGGAGGTGAATCACGACTTTTTAAATAGACTAATTTTATTACTTTGCCATATTAATAAAACACTCAAATTTTATATAAAATAATATTTGAATTTATTATTGATTTGTGCTTAACGTCCAAGGTTTTTGAATACTATCTTTTAAAGTGTTATAAGTGTTAATTAACTGTCTTAATCCTGTATTTAAATCTTCACTTTTTACAACTGCAGCCTTATAATCATTTTCTGTCATCATACCTATATCTACTTGTGATTTTGCATATCTAAGTTTTGTATTAGTTGATTTTACCTGTTCATTTAATGTATTAATTTTGTTTTGTAAATCAAGTAATGTTGAATAACATTCTTTTAACCCATTCTTTAAATTCTTCCTTGAATCAGCTAATTTAACTTTTCCTTCTTCTAAACTATATTTACCATCTAAATAAGATCCATAGGCAGTTAGTTTATTGGAATAATTCTGTACATCTTTTTGATACCCCATAAGTGCTATTGCATATGATCCAGTATCAAATGAAACATTTCCAAGCGCATCACTTTTGGCAAATTTCGTTTTATCAGGCATTGTAGGTGCATCTTTATCAATAATGTCTTTGATACCATCATCTTTTAAATCTTTAAAATAATCTTTTGTGAGCTTTATCATTTCATCATTATATTTTAAGTATTCATCTATTTTTTCATCCAAATATGCATCTACTGAACCATTAATTTTAAATACATTATATTTAATATTTTCATCAAAACTATAATTTGATAACTTTAAGTCTGTCAAAACTCCCATAAAATCCATATTGTTTTTTAAAGAATTCTCTTTTGAAGTAATATCATTTTTCAAAGACTCCACCTCAATCTGTTTGTCTACTAATTGATTATCTGTTGCCATACCAATTTTAACTTTTGTTTTCATTGTCTCTAATTCTTTATTTTTAACTTCAAAATTACTATTTAATTTTTCTATATCCATTTGTTTCAAAATTATAGCATTATATTTATTAGTAATGTCGGTTGTGATTTGATCCTTTAAAAACTCTTCTGATTGACTAGTCTGCTTTTTCTGCAATTCAAGCTTATCATTTGGGAAATCATATACTTTCTGATCAATACTCGTATAAAAATCATCTATTTTGTCTTGAAGTTTCATTTTATCTTCATATAATTTTATTTCTTTTGATTTTAGAGCTACTTTTTCACTATTATTAATAGCTGCATTTACAATTTTATCTAAAGTTATAATTGGTTTTTTAGAAACTGTTTTTGCATTATTATCTAAAGTATAAACTATTTGTGCACTATTTGTATCTGTTGGTGTTTGCACAATATTTTTATTGTTATTTTCTACTGAACTATTTGTATTTACTGTTGTCTTATCAATGTTTGTATCATTACTTCCTGTTGAGCCAGTTGTATCTACTGTTGTTTGTGCAATTTTTATTCCATTATTTTCTGCTGCAAAGGCTTGAACTATATTCCCGTTCATTATACTTAGTCCAATTCCAATAGCAACTACTCTTTTTATATTTTTCTTCATTGATTATTCACCTGCTTTTCTAATATTATAGTCATCTTTTTAATAAAAAGTCTGAAACTAATTAAGCTATTTGACCTTCTAAATCACTTTTTTCATTCTCCGAATCAAGTAATTTCTTACTTCTATGCTTATCCAATGCAATCCTAGCGGAATATAACCCAATTCCTATAATAAACCATACTATAGCATATAATACTCCATTTTTTATACTTGGAAGAATTACATCCCATCCTACTCCTTTTAAATTTATGTTTTTGAATTGTAATGCTACATTCATAAATGGCCATAAACTTTCTATAAGTCTAGGAAGCCCATCTGGCATCATATATCTAGGAAATGCAACTCCGCTGGCTAGAAAGGTTATTATTCCAAACATATTTATGAATTGAATAATATATAGTATATTATCAATGAAAGCAGCAAAGAAAAATCCTAGAGCTGTAAGATCAATTAGAAATATAAACATTAATGTAAAATATTCTGCTAAATTTCCTCTGAGAGGTAAATCGAAACATTTATCTAAAATACATAACGTAATAAAACTTGTTAACTCAGTCAAAACAATAACCATTAAAATCCTTGCTACAAGATCCAATATATTTCTTAAACCTTTCTTGGATCTTATATTTAATAGATTTAATTTCTTTCTATTTGCTATCAACACTGGTACTATAAATGCTGCTATATAGTTGCCTTGTATAAAGTATGGTGCAAGGGTATACATAAAATACTTCATATAGCAAAGTCGAGTTTCATAAAGAGCACGTTCACCATATGAAAAGCTTGTAACAGCTTTATATGCAGTATCTGGCAACATATTATTTCCTTCAAAAACCTTTAACTGAAATCCTGCATTAACAGTTCCTAGAACTGTATTTCCATAAGCATATATATTATTTGCAACAACTATATTTGTTCCATCTACAAACATTGCAAGACTCGGAGATTTCATTTTAACAGCATCTTTATTAAAATCTTTAGGAATTACTACTCCACCACTAACTCTCCTTTCCTTTATTGTTTGTTCTAGTTCCGTCTGAGAATCTGCATAATAATTTACATTTAGCCCAGGGCTATTTTTAAGCTGCTTTACTATAGTCCTTGATAAAGATGAGTTGTCCATATCTACTACTCCGAAGGGGATATTTTCCACATAGATATTGCTAAAAACATAACATACAATTGTAACTATAAAAATAGGAAGTATACAAACTTTAATAATACTCTGTATATCTCTAGCTATGAATCTTAGAACTTTCAATTCCATTCCCCCTATGCACAAATTTATTTAAAATCTTATTTTTTAAGTTATAATCCTTTTTTAAAACTCTTTTAAATATACATATAATAAGCATGACAATCCATGTGAGAATCAAGTAGTTCACAAGACAGTATATCTGTGGAAGAACATCATTAAAGCTTACTCCCATAAGTGATAAATCTCTCATTGGAAATCCATAATATAAAAAAGGAAAAACCTTTGATACAATTTTGAATATATCTGGCATAGACATTAGCGGAAATGTATAACCAGACATTAGGACTGCAGCTTGAATTACAAGTCCAGCATTGCTAGCTGCTGATAACTTATCTTTTAAAATCAACCTAAATATAATACCTAAATTTACTATAATTATGCTAAACAATATAGTAAGTGGTACTGCTGCTATAATTGATCCTCTATAAGGCATTGCAAAATATTTAAATTCTATAATTAAAGCTAAAAAGATTGAAATTGCTCCTATAAGCCCAAACCCAATGCCTTTAATTAATAACAAAATATAATTATCATTTTCTTTTATTACTATGGCTCCAATTATAATCATCCCTACTTGGCAAATTCCAATTACCATCCCTTGAATCAGAAAGTTTGCTACACTTTTTTCTGGATTTCCTAATATAACACTATTAAGTTTTATTGGGATAGCATTATTTGTAGCTTGCTTAGGCAATACTCCAAGCTTTCCTTCCTGAACATTTATTAAATAACCAGCTCTAATAGTACCAAAGATTTCTGCCATTTTAGCTTTAACAGAACCAGATGCTAACATTTCCGTACCATCATAAAAAATCATAACTTTAGGTGATTTACCATCTAATACATCTTTGGAAAATCGTTCTGGTATGATTATACCAGTAACTACTTCTCCCCTCTCAATTAACTTTTTGATATCTTCATCATTATTACTATTATTTGTCACGTTAAACATTTCATTTGTATTTATTTGTTTTACAATATTTTTGCTTAATGACGAATTATCATGATCTACTATTATAGTTGGAATATTCTTTACTGAATGATTAATAAATGTATATTCTAAAAAATAACTACACATACAAGGTACTATTAAGAGCAATAAAACAGAAATTATAATTTCTTTAAATTTTAGAAATACATTCTTAAATTTAATTATTGTTTTCTTCATATTTTCTCTCACATCACTTTCCAAAATCAACAAAAGCTGTCATGTCTGAACGAAGAGGCTTGTCCATATCAACTAATTCAACTTTTACACCATAGGATAATATATCAAATTGCCCATTATCATTTGTTGCCCTCTTTACTGCAAAATCTGCATCTTTATTGATTCTAACTATTTTCCCTTTAAATTCCTCATCTGGATATGCTGGAATTTTTACTGATACCTCTTGATTTAAATCTACTTTAGAAAGATCCGTTTCACGCACATTACATAATATTGAAGGTTTACTCACATCAGTAACTATAACTAGTGGCATTCCTGTTGATACAAGCTCGCCTGCTTTAACATTTAATTGAGTAACTACTCCATCTTCTGGTGCTACAACTGTAGCGTTGCCAATATTTACATTTACTTCATCTAATCCTCCTCGAGCTTGCTTTATTTGGCCTTCTGCAGCTTCAATCGATGCAGAAGCTTGATTCACTTGAGCTTGAGCTGCCTTTATGTCTTCCGGTCTAACAGCACTTAGCGCTATATCGTATTTAGCTTTTGCTACTTTTAATTGAGTTTCCACATTATCCAAATCTGATTGGCTAATAGATTTTTCTTCAAATAAAACTTTAAGCCTATCATAAGTTACTTGTGCAAGATCATAACCTGCTTTAGCTTGAGCTATTTCTTCAGGTCTTGCACCATTTTGAGCCTCTTCAAGCTTTGCACTTGCAGCATCTCTAGCTGCTTTTGCTGCATTTGCTTGACCAGTTGCTGCTTCTATCTGTGCTTGAACTTGATATTGCTTAGTTGTAAGTATATCGCTATTAATTATAAGTAGAACATCACCCTTTTTTACATTATCACCTTCATTTACCTTCACTTCTTTAACCTCTCCTGGAATTTGAGAATTTACATTTATATCTGTCATGTCAACATTTGATTGTATTATTAAATTACTAGTACTTTGCTTTACTAACTTATCTCCTGTAAGTGTTGATACAGAAGCACACCCAGTAAATCCATTAATTGTAGCTAGTAAAACTGATAATAATACTATTTTTTTTATTTTCATAAAGCTCCTCCTTACATTCATTATCTAACTTTTGAATAAATGCTACTTTCATAAATAAACAACTACATTATATTTTTTCTTCGATTAAATTTCATATAATTGCATAATTAATTACATCTATTCCTCATTTGTAAAAATGTGTATTGACATAAAGTTTATTATTGACTATCATCTATATATGGACATGAGTCTATTATAAGAATGTATGGACACTTATTCAATAATCAATATTAATATATAAGTCTGTTAATAAACTTAAATACCAAATTTGTCTATTATACGAGGAGGATCATAATGAAAGATAGACGTGTAAGAAAAACACAAAAAGCGATTCAAGATGCTTTTGCTAAATTATTGTCAAAAAAAAATATTGAAGATATTACAATAAAAGAATTATGTAATGAGGCTGATATTAATAAAAGTACATTTTACTTGCATTACAAAGACATTTATGACTGTGCAGACAACCTTATGAATAGTGTTATAGATAGAACTATTGCTGTAATGGAACCATATGACTTTACTGAATTAATTGATCATCTTCCAGTAATACTAGAAAATATAATTCTGATATTCAATGAAAATAAAGAGTTATATTTGCCAATTCTCAACTCCCCAAGACATTCATTTGTACAATATCAGATAAAAAAACTTACTATTAATCGTCTTTTAGAAAAAACTACTAATAGTAATATAAATACTATACTAAATAAATGTCTTGCTTCATTTGTTGTATGTGGCATATTGGGTGTACTTGAACAAGTTAAATTTGATGAAATAACGCCTGAGACAGCTTCCGTTCTAACAGATAAAATTCAGAACGGATTTATCTATGCTAAAAATACATTTTAAGACTATATAAGATCAATATATAAGCTATTCTATCTGTTGCCATAAATAAAGATGAAGGAACTAAAATACCCACGGTAATATAAATTTGATTGCCGTGGATGTCATAATGGAGCCAAAACGTGATCTTTAAAATCAACTACTATTAAATTTAAATTTAGAGGATTCTATAGATATTTGTGAGATTTTTGAACGTGATTTAAATCTAGAGAGAATTATAAGAGAATTATCGGCAAGATGTGGAGAAATCATTTTTAAAGAAGATACATTAATCATAAGAATATCTACTAAAAACTTTGGTTTTGAAAATAATATAAGAAGCATACCACTATATGCAGTGTTTTGCATTGTAGCTTAAGATTCATTTAGAAAATAATAAGTCAAAAATGTGGCAGTATTAAAATTAGTTTAATACTGCCATATCTTAGTTAAGTTCTATATTTCTTTATTAGCTATTTCTGCTATAATTCTTTCGATGAATGCATCTAGATTTATTGCACCTTCATCATCATTTTTTCTGCTTCTTACAGAAACTTCATTATTTGCAGCTTCCTTTTCTCCAACAACTAAGATATAAGGAGTTCTTTCAAGTCTTGCTTCTCTAATCTTATAACCAATCTTTTCAGCTCTGTAGTCTGCTTCAACTCTGATTCCTTTGTTTTTCAATGATTTTACAACTGAATCAGCGTAATCATTGTACTTATCAGAAATTGGTAATACTTTTGCTTGAACTGGAGAAAGCCAAGTAGGGAATGCACCTGCATATTCTTCTATAAGCATTGCAAGTGTTCTTTCATAGCAACCAATTGATGATCTGTGAATTATATATGGACGTTTCTTTTCTCCATTCTTATCTACATAACTCATATCGAATCTTTCAGCTAAAGCAAAGTCAATTTGAACTGTGAACAATGTATCTTCTTTACCATGAACATTTTTAAATTGTAAATCAAGCTTTGGACCATAGAATGCAGCTTCATCATCAGCTTCAACATAGTTAACTTTTAAGTGATCTAAAATTTGTTTCATTATACCTTGAGTTCTATCCCATGATTCAGGATCATTAATATATTTTTCAGTATTGTTTGGATCCCATTTAGAAAATCTATAAGATATTTTATCTGCAATACCTAAAGTAGTCATAAGATATTGAATTAATTCAAGAACACCTTTAAATTCATCTTCTAATTGTTCAGGTGTAACAATTAAATGACCATCAGCTAAAGTGAATTGTCTAACTCTTATAAGACCATGCATTTCTCCAGAAGCTTCATTTCTAAATAGAGTAGAAGTTTCACCGTATCTTATAGGAAGATCTCTATAACTATGTTGTTCAGCATTGTATATAGTGTATTGGAATGGACAAGTCATTGGTCTTAAAGCAAATACCTCGTCATCCTTTTCTTCATCGCCTAATACAAACATTCCATCTTTATAGTGATCCCAGTGACCAGAAATCTTATATAAATCGCTTTTAGCCATTAATGGAGTTTTAGTTAAAAGATATCCTCTTTTTTCTTCTTCATCTTCGACCCATCTTTGAAGAAGTTGAACTATTTTTGCTCCTTTTGGCATTAGTAAAGGAAGTCCTTGACCTATGTTTTCATCAGTTGTAAATAGCTTTAATTCTCTACCAAGCTTATTATGATCTCTCTTTTTAGCTTCTTCTAGAGCTTCTAAGAATGAATCTAAGTCTGCTTTCTTTAAGAATGCAGTACCGTAAATTCTAGTAAGCATTTTGTTCTTTTCGTTACCTCTCCAGTAAGCACCAGCACTTCTAGTTAACTTGATTGCTTTTACTGGTTTTAATGAAATAAGGTGAGGGCCAGCACATAAATCAGTGAAATCTCCAAGCTTATAGAATGAAAGTATTTCATTCTCAGGAAGATCATTGATTAATTCTACTTTGTAAGGTTCATCTTTCATTAATTCTAAGGCTTCATTTCTTGGAAGTTCAAATCTTGAAATTTCAGGATTTTCTTTTATTATTTTTTGCATTTCTGCTTCAAGTTTTTCTAAATCTTGAGCTGTGAAAGCAACATCTTTATCAAAGTCATAATAAAATCCAGTAGCAATAGAAGGTCCGATGGCTAATTTTGTTTCAGGGAATAATCTCTTAACAGCATAAGCTAAAACATGAGATATGCTATGTCTTACTGCATCTTTGCCCTCTTGAGAATCAAATGTACATATACTTAAAGATACATCTTCATTAATTTCGCGTCTAAGGTCACAAACTTTACCATTAACGATACCACAACAAGCATTTCTAGCTAATCCCTCACTAATTGATTTAGCAATTTCATAAACTGATAATCCAGATTCGAATTCTTTAACTGAACCATCATTTAAAGTTATTTTTATCATTTTTAAAACTCCTCTCAATATATAAAATATAATTATTTTTTTGAATGTAATTTATATAATTTCAATAATCATTGTTGTTAACCATAGAAATATGAATATCAAGATTATATAATTTTTGGAAATAAAAAAAACTCCAGCTCTAAAAAATAGAGGCGAAGTAATATCCGTGGTTCCACTCTAATTACCTAAAAATAAATTAATTAAAAAAGTCTAAATACTGAAATATAAAAGACTAGCTTAAATAAAATAAAAAATAGGTCACTTAAATTTATCGTAACGTGATAATGACGGGCTTTATTAAAGCCACTCAGAGGTGGTTTTCAGTCTAAGTTTATTTAAGAATAATCACACCAGTATATTCTCTCTCTGAAAAATAAGGTTTTAGCTTACTGTCCTCATCAACGTATTATTATATTAATATTTCTTATTATAAGCATTGAATTTTTCTATGTCAACAAATTAACAGAAAAATATTTAAATAAATAATTTTTTGAAAGTCATATTTTGAAATGTTTAACAGTATTTTAATGGAATTTTAATAAGGCTTTAATGAGGTTTTAATAAGAAATTTATCAAAATACACTACAATCAAGTTAGAAGAAATAGATAATAAGATTATTTTTGGAGGTAGAGATGAATAGAAAAATAAAAAGTATTAAAACGAAAATTTTAATATTTTTAATACCAATGTTATTGATTGCATTTACAGTATTATCAGGACTAGGATATAAATTTGCAAGTAATTCTTTAAAGGAAAGTAATTTAAACATAATGGCAGAAATGACTAAAATAGCAGCTGGTAGAGCAGAAGATAAGATAAAAAGTGAGATTAAAAATCTTGAAGTGATAGCAAGTAATCCTACAATTAGTGATGAAAGTGTACCATTAAAAGATAAAATAGAAATTTTGAAGCCATCATTAAAAACAATTGGACAAATGCAATTAAGCATAAGTGATAAAGATGGAAATTCAATAGATACAGCAGGAAACACAAAGAAAATAAAGACAACCCAAAGTTTCATGAAATCAATTAAAGGGGAAAATTCAATAACCAATCCTTATGTAGATCCAATTACAAATACAAAAGTAATTGCATATTCTGTACCAATCAAGGATTCAGCAGATAATATAATTGGTACTATTACATCAGTAAAAGATTGCATGGATTTCTCTATTATAAATAAAGAAATAAACTTTTTGCAAACAGGAGGTGCTTTAATTGTAGATAGCAATGGAAATTTCATAGTAGCAGAAAATGAAGCACTTGTAAGTGAAAATAAGAATATTACAAATATGACATCAGAAAAAGGTTCATTAGATGACTTAAACAACATAGGCAAAAGTATGATTATTGGAACTCAATCTGGTATTGGAAAATATACTTACGAAGATAAAGTTAGGTATATTACATATACTCCAATAGGAAGTACTGGTCTTTCGATGGGTATTACAGTTGAAGAAAGTGACTTATTAAGCCCATTGAAAAATTTAGCATTAGTTGATACATTAGTAACAATTATAATGATACTATTAATAGTTAGTCTAATAATTTGGTTTGCTATTAAGTTTATTAACAGGTTATTAGGTGCTAAAGATTATGTGGACAGTATTGCAATGGGAGATTTTTATACCCAAATTGATGATAAATATATTAACGGAAATGATGAAATAAGTGAAATTTGTACAAGCGTAGGTAATGCCAAAACATCCATTGGTGGTATGATAAAAGCTGTAAGAAATAATGCTACTGTAGTTAAAGATGGTTCATTATCACTAAATAAAATTTCAACAGAATTGGCAGTGCTTACAGAAGAAATATCATCATCGATACAAGAGGTTTCAGAGAATACCAACAGACAAAGTCTAGATTTTAAAGAAATAAGTGATAAACTGACAAGATTTAGTGATAAAGTAAATGTAGCTAAAAATAATGTTAATTTAATTAGCCAAGACGTTTCAGTTATTAATGATAAATCATTAATAGGAAATAAAGACATAGAGGAATTAAACGATGGAATTATAAGTGTTAATAGTAGCTTTGAAAAATTTGCAATGAGTATAGAGTATATACAAGGAGATATGAAAAATGTAGATAGGATTACGCATATTATTAATGGAATTTCAGAACAAATAAATCTTTTAGCATTTAATGCAGCAATTGAAGCAGCTAGTGCAGGAGAGGCAGGTAGAGGATTTAATGTTATAGCGTCTGAAGTTAGAAAACTTTCAGATAAGAGTAAAGAATCATCTCAAAATATTTATAGAATAATAAATAGGCTTATGAAGATAATAAATAAACTTGTAGATGAATCTCAAAATATGAATTATGAGATTCAAAAACAAAAAAATGTAATTTATAAAACATCAAGTTCATTTTCAGAAATATCAGTATTAGTTAGCGAAATTGCACCTAAGGTTTCAAATATAGATGATGCATTTAATAATATTAGCCAAGATAAAGATTTAATTCTTGAGAATATATGTGAATTATCAGAAGAAGTGCAGAATACATCAGAGTCTATAGAACAAATAGGATTTTCATCACTGGAGCTCGCAAAACTTGGGGAAGAATTAAATAATAGTTCAGATATATTATTATATAAAGCTGATGAACTTATAGAAAAGGTAAAACAATTTAGAATAGAAAAAGAAGACTTTGAAAATGAATTAGCAATAGATGTAGAAACTATAGAATTAAAACTATTAAACACAGAAGAGCTAGAAGAATCAAATTTAAAAGAAATAGTAGATATAAGAATAATAGAAAACCAACACATGAGAAATTTAGATTTTATATTAGAGGAAGAGCTGAAAGAATTAGCTATGCCATCTGAAGAAGAAGAATTGAATTTACAATATGATATTTATGGGATAAATAATGTAGATTTAGTACTAGTAGAGAATTTTGTTGATTTAAGTATATCACCTTTAGAAAGATTAGAAGCGGATTTACCAGCAAAAGATTTTGGATTAGGGTGTTGTACAGTAACAGAATTGAAAGAGTATATTAAACATAAGGAAATGAAAGACGAGGAAAAGGAATATGAAGAACTAAAAAATTATAACATATCTAATATATTGTAAAATATAGATAAATAAAACTTAGAGCTCAGGATTACTTATAGATAACCACAGTGGAACTTATACTTATGCCTACATCCGCCGAAATTGAATACATATTTATTCCGTAGGACTGTGAAAATTTCGCTGGAAGCATTCTAAATGGAAGGTTGCACCCATTATAGTTTGCTCCAAATGTAAAATTTGGAGCAAACTATAATGGAACAACCTTCCATTAAGAAGCTTCAGCAGCTTATTTTCAATGCCTACTTCATATTATGACCCTTGTGGTTACAAATATGTATCCAATTTCTCTGTTTGGATATGCTCCTAAGTATAGTAAATATTGAATATAATACCAAGTGTAAGTAAAACTTTAGTAGTGGGCATCTATATCGGCTTAAGAGATTACTTCGAAAAAAATGTTTTAGAAGATAACATCTTGATTTAATTAAAGAAAAAAAGAACTTTCTAAATAGAAGTTCTTTTTTTATATAATAAATAGTAAATTTAATAATATGACTACTCAATACTCTTAATTAATTTATCTAAAGTCAAATTAACAATCATTTCTTCTGAGTAGAATTTTTCGCCCATTATTTTAAAAATGACATCTGACCGTTTATAGCCTTCTTTATAAAGCTTTAAATTTTTAGTTATTCTTTTAAGTGTGTTTTTAGGAATATTCAATTCTAATGCTAATTCTTTAAAGGCATAATAATCTTTTTTTAAGATATCAAATAATTTGTTTTGAAAATCTAACTTATATCGAAGATCGACTTCCTTAGATTGATGGGGACCATATTTACCTCTATGATGGAAGGAACATAAATATTTATAATTTATTTCTATATCAAAGCCACCTTCACTTCTGTGAACAATATGATGTATATCAGCTTCGGCATTGCATATTTCACATAAAGACAATGTTTTAATCCTCCTTAGAATTTATCTCATATTATTTATAAAATTATTTGACATATATTATTATAAAGTAATCAATGAGAAATATCAATTTTAATATATATATATGTTAAAATAATGTAAATGAGTTATAAAATTGAAAAATAAGGGTAATATAGTGTAAAGAGAAAAACAATTATAAGTAAACAAGTATAGGAATATTTTTTATAATATATTAAGGCGTGAATAATATGATTTATATTTCATAAAATATTTACTGGGAGGGTGAATGAAATGAGAGAGAACTACAATTCATTTAAATATTGGGAAAATGTTATCAATGAAAATAAGACAATAAGAGGGCATATGTTTATGCAGAAGCGACCTACTGAAGGAAGTTTTTATTTTCATACACTTATATTTGGACGTAAAAATGGAATGAATAATTTATGGGGGTATGTGCCAAATGTAAAGGGTTTAATCGGGTATATTCAGTATTCATTTTTACAAGAAGCTTTTTATAAGTGGATACATGGACAAGAAAAAGTAGTTACTAGGATTCCACATTTAACAGTTGATAAGATAGCTATTGAAGGAGAAAAGTTAAAGAAAATAAGCAAAGAAGTTTGTATTAATATGAAAAATGATTATGAGTTTTTAAGCAGTTTATGGGAAATGCCAGCTGATAAGAGTGAAATACAATTAAGAAACTTTATTATAGATTTTAATAAAAAATGGATGGGAGATAATACTGAATTTCTATATATAAAAGTTTTTAGCACTCCAGAAGAATTGGGGGAGTTTGTAATTTCGTCTACTCTAATAACAAGTACAGAAAAAGAACTAGAAAATAAAATAGGTATGTCAATAGATCAATGGAGAGATATTTGCAAGTTTGCAATAGAAGATTCAATAAAAGGTCAAATATTTAGAAAAGTTTTACTCAAAAAGTTAAGTGAAGTATATTAATATATATGAGAAAGTAATGTATTCTTGAATGAAAACCTTTAAATAAAGGAATAGGAGAGATATTTGTTTAGTTAATAATAGATATCTCTTCTATTCCTTTATTTAGTGTTAATATCTAAAGTTTAATATTTTCAACAGAAGCTATACTTTGGGAGGAGATTCCAAGCATTTCGCCAGTAAAACCAAGTCCCTCTTCAGTAGTAGCCTTAATATTTATTTTATCAATATCTATATTAAGAGCTTTTGATATATTTTCTCTCATATTCTCAATATGTGGAGACATTTTAGGCTTTTGAGCTATTATTGTAGCATCTATATTGTTTATCATATAGCCGGCTTTGAAAATTAGCTTGCCAGTCTCTTCAAGTAAAGTAATACTAGATATCCCCTTAAAAGTATTATCTGTATCAGGGAAATGCTTACCAATATCTCCAAGAGCACATGCTCCGAGTAAGGAATCCATTATAGCATGAAGAAGTACATCTGCATCAGAATGACCGAGTAATCCTCTATCATATGGAATTTCAAATCCACCCAATATTAATTTTCTGTTTTCAACTAATCTATGCACGTCATATCCTAATCCAATTCTCATATAGTCACCTCATTAAATGTTTTAATACAATTATAGTTTAACATATAAATTGTAATGTACAATTAATAATTGATAAACAAATTTCATAGGAGTTTTAAAATATATATTTCAAAAATAAATCATTATGCTAATTTGAAATACGTCTATTTTTGATAATTTCTATAGTTTTTGAAGAGTTGGTCCTAATGTTAAATCTGATAAACAATAAAGAAATAAATTTATTTATAATAAAATGTATAAATGTTATTCTACGCTTTTTTATAAAGTCGACATAAATTATTTTTCTTTTCATAAAATAATCTCCCAAATATTGATTTGAAATTGGGCGGTAAAGGTTTATTGATAAGTAGATTTATATGCTATAATAACATAGTATGAAGAAGTCATATAAAGGGTTAATCTTTTAAAGAGGTGTTAATTATATGGAAAACTTGAGCTTTAATAAAGATAAATATGTATTTGCTTCACTCCCATCAATGTTATTAATAGGAGACTCAGCAGAAAATAATAGAAATAAACAAATAGCTTTATTTTTGGATGAATTAAACATGTATAATGTGTTACTTAAAGACTTAGTAAATTTTTCGATTAATGAAAATGATAGGAATAGAGCTTTGAATATAGCTTACTACATAACTGAAAATGATGATTTGCTTGAAATAATGATTCAAAAAAAAGATTTACCCATATCAAAGCTAAATAAATTAACTAAAATTAAACGTGAATATATAGAAAAATGCAGAGACTATATTATCGCTTATTATATAATATTAACAAATTCTAATTATAGACTTATACAAGATTATTTTAGAATAAAGTTAAGAGAAGATAATACTATAATGAGTATTTCAAATAAAAAGCAGGATTCATATAAAGGTGTAGTAATAGAAGCATTAAATAAATCTGCATACATAGTTACTTCTAAAGGCGAATTTATAAAAATAAAAACTAATAGTAAAGCAAGTGTTGGGGAACTCTGTGAAGGTAAACAAAAGAAAACTATAAGAAACTATAGAATACATATTTCTATTTTATTGTTTATACTTATATTAATTGGAAGTGGAATCATTATTGAATACAGAAGAACTCAAAGCATGGTTGTTATACAAACGACTTCCAGTATAAAAATTAGTATTAATAAATTTAATAAAGTTATATATGCATATTCACCTACTGATAAAGGAAAAGAACTTGTTGCAAGCGTTAATATGTTAAATAAGGATATTGATGAAGCTATTGCTGAAACATTTGAATATGCATTAAATAATCAAATGTTAGAATTAAATAAAGAAGTGCCAACACTTAGTAAAAAGACGTTAATCACTATAAACGGACAGGCATTAGAGTATGGATTACTTACTAAAACAAATAAATTTATCTCTGAAAATAATATACCTATAGTTATAAATAATGCCGGCAATCAACAAAAATTACCACAATATTCAACACAAGATGAGGAAAATAAAACAAAAAAGTAACTTTCAATTTGAGAGTTACTTTTTTGTTTTATTTAAAATTTCTTTAAATGTATCCATATCATATTTAGAACTAATATAAATCCTATCAAGTTTAAGAGGATTATCATCTCTATCTGACAGGCCTTTTTTAGTAGTAAATCCTAAAGTATAACCAGCATCTTTTGCTGCCTTAATACTATCATCATTAAAATCTCCAAAAGGATAGGCAATTGAATCTATTTTCTTTCCTGTTATTGATTCCAAAGTTTTTTTTGAATCTATAAATTCTGAAAGTTGTTCATCATAAGTCATTTTATTGAGTTTGGGATGATTAACAGTGTGACTTTCAATATCTATTCCATAATGGGACATTTCATCTATAGCCTCTTTTGATAAATAATAAGAGCCATCTAGATTAGAGGTTATGCAAAATATAGTTGCCACCATATTCAAATCCTTTAAGATAGGAAACGCATTATCATAATTATCCATATACCCATCATCGAAAGTAATAAGAATACTTTTAGTTGGAATAGGGGAATTATTTAATATATAAGCTTTAAGTTCACTTAAAGTTAAGGTCACATAGCCTTCATCACGTATATATTGTAGTTCTGTCCTAAGCAGCTTAGGGGTTATTGTTACTTCGTTATCAGCAGATTCTCTAACAGAATGATAATATAACACCGGTACACCTCTATTATCATTAATTAAAGTAGTTTTAGGTTCAGATTTATCTGAAGAATTAACAGCTTCAGCTATAGAACTTTTTTTAGCTTCAATCATATCAATATTATCAGTGCTATGGTCTATGTTGTTAACGGTATCAGCATTATCTTCTATAATGTTTAGGTTATTAGGTTTCGCTTCTATAATTTTTTCAGAAGAAATATTATGAAATATTAGATAACCAGCTAATATAACAATTAAGAAGAATGCTGGAAAAGTTAATTTATTTTTAAAAACACTTTTTCTTAAATCAAGTCTTCTTGACGTATTCTTTCTAGACATAATCTATCAATTGACCTCCTTACATTAAAACTAAAGAATTATTCTTTTATAATTATATCGCAAATTATAATAAAATATATGAAACTTAAAAATAAAAACTTGGATAGATTTTATTTAAGTATTACAAGAATTAATTTAGAATAAGATTCCTAAAAGTGTAGCATAATATAAAAAGAGTACAACTTATCAACATTATCCACAGGCACTTGTGGATAACCTGTTATGAATATGTTAATATACATAATATTGCATGTTGGTTTTGTGGATATATAATGAATAAAGTCATAAAAAGTATAAATTAAAGAGGTGTTAAAATGACTATTGTAGCGAACATAACAGGGCTGATGCTAATAGGGTCCATGTTATATACAGCTTATCCACAAGAATTGTGCATAAGTTGTGAAATACAAATCGAAAATAAACTTAAACTTGTGGAAAAGTCTATAATTAAAAATTTAGATTATTTAAAAGAAGACATAAAAATACCTCAAATAGCAAATGGAAATGATGAAAAAAAGATAAATATAATAAATAATGTAATAAATAATGATATTTTACCTAAAATAGAAGATGCGGAGAAAACATCAAAAGAGTATTTTGGAGGACAAGGACAAGAAGCGCCAACATTCCCTTTTGAAATCTATTCAAGATATACAGTATCGAAAGATAATAACATACTTATTAGTTTATATAATGATTATTACGAGTACTTAGGAGGTGCTCATGGAATGACAACAAGGACTTCTTATACAGTAGATAAACAAAAAGAAAAGTTAATAAATCTAAAGGAATTATTTGTTCAAGGTTATAAATATGGTGATGTAATTAATAAAAAGATAAAAGAAGACATTAGTAAAAATCCAGAAAATTATTTTGATTCGGGAAAGGAATTTAATGGTATTAGCGAAAACCAAAATTTTTATATAGAAGGGGATAATCTTGTGATTTATTATCAATTATATGATATAGCACCTTATGTATTTGGAATTCCTGAATTTAAAATTCCATTGAAGCTATTTGATAAAAACTATGTTTACTATAAATGATATTATCTTATATGTTGGAACAGACAGTAACTCATGTGAAGAGTACTGTAGAGAACTTAGCTAATTAAGCACGAATAAACCACTTATTTTAGTAGCATTGATACTAAAATAAGTGGTTTTTTATATTCATATTAAGTTATTAGTTTTTATCATGAGCATTAGTGTTTTGGTTTCCTCTAAATCCATAGTCATCTGAAATTATTCTACCAAGTCCAGTTACTTTGCCAGTTATGCAGCCTCTACAATGAGCTGGAGTATCACCTGTACAGATTTTGCCAGGATATAGTGCGTAAAGCTTTCTATAATCACCTTCAGTAACATTAGGCATTACAACATTAGCACCACTTTGAAGTGCAATTATTCTTCCATTTGGAGTTAAAGACTCCATTGCAGTTGTTGCAGGAATATTTATATCTGGAAGCAATAAACGTGTTAAAGCCATAACTTTTAGGGCTAAAGTAAGATCTCCACCTTGTGCATCTTTTAAAGGAGTATCTTCATTTGGTATGAAGGGTCCTATTCCTATCATATCTGCATTGATTTCTTTAAAGAATAATATATCGCGAGCGATTAATTCTAAAGTTTGATTTGGAAGACCAACAAGAATACCACTTCCAACTTCATAGCCCAGATTTCTTAAGTTATTTAAACAATTTAATCTTTCTTCAAAACTCATGTTAGGATCCATATCTTCATAAAGTTTTTTATCTGTAGTTTCAATACGTATTAAATATCTATCAGCACCAGCTTCTTTAAATGCTTTATATTCATCATAAGTTTTTTCACCTAAGCTTAAAGTTAATGCAACACCTAATTTTTTTATTTCTTTTACTATGTTAGTCATTCTTTCTTTAGTAAAGTAATCATCTTCACCACCTTGAAGAACAATAGTTTTATATCCATAGGTAACTGCCTTTTTTGTAAAATCTAAGATTTCTTCTTCAGTCAGTCTATATCTTTCAAGATTTTTATTATCGCGTCTAAGCCCACAATACATGCAATTTCTTTTGCAGATGTTTGTAAATTCAATTAATCCTCTTAAGTGTACATAGTCTCCTAAATATTCTTGACGAGTCTCGTCTGCTGCCTTAAAAAGTTCTTCATTTATATCATCATTTTGTAATAATTCTAATATTTCTTCTTTATTTAAATTATGAGTTGTTTTAGCTTTTTCAATAAGTTTATTCATAGTCCCTCCTAAGTAAAAACAAAATTAATATGTAGATGTTATTAGTATACTATAGAATTTAGAAACATAACAATACAATGAATTTTAAGCAATATAAGATACTTAATAGCATAATATGAAAAATTTGTATAACAGCTAACAATATTGTATTATATAGATGGAAAGAGTGAATAAAATTCCAAAAAGTAACAAATTATAAATGGGCGTAGACTAAGAAACCTATACGTATTTAGTTGTTATTAATATATTTTTCATATGTCTAAAATACAAAGAAGAAATATACAGTTAGATGGTATATAGATTGGAGAGTGATACTTTTGTATTCTATTATTTTAGTAGAAGATGATTTTATGCAAAGAGGAATTTTGAAAAAAATGATTCTATCCATAGATAAATTTATAAATATTTATGAAGCTGATAGTGAAAGTACAGCTTTAGATATAATTGAAAATAATCATATTAACATGTTTTTAATAGATATCGGCTTAAAAGAATCTTCAGGATTAGATCTTGCAGTGAAGATTAGAAATATTTCTAAATATCAATTTAGTCAAATTATTTTTTTAACAACTCATATGGAGTATATAACACAAGCATTTAAACAAACACATTGTTATGATTACATATTAAAGCCATATGATAAGGATGATGTACAAGCTATGATAAATAAGCTTATAATCTATGAAAATAGTCATTTGAATAATAAAAATGATAATTCGAATGAAGATAAAGATAGAGAAATTGTTATAACCTTAAAAAATGGAATATATGTGGGAATAAAAATAGATGAGATTATGTTTATAGAAGTTAAAGGTAAAAATTGTGAAGTAAATACTATTAATGGGATGTATATTGCTAATAATATGAGTTTGAAAAAAGTTATAAAATTAATTGATTGTGAATATATAATCCAAAGTCATAGAGCTTTTGCTATAAATAGAAATTACATATGCAAAATAGAAAAGTTAGATGTTAAATTAAGTACAGTATATTTTAATAAATATATTAAAACAGCACTTTTAGGATATAAGTTTAAAGATAATATTATATCTGAGTTTAAAAAAGATAAAGTGATAATATGTTAAATAGCTTTATTATAAATAGTATTGATACTTTTAACATAATTTTTTTGTGGACAGTTCTAAATAAAAAAAACAATAATGTATTTAAATTAGTGTTTAGCGTGCTTATTCTTACCATTTTAGTTACAATTATTGAACAATTAGGATTGAACTTAATTGCTATATATCTAATAGATGTTATTACAATTAAAATTATATATAAGAAAGCTTTAAAAGATGTCATATTAGGATTTTTTTTAGTATTGCTTATAGAAATGAGTTTGCAGTTAATACTTTCTTTAATTATTAATAGATTTATTTATAATGAAATACTTAGAATAATGATTATAGAATTAATAATATTAGTTGGAGTAATTATTTTTTCAAAAATTAATTCATTAGGGAAGAACATTAAATTTGAAAATATAAATAATAATATATTAATTTGTTTTATTTTAATATGTAGTATATATGCTATAGTTCTTAAAATTATCTGGAATTATGATAATACTATAATTTTAAATAATTTAGGTGTTAGTGTAATAATAATAAGTTTATTAGCTATTTCTCAAATGATAATATATTTATATATTATTAAAGAAATAAGAGAAAAGGAAAAACTAAAAATTAAAAATGAATATAATTCTGTTATTGATGAAACAGTCCAAGAAATAAAACAAAGGCAACATGATTTTATTAATTATAAAAATACAATAAGAGGAATAGTAGAAGTTTTAGATGAAAAAGATATAAGAAAAGCAATTGTTAATTATATGAAAGATGAAGATACGTATGACAATAAGATAAATGAACTCATATATATCGATAATGTAGTTATTAGATCTATAATATATAGAAATATGTGTAAAGCAAAAAGGCATAATATTAATTTTAAATATCAAATTGCGAATAATGTTTTGGATCATATATTAGGTTATAATGAAATATCTAATGTATTAAATAATTTATTAAATAATGCTTTTGATGAAGTGATAAAAGATGAATGTACTGAAAAAAATATTCAAATTAAAATTTTAAATAAAAATAAAACACCTCATTTAATAGTTAAAAATCAAATAGCAAATTCTAGTGATATTAACTTAAATGAAATGTTTACAAGTGGCTATTCTACTAAAAGTATAAGTACAAGAGGTTATGGACTGTACAATGTACAACAAATAATTAACTCACATAATGGATATATAAAAATTAAAGTAGAATTTGAAGAAATTATTTTTGATATCTATTTTAATAATTCTTCAGGATAATCTGGCTCACCAAATAAAGTATGACAACTTGACTTAGATACTAAATTAAATATATTAAGTAGTATGGCTGAAAAAATGTTTATAGATTTTTGCATTTAAAACAACTCCTTTCACATTAATAATAATTACTTGAATAATTTGCATTAATATACTTATAAATATGCAATTACATATTTGTATGTTAGATAGCTTAAAAAATAATATACTCCAAAAAGTTAGCGATATTAAAGACAATATTTTTAATGTCGCTTTATTTTTTACTGGTCTTTTTTCATTAGGACAAGGAGCATACCTCAAAGTTATAATGAAAGATATTATAAAGAAAACTATCTCCAAAATTATATTTAATTTTGGAGATAATGTGCTAAACAATAATATTATTATGAAGTACATTAGACTTACTATTAAACATGAGTTAAAGGTTTTACAATGAATACCTCCACCTAATGGTCTTGTTGAAATTAGAATAACAAAAGACAATAAAAATAAAGGTACTTCATTTAAACTCAAGAATATTAAGAATATTATTATGAATTTGGTTAAATCTCCCAAAACTACTTGAAGTGAATACTGAATTTTCAGTAAATCATTTTTAGTTAAAGATAAATTATTTTTTCCTAAATATTTAGATATTAATGTGGATAGTGATTTTATCATTTTAACCTCACTCGTATTTAAGTAAATATGTTGAATAAATGACTTTACTTAAAATTACTAATGTTTGAGTGAAGTCATTTATTCACTTAAATATATAAAAATATACATTATATTTTGTAAAAATTCAATAATTTTAGTATTAAACGTATATTTTTGGGAATGAAAAGAATATTTTACAAAAAATAAATCCAATATGCAAATTATTTACGTTTAATGCATGATTTTGTATGTTTAGAGGGAAAGATATTTATTTAATTTAAGTATTATGAGAATATGTAATTGCAGATAAAGGATTTTATTATGGAGATTACACTAGATGAAATTCTTGTAGCTGTGTATGGGCTGGCGAGTATAGTGGAGTAGGAAGACCACGTAAAAAAGGTGATTATATCAAATTAAACACTTACTTTCAATCAAAAAAGAATCCTTATTAAGACAACAATAATAAATCTTTATGGAAAAAATCAGTAAGTATAAATAAATATGCTGTTGAAATAATTTTATCAATTTTGATTTATGTTGCTAAAAATACTCATTAGTATTTGAGTAAATATTAGCCAAAGACAACTTCTTTAACTATGTTAGTAAGGATATATCTCCATTAAAATAGAGTTTATGTGCACGTGAATTTGATTTTGAGTGGGTGAAATCTTTCTGAAATATATTTGTAAATGCTCATGAGACAAACGGTTTTAGAGTTTTGCAAAGAATAAAAATTTATATTAATAAAAAGATGGGAGGAAATGTAATGAACTTTTCAAAAAGGAATCCATTATTAAGAAATAATATGGATGAATTTAACGAAATCATAGGCAGCCTAGGAGACGAAATTGATGAACAAAACCTTGAAAACATAGATGGGGGATCAACTCCAGCTTGTGTTGCAGTTGCGTCTGTATGTGCTGTAGTAACAGCAGCTGGTGGAGTTTATGCATGGGCAAATGAGAAGGCAACAGCTAAATATAAATGTGGTGGAGTTTTGACTGCTACTGCTGAGTGCTTTCATTGTTAGTAAAAAACTATATATTAACAGTAATGTACCAGTAAAATAATTTTCAATAGTATAGAATTGGAAATTAATATTTTAACTATACTATTGAAAATTACCCCAATTATAAAATTAGTTATACTAAGAAAGATGAGGAGAGAAAAAATGAACTTTTCAAAAAGAAATCCATTATTAAGAAATAACACACAAGAATTTAACGAGGTAATAGGAAGTCTAGGTCAAGAAATTGCAGAACAAGATCTTGGGGATATAGATGGAGGATCTACTCCACTTTGTGGAGCAATAGTAGCAACAGCATCATCATGGGGATGCGTAGGAACAGTAACAGCAGTATCTGCTGCTGCTACTGCTGCCTCAGCATGGGTAAATGGTAAGGTAACGGCTAAATATAAATGCGGTGGAGTTTTGACTGCTACTGCTGAGTGCTTTTCTTGTTAGTAACTATATGTTAACAGTGATTTAGCAATAAAGTAATCTTAGGAGGCTGTTGCATTATGAATAAAAATTCATTTTGTACAGCCTCTCTTTCATAAATTCAATTAAATTTGCTAAATGTCAGTTATAGAATGAGGTAATGCAACAGCTATTGTTAGGTGTGGTGAGTTATTTTCTTTAAGGAAAGATAAAGTAGTAGGCACTATTTATTCAGACTCCTAAATGATGTTATTCATGGTATCTCAATCTTTCATTATAAAATAGAAAAAAAGAATTGGCATAGGATTATTCATAATTTGCAAGGCATCAACACCCTTGCGCCAATAAGAACTGAGTTAGTAATCTTTAGGATTAGATAGTAAACTAATTAATTAGTAACTTGAACAACGACTGGGTAGAAGTTAGAAAGGCAAGTAGGGGAATACTCTTGATAAGAAGTACCACCCATATAGACAACAACGAGAAGACAAATAGCCCTACGCCAAATTCTTAATTATAGATATCAAGAGTTAGAAGCAATTGTACACTGTTTTTACAATTTTCAACTATTAGTATTTTGTAGTTAATTTAGATAATGGAAATTAACTTAAAACTAACTACAAAATTAATTATACGAGGAGAAGAGATATGAGCGAATATGTAGAAAAAATATCTAATGAAGATTTAATAAAATATTGGAAAACTTTTTTTGACGGAGAAATAACAATAGAAGAAATCAATAAAATATTGGAAACAATATCAAATACAAATTTTGAAAGAATTATAGACGAAAATAGGACTATTGATACTAAGATAGTAGATTCATTTGAATGGAATGAAATAAAAAATGAAAAAGAGCTTAAAAAAATATTTAAAAACATAAAAGATAAAAACTTTTGGGTATATTTCTTTGAACCTATTTTAAAAAAATATGTAGATGAGTTTATAGATATAGTTAAGATAAGCAATATAGTTTATGATGTAGAATCATTTTTATCACAATCTATATCAGCCTTATTAGGTCAACTACATATAGTAGCATATCAAACTATAATAGCAGAAATTTATTATGCAAAAAAATCTAACTTATTAAAAGGAAATACAAAAGAAGAGAGAGGGAAATATTTTTCAGATGTATTATTAAAAGATAATAATTACAGGAAGGAAATATATTTAAATTATTCAGAACTTGCAAGAATATTGGATATAAAAGCAAAATATTGTATAGAATTTATTATCAAAATTTTGAATGATACAAATAAAGAAATTTCTAATATTGAAGCTTATTTAAATGATAATAAAAAATTAGGGAAAATCAAAGAAATGCACATGGGTGAAGGAGATACGCATAATAATGGAAAGACGGTAGTCAAACTTGTTTTTGATACTAATATAACTATTATGTATAAACCGCATAATTTGGACATAGATAAAAAATACAATGAGTTCATACAATGGATAAATGATTTAAAAATAGTAAATGATTCAAGAGAAAATCTTTTAGCTGCTAAAGTATATACTACTAAGGATTCAGGATGGACAGAGTTTATTGAATATATGGAATGTGAGAAGGAAGAAGAGTTACAATGTTTTTATTATAGAGTAGGTAAACTATTATGTTTATTACATACATTAAATGGAAATGATATGCATTATGAGAATCTTATAGCACATAAAGATATGCCAGTATTAATAGATTTAGAAACTCTTCTGCATCCAGATTTATATAGTAATTATTCTACACAGTCAGCTATGGAAGTAGCTATAAAGGAAGTCAGAGAGTCTGTTACTAGCACTCATTTGTTACCATCAAAAATCATAAACACAAAAAATGATAAAATTTTGGACATAGGTGGCTTAGGAGCTAGTGAAGAACAAGAGGCTCCGTTCATAGGTAAGTTCATTGAAAATTATGGAACTGATGAAGTAAAGATTGCTAAGGCGTATGGTAAAATACTACCCAAAAAGAATAATCCAACATATGAGGAAAAAAAAGTAGATGCTAAAAAATATAGAGAAGAAATTATATGTGGCTTTAAAAATATGTACACATGGATACTAGAAAATAAAGATATGTATGAAAATAAGGTGCAATCGCTTTTTGAAAATTGTGAAATTAGAGCACTATATAGAGCAACAAATGTGTATGCACAACTTTTAATGAGTAGTTTTCATCCAGACTTATTAACAAATTATGCCGATAGATATGTCTTTTTGCATAGGATTGCAATAGATTATAAAGAGAAAAATCATAAGATAATAAACTTAGAAATAAAGGATATCATGCAAGGGGACATTCCATGCTTTACAGCACATGTGAATGGAAAGCAAATACATAATATGCATTTAAAAAATATAGATGCAATATTTAAGAAAAGTACTATAGAGAAAATAAGAGAGAAAATAGAAAGTATGAGTGAAGTAAGGATGTATAGACAAATAGCAGCTATAAATACATCTTTCATGACAAAAGGTGATGCAGGGCATTTAAAAACAGCTGTAAAGTTTAAAAATGATGCTAAAAGAAAATATGACGAAGATTACCTAGTAAAAACAGCGATGAAAATAGCAGACTATATGTTACAACGCAGTATAATAGGTGAAAAATTAGGCATTGTAAGTAGAATGTGGTTAGGTGCAGAAGATTTAGGCTTGGGATTTAACATATTTACCCATGTGGGGGGAGATATATATACTGGCTTATCAGGAATAGCAATGTTCTACAATTACTTATGGAAAGAATCAAAAAATTCTAAATATAAAGAAGTGGTTAAAGAAATCATTGAATCTATACTAGAGACATTACCTAAAGATGCAAATTTTAAATATTTAGATAAAATAAAAAATGGTGCATTTAATGGATTAGGAGGAATAGCTTACGTATTATTTTATATAGATGAGTCTAATGATTCCAATATATATACAAATGATATTTTGAATATTTTAGATATTTTAGATTACAACATAAAAAATTTTGGAACTGAAGATATTATAAATGGAGTGGGAAATTTAGGAATAGTAATTTCTATATATGAAAAAACAAAGAATAAATCTATAAAAAGTAAAGCGATAACTATATGTGAGAAAATATATAAAAAATTAAATGAAACAAAAATTAAAATAAAAGATAAGCCAGGGATTTCATGGAATGAAAAAGGCTACGTAGGATATTCACACGGAAATGCAGGAATAATTGCTCAATTGTATAGATGGTACAGTATCACAAATGATGATAGTGTGCTAAAAATAATAGAAGAAGCTTTATTATATGAAAGATCAATGTATTCTGATAAAGATAAAGATTGGTATAGATCTGTAGATGAACAGTATTTTACATGTGGATGGTGCCATGGTAGTTCAGGTATTTTGTTAAGTAAGGTACAGCTGAAAAAATTAGGATATGAAAATGAAAAAATAAATAATGAAATAATGAGAGCTATAGATAGAACAATAGAATCGGGTCTAAATAAAGATATTTCTTTATGCCATGGAGATATGGGAAATATGGTCATATTAAAAGAGGCTGCTATTGTTTTAAATGATAATAGACTATATAGTCAAGCTGTTTCTACTATAGAAGAAATATTAGACTTTATTGTAGAATTAATGAATACAGAATCATTTAAAGGAAATGAATATAATGGGTTTATGATAGGATTATCTGGTATAGCTTATGAAATACTGAGGATAGGAAAAGAAAGCAAAATACCTAATGTATTAGGTTTAGAGTAGGAGGAGAATTATGGGGAACGAAGAATTTTTAAAAATAGATAATGTTACTAAGGTATATGGTAAACATAATGTGTTAAGTAATGTAACATTCTCAATAAATGAAGGCGAAGTAATAGGATTGGTAGGACCAAATGGCGCAGGTAAAACTACTATAATGAAAATAATTGTCGGCCTTATTAGAGATTATAGTGGAAATGTATATTTACAAGGAAGAAATATAAGAGATAAGACTAAAGAAAATAGAAAGAACTTTGGATGCGTAATAGAAGCACCAGGATTTTATCCTGGACTAACAGGTTATGAAAACTTAAAATACTTTGCTAAAATTTCAGGATGTGAAGATGAAAAGGAAATAGATGATATAATTAAAGTTTTAAAAATAGAAGACTTTATGCATAAGAAAGTGGGGAAGTATTCATTAGGGATGAAGCAAAGAATAGGAATAGCACAGGCTGTATTAGGAAAACCTGATGTACTTGTGCTAGATGAGCCAACAAATGGATTAGATCCAAATGTAGTATTAGAAATAAGAAAATTTATAAAATATGTGGCACAAGAAAAAAAGATAGCTGTAATAATATCCAGCCATATACTAAGCGAAATAGAATCTATGTGTGAAAAAGTGATTTTTATTAAAGAGGGTCAAATAGTAGATATAGTTTCTTTAGAACAAGAAAAAACTGTACAAAATACTATATTTGTTTTTAAAACAAAAACTCCAGATAGGTTAATAGAGTTTTTAAAACGAAACGAAATAACGGCCCAAAAGGATGAAGCGTGTAACGTGGTGGCTAATTTAGAGAAATACTCAATTAAAGGAATATTTAAAATGCTAGAAGATTCAGATATATCTGTAGAAGAAGTGTATAAACAAAAACAAAGCTTAGAAAAAAGATTTATGCAGACTATGGAGGAAAATGAAGTTGAGTAATAAAATTTTTAAGTTAGCATTTGAGGATTTACGTATTACAATAAAGTCGATATACGTAAAAGCATTCTTTTTTCTAGCAATTGTATTTTCAGTTATGTTATTTAATGTTAAGCCTAATGAAACACCGAGATATTATGTTGAATCTAATGATATGGTTTTAATAGTTCTTATAATTATAGCTGGAGCATTTGTATTGGGGCGTGATTTTACACATAATGCCTATACTTATGTTTTTACTGGAGTATATTCTAAGGCTGAAATAATATTGAGTAAGGTACTGACTATGATACAATTCGGTATAGTAATCTGGATATTTCAGCTGCTACTTACTATGGTTTTTTCTATAATTTTTATAGTGACCAATAGAAAAGTTGAATTGGGAAGCATATTAAATTTTGAGTTATTAAATATGCTAGTATTTTATGTAATATTATCTGCTTTAATAGGTAGCTTTTTAATATTAGTAACATCTATATCATTTAATGTAGTGACACCTACTTTCTGGGGTATATCTATATTTATGATATTAAAAATAGCAGTTTATAATTTTACTTATGTGATTGAGAATGGATTAATTACTAAACCAAAGTGGGCATATTTAATAGGATTACTACCTCAAGGAGTTTTGACTAAATGGCATGGGCAGTTTTGGATTAAGGAGATTAGTATATTATTAATATATATATTCATTAACATTGTGGTTTCAATAATAGTTATAAATAAAAAGCAATTACTCAAAAAAGATTAATGAAAGGATAAATAATATAATGTTTAATTTTATAAAAGAAGAAATAAAAAATGCAGTCACAAAGAAAATACTAATTTTTTCATTAATAATTTTTTTTATAAATTCAGCGATAACATTTATAGTACCCAATAAAAATTATTTATCAGCCATAATTATTTCAATAGTTTCTAGTATGTCAGTTATCTTAATATTTATTTCTGCTGAGATTTCAAGTAAAGATTATAAGTATAATACATATAAATATGTTTATACAGGTAGTTTCTCTAGAACAAAAATAATACTATTAAAATTAGCTACAATGATTACTATAGCCATATTATGCGCAGCTGTTGGTGGAATTATGCTTATTATAGAAATCAATATAGATTATAAAAGTATGGATTTTAAAGAAATAATTAAAGTTATTTTAAATTTGCAGATGGTGTTTATTGTATATACATTGGTAATCACTTCTACATCATTTTTAATTTTAGTAATAAGTAAAAATTATATAGTTACAGTGGTTACAACATATATAATATTTTTTGATTTATTTACCCCTTTGATCCTAAATGGAATAGATAAAATTCAAAACAATATTTTAAGGATTGTATTAAAAAACATACCGTATTTATATGCTACAATGGGAGCTAAAGAGTTATATTATTCATGGGAAGAAATATGTATAATGCTATTTTACAGCATTATTGTGATAGGTGTTACAATATACATATTTGAAAAAAGAGATTTGTAAAAAGTAATATATTTTTAGTAGAACATATGAAGGAGATTATTATGAAAGAAATATTTGTTTACATAGGAACTAGGACAGGACGGGAGTCAAATACTTTTAAATATATAAGTGAAGTACTTAATAAAACATTTGAATCAGTAGGCAGAGAAAATATTAAAGTATCTTTATATACACCTCATTCTTCTAAAATTAATAATTGTCAGGGGTGTCTGAATTGTTTTGCAAATGGGGAATGCCATCAGGATAAAAATGATGATATGAAAATCATTAAAGAAAAAATGTTAAGCGCTGATTTTGTGATTTTTGCTAGTCCAGTTTATTTTCATAATGTAAGTGGGGATATGAAAATATTTATAGATAGAATAAGTTATTGGAGTCATTTATTGAGATTGTCTGGAAAAGCAGGGATTGCAATTGCAACATCATGCGGAAATGGATTAGAGGTAACAGTAAATTATATTCATAAAGTAATGACGCATATGGGAATTAAAGTTGTTGGTGAGTTTGGCGTGATCCCATATAATGTAAATGAACAGTTTAGTAATTCAATAGAAAAGTGTTCTAGTATAATAAGTGAGTATTTAACTAGTAAAAAGATTGAATCTGACAATGCATTAGAATTATTATTTAAAGCTAATAAAATAGCAATAGAAGCACAAAGTGAGTTAGATTCTCCGGAATACAGATATTGGAATGAATCTGGATTAATTGAATGTAATACCTTTGAAGAAGTACTTAGCATTATGAATAAAAAATAAAGCGCAATTATTCGTACTTACAGCAAAATAGTCAGGGAAATAATAAAGTCCAGCCATAGAATTTCTCAAAAAAACAGATTACAAGTATATCTTGCTATAAATGCAACTAGGGTTACAAGCTTTTTTAAGAAATTTTGGACTAAGTATTATAATTTAAGTTTTGAACTGTCATCATTCCATTTCATGGAAATAATTAAATGAGCGTTAACTTATTTGTATTATTTACAGCATTTGGGGAGGTAATAACTTTCATTGAATTTTGTGCCTTGAACATAGAGAAAGGAATGATTGGTAAAATGAAGAATCCATTTAAAAGATACATATGCATAAAACAGCATGATGCTAAAGATTGTGGAGCAGCTTGTCTCGCAACTATTTCAAAACAATACGGGCTGAAAATTCCAATTTCGAAGATAAGAGAATTATCAGGTACAGATAACCGTGGCACGAGTGCATTTGGCATTATAAAAGCAGCACAGCAGCTTGGTTTTACAGCAAAAGGGGTAAAGGTTAGTAAACCAGAAGATATATTTACTGAATTTCCCCTTCCAGCTATAGCGCATGTAGTTATAGATGGGTCTTTTTTGCATTATGTAGTTATACATAAAATAACTAAAAAAGAAATTTTAGTCTCAGATCCAGCTAAAGGAATTGTTAAGTATACACCAGAAAATTTCTTCAAAGTATGGAAAGATATCTTAATCCTTATGGTAAAATCAGCTGAGTTTAAAAAAGGTGATGAAACTAAAGGATTGTTTTCAAGATTCTTTGGACTTATAAAACCTCAAAAGACTTTAGTATTAAATATATTTTTTGCTTCTTTAATATTTACTATATTAGGTATAATAGGTGCCTTTTATTTTCAAGTATTAGTGGATGAAGTGCTTCAATATAATCTATTAACCACACTACATATAATCTCAATAGGTTTTATTGTACTTAGTATTTTTAAAATTTTATTGAATGCTTTTAGATCTCAATTACTTATGTATTTGGCTCAAAGAATAGATATACCATTGATGCTTGGATACTATGAGCATGTAATTAATCTGCCTATGAATTTTTTTGGAACTCGTAAGGTTGGTGAAATAGTATCAAGATTTAATGATGCTACTCAAATAAGACAAGCAATTTCTGGTGCAACTTTAACCATAATGATTGATACTTTAATGGCTATAGCTGGTGCAGTTATTCTATTTACACAAAATAGTCTTTTATTTGGTCTTACTATAATTCCAGTTATTTTGTATGCTATCTTAGTTTTTGTTTTTAAGAAGCCTATAAGAGATATTAATAGAGAGAATATGGAGAACAATGCGAAAATAACTTCTTATTTGGTGGAATCACTTTCTGGTATTGAAACTATAAAAGCTTTCAATGCAGAAAGAGAAGTAAATGGAGAAACAGAGAAAAGATTTGTAAAGTTGATGAAAAGTTCTTTTAAAACTGGATTGATTCATAATGTACAGGGTTCTATAAAAGGTACAGTTAAGTCAGTTTTTGCAGTAGTTATACTATGGGTAGGAGCATATGAGTGTATTTTAGGTGTATTGTCTGTTGGGCAATTGTTAGCTTTTAACTCATTGCTTGCATATTTTCTTGATCCAATTGAGAATTTAATAAATTTACAAAGTCAACTTCAAACCGCTATAGTTGCGGCAGACAGGCTTGGAGAAATATTAGACTTAGAGCTAGAGAAAAGTGTAGATGAAAATAAGAAAATTAATCCTTCTACTTTAAATGGTGGAATAGAGTTTAAAAATGTAGATTTTAGGTACGGTACTAGAAAACTAGTTTTGGAAGGGCTAAATCTTAGTATAGCTCCTGGAGAAAAAATAGCATTAGTAGGTGAAAGTGGTTCGGGAAAAACTACATTATCTAAGCTACTTATGAATTTTTACCAATGTGAAAAAGGTGAAGTATTAATAAATGGATACAATATTAGAGATATAAATATAGAAGCGTTAAGGAATAAAATAGCACATATATCTCAGGATATATTTTTATTTAGTGGAACCATAAAAGAAAATCTTTTATTTGGACAAGGAGATATAGATTTTGAAAAAGTGGTAGATGCCTGTAAACAAGCTAAGATTCACGATTTTATAAATGAACAGCCTTTAAGGTATGAAACAATGATAGAAGAAAATGGTTCTAACATTTCAGGAGGACAAAAACAAAGAATTGCTATTGCTAGAGCACTTATTAGAAAGCCTGAAATACTCATAATGGATGAGGCAACCAGTAGTCTTGATTCAATAACTGAAAAAGCTATAGAAAAAACCATGTATGAATTTAGTAAGGATATAACAACAATAATTATTGCTCATAGATTAAGTACCATTATGAGATGCGATAAAATCTATGTTATGGATAAGGGAAAGCTTATAGAAGGCGGATCACATAGTGAACTTGTAAGTAAAAAAGGACGTTACTTCGATTTATGGAAGGAACAAATGCCAGATTACTTTATTGAAGAAGAAGTTGCAGCAACTAAAGTGACAGAGGTGAATATAAGTGAGTAATATTATACAAAATTTAAGCGAAATAACAGATAGCAGAGAGCTGCTTGAAGCAAGACCACATAAGTTTACCAGTATATTTTCATATGGTTTAATAGCAATATTAGTTATTGCTTTGATTTGGAGTTACTTTGGTGAAATAGACATAGTTGTGAAAACAAATGGAGTTGTAAAATCAAATGATAAAACTATTTCTGTCTTAAATGAAGTGGCGGGTAAAGTTGATGAAGTGAATTTCGAAGAAGGACAGACTGTAAAAGAAGGGGATATATTATATACATTAGAATGTAAAGATTCTATTTTAAATAAAGATAATTATGAAAAACAATTAAAAACTTTACAAACAGACACTGATAATATAGATAAACTTAGAAATTCTATATTAGAGAATGCAAATTATTTTGATGCTAATAATCCTGATGAATCAGATTATTATAATAAATATTTGCAATATAGCACAACTAATGAAAAATTATCATTAACTGAAAAACAAACAGGATTACAAATTGATGCCACAAATGATAATAAATTAATTTCATCTAAAAGTTATACTAAGCAAATTAGTGAAAATAATGATGTGGTGAGCAGCTTGGATACATTACTTGAATCAATAAATGATAATAAAAATAAATTTTCAGATGCTGAAAATATGTATTCTTCTGAATATACAGATTATCAATTTAGCATAGAAAGTCTTAAAAATGCTATTGAACAGAGAAAGTTAGAAGTACAAAGTGCCAAAGCTAAATATACGGAAGCTATGACTGATTATCAAAGTCAGATGGATAACGCTAAAACAGCATATAATAATTCTCTTTTAAAATTACAAGAATATAAAAGTAGTTATATTTCGCAGATTCAAGGGAATATAACACAAGCTAAGAGTTCTTTAAGTGATGTTAAGTATTCAGATCCTACAAATGATACTAAAATAACTCAAACGCAAAAGAAAATAGACGATTTACAATTATTGGTCCAAAGTATTAATTCAAGACAAAATCTATTTACAGATCCTGATAGTACATATTATAAACAATATGTTGATTACACAAATAATTTGCAGAAATATACAGGTGCAGATCAACAAACATATGAAAATTCATATTTAATGAATATTAATCAAAGTATTGATACTGCAAAAAATACATTAGCTGAGTTGCAGTTTGTATCTTCTGCATCTGATGCAAAGAGTGATAATATAAGCAAAACTATTGATAATCTTAAAAAACTAGAATCATCTGTAGATGACAGTGAAAATGATTTTTCTGAATCTGATAACGAATATTACAATAAATTTGTAGAATATAAAAAGAATGTTGCTGAATTAAAAAATAATATTGATAGCCAAAAAAAATTAATTTCTAGTCTTAAGGATAAAAAAGAGGCTATTATTGATTCTTATAATAGTCAAATAAGTATTACACAAAAAGTATTGGATAGTGCTAAAGTTGATTTATCCAAATATCAAAATAAATCAACATTAGATATAAAAAGTAAGTTGGATGATGCCAATAAATCTACTGAAAAAATTCAAGCTGAATTAGAAAAGTCTAAAATAACACCAGAGCTTGATGATGTTAATAATCAATTAGCTACAAATGATATTACAAAGTATAAAATGGATACATTAGTTAAATTAGATGATAATACAAAAGAAAATGAACTAAAACTAGACGAATTAAAAACTAATATAGAAACTCTACAATTTAATATTGATAAAAGTACTGTGAAAGCTACAATAGACGGTGTGGTTAATGTGAAAAATGATATTTCCAAAGGTCAACTTGTACAAATTGGACAAGAAATTTTATCGGTTATACCGCAAGATAATTCTCAATATAAAGTTCAATTATATGTATCTAATAAAGATATAACAGGAATGAAAATAGGAGAAAAAATTAAATACCATTTCGAAGCGCTACCATATAAAGAATATGGAGAACTTACAGGAACCCTTACTGACATTGCAGAAGATGCAACTGTTGATACCCAAACAGGCATAAGTTACTATTTAGTTAAATCTGAAATTGAAAATAAACCTTTATTTAGTTATAAGGGTGAAAAAGGTGAGCTTAAGATGGGAATGACTTGTGAAGCACAAGTTATTACTAAGCAAAAGAAAATACTTTATTATTTACTTGAAAAGATAAATCTAAAAAATTAAAAATAATAAACTTTGATTTTAGAAGTACAAAAAATATCCTTATAGCCACAACTTAGATTTAGCTATAAGGATTTTTTGGTTTTAAAACAAAATCATGTAATAAATTTATTATTGTTCTTTATTTTTCAGAGTATATTTTGAAAGAGATTAAAGAAAGTTAAGGAATTAAATTAAGGTCTCTATAAGTTGTTAAAGGTTGTTTTATTGGATATAATAAAAATATACGGCACACCTTTTATACTATTATTTTTTAATGTGCCTAAGAAGTAAATAGGGATGGTATTTAATTATGAAAAGAAGATTTAATAGTACAGGAGTCTGTGTTACTAGAAAGCACTATATGGTAGATATTATGAATAAACTTAAAGAGATAAAAGAACTTATAGATAATGAGTTCTATTTTACTATAAATAAGCCTAGACAATATGGTAAGACAACAACTTTAAGCGAATTAAAGAAATTATTAAAAGAAGAATACTTAGTCATAAGTATCAGTTTTGAAGGAATTGGAGATAGTGTATTTGAAGATGAAAAGAATTTTTGTAATAAGTTTTTAAAGATAATGATTACATCCCTAACGTTTAGTAATAAGGAAGAAAGTGAAAGACTTTTTAAGCTAAGTCAAAATATTAATGATATTGGGGATACTTCAGAAGTTATAACTAAATTTATTCGAGATAGCAAAAAAGAAGTTGTTTTATTTATAGATTAAATCGATAAAAGCTCTAATAATCAATTGTTTTTAAGCTTTATAGGTATGCTTAGAAATAAGTATTTATTAAGAGAGGTTGAAGAGGATTACACATTTAAATCTGTTATATTAGCAGGACTTTATGATGTGAAAAGTTTAAAGCTAAAACTTAGAAAAGAAGAGGAATCAAAATATAATTCACCTTGGAATATTGCCGTTGATTTTGCTGTTGATATGAGCTTTTCACCAAAAGAAATTTCTACTATGCTAGATGAATATTCAAAAGAAAATACTATAGATATGGACATAAAGGCTATAAGTGAAGAACTGTATTTCTTTACAGAGGGTTATCCTTATTTAGTAAGTAGGCTTTGTCAAATTATAGATGAAAAAATAAAGAAGGGCATGAAAGAAACTTGGACTAAAAATGATGTTCAAAAGGCTATTAAAATTATTAATGAAGAAGTTAATACCTTATTTGAAAGCATAGTAAAAAATTTAGAAAATAATAATGAACTTTATGAGTTAACAAAAAATATTTTAATAGATGGCGAGCAGATAGTTTTTAATCCGTTAAATCCAATCATAAGCATAGGAGTAACATATGGTATATTAAAAAAAGGTGAGGATGGATTAGAAATAAGCAATAAAATATTTGAAGATATAATTTACAGTTATATGATATCAAAAATAAGAACTACTGCTAATAATATGAGTTTATATAATATTAAATCAAAGTTTATAGAAAAAATCGAGAATTAAATATAGAAAAAATTCTTAAAAGTTTTCAGCAATTTATGAAAGAACAATATTCATCTAAGGATGAAGAATTTATAGAACATCATGGAAGGTTATTATTTTTAGCATTTATAAAACCTATAATTAATGGAACAGGCTTTGATTTTAAAGAAGTTCAAATATCAGAAGAAAAAAGATTGGATTTAGTAATAACATATAATAATTTTAAATATATAATTGAAATGAAAATTTGGAGAGGCCCTAAATATCATGAAGAAGGAATTAATCAGCTTTGTGATTATTTAAATATTAATGGATTAGAGGATGGTTACTTGCTTGTATTTAATTTCAATAAAAATAAAGAATATAAAGAAGAAAAACTTGAAATTAATAATAAAAAGATAATTGCAGTGTACGTGTAGTGAACTGCAATTATCTTTTATTAATGTTTAAATTTTTTGTTCTAAGCTGCTTTATTTTTTTCCTTATCATCATTTTTTTCTTGAGATTTTTCATTTTTGTCTTCAATAGCATCTCTAATTACTTTAAATATTTGTATTATTAAAGTTGGAATGAAGGCAAATAAGTGAATTTGTAATAGTTGATTAGTGCTAAGTGGAGTTATTTCAAATAATTTTTGAAGAACTGGTATAAGTAAAACTGCGTTTACGAGGATAACACCTGCTATAAAAGCCATCCAGCTAAATTTGTTACTGAAAACTCCAAGTGAAAAGATAGATCTTTTTCCACGACAGTTAAATCCATGGAACAATCTAGCTAAACATAAGGTACTAAATGCCATTGTCATAGCAATTCCATGATTACCTGTAGCTAAACCAATATGATAAGAAATCATAGTAAATATTCCTATAATTAAACCTTGAATGCTAACATCTTTAATAAAATCTTTAGTTAATATAGATTCACTAGCATCTCTAGGTTTATCTCTTAAAACATCTTTTTTAGATTTTTCCATACCAATTGCAATAGCAGGTAAACTATCTGTGAGCAGGTTAATGAATAATAAATGTACTGCAGCAAATGGAACTGGAAGTGCTAATAGTGATGAATAAAGTACTGCAAGTATTCCTGACATATTACCTGAAAGAAGGAATTTAATTGAATTCTTTATATTAGCATAAATATTTCTTCCATTAGTAACTGATTTAACAATAGTTGCAAAGTTATCATCTGTTAAAATCATTGAAGCAGCATCCTTTGAAACTTCAGTGCCTGTTATACCCATTGCAATACCGATATCAGCTTGCTTAAGTGCTGGGGCATCATTAACGCCATCTCCAGTCATAGCAACAATTTTACCTTTATCTTGCCATGCTTTAACTATTCTTATTTTATGTTCAGGAGATACTCTTGCATAAACTGAAATATGTTGTAACTTATAGTTAAGTTCATCAGCAGACATCTTATCAAGTTCTAATCCTTCTACAGCTAAATCGCCTTCTCGCAGAATTCCAATTTCCTTAGCAATAGCAGACGCTGTAATCTTATGATCACCAGTAATCATAATTGGTTTAATAGAAGCTTTTATACAATCTGCAACTGCTTCTTTAGATTCTTCTCTAGGTGGATCAATCATTGAAATTAATCCTAAGAAAGTATAGTCATCTTCATCTTCTAAAGTAAGATCTTTAGCTTCATCAAGTTCTTTATAAGCAAAAGCTAAAACTCTTAAACCTTGTGATGAAAGATCTCTATTAGTCTTATTTATATTGGTTTTATCTGATTCAGTGAAGGTTACTACTCCATCTGAAGTTTTAATTGAGGTTACTCTATTCATTAAGACATCAAGAGCACCTTTAGTAACTATTATATGATTCCCATCTATTACATGAAGTGTGCTCATAAGCTTTCTATCAGAGTCGAAAGGAAGTTCACTAAGCCTTGGATAAGTATTTCTACACTCAATTTCATTTATAGAATATTTATGAACTAAATTTACGAAGGCAACTTCAGTTGGATCACCAATTTCAGCTCCATCTATTGAAGTAGAATCATTACAAAGTACAGAACTATTTAAAAGAAAATTTGAATCAACATTTTTAGAATCTATATTGTTACTATCGATTAATTTGTTATCAACAAAAATCTTTTGGACGGTCATTTTGTTTTGAGTTAATGTGCCAGTTTTGTCAGAACAAATAATTGATACACAACCAAGGCCTTCAACAGCTTTAAGCTTTTTAATAATTGCATGTTCTTTAGCCATTGATTGAGTTCCAATAGCAAGTACAATTGTAACTATTGAACTAAGAGCTTCAGGAATGGCAGCAACAGCAAGGGCTACAGCAAACATTAATGAATCTAAAAGAGGTGTACCTCTATACATACTTAATCCAAATACAATAACACATATACCAAGTATTCCAATGGCTAACTTTTTAGAAAAGTCATCTATAGAAACTTGAAGTGGAGTTGTTTTTTCTTCTGTTTCTTCCATAAGGGTAGCTATTTTACCAAGTTCAGTGTGCATACCAGTGTTAGTTACAAGCACAGTAGCTCTACCATAAGTGACTAATGAACTAGAAAAAACCATGTTTATTTGATCGCCTAAGGCAACTTCATTGGCTTTAATAACATCAGGGAATTTATCAACACTTTCAGATTCACCAGTTAATGAACTTTCATTAACTTTAAGAGAAAAGTTTTCTAAAATTCTACCGTCAGCAACAACTAAGTCTCCGGCTTCTAAGGATAAAATATCTCCTGGAACAACATCTTTTGATGCTATTTCAATTTTAACTCCATTTCTAATAACTTTGGCATTAGGAGCAGATAAAGCTTTTAAGCTAGCTAGAGATTGTTTTGCTTTAACGTATTGGACAGTACCTAAAATGGCATTCAAAGTTATAACAGCTATAATTACAATAGTGCTTTCAATATTACCAGTCATAGCTGAAATAATAGCAGCAACAATTAAAATGATTACTAATAAATCTTTAAACTGTTCAATAAATATAGAGAACATACTCTTTTTCTTCTTTTCATTTAAAATGTTTTCTCCAACAGAAGTTATTATTTCAGTAGCTTTTGCACTAGTTAGTCCATTTAAGGTCACATCAAAGTCTTTTAGAGACTCTTCCGTAGTTTTACAAAAATATTTTTTCATGCAACATCTTCCTTTCAAATTTAATAAGATATATTTTGATAGATTTGAATAAATTCTCATTGAACAATTACGAAATTTATAAGTTCAATAAAATACGTGTTAAAAATTAAAGTTCATATGGTATTTAAAGAATAACTGTGTAAACATACCGAAAGTCTTCTTATAATAATTATTAACAAAAAAGACTTTTAATATAACTTCAAATTTTTGAAGTTATATTAAAAGTCTCGTTACCTACTAGGTATATAACACCAGACTAAAACTATAGTCGCGATTGTTGATGTTATATTTATAACTACTCCCTTTTAATAAAACAAGTGTTAATAACAATATATTATATAATTAAGAAAATGTCAATTTTGATTATGCTACCGATTATAATTTATTGAATTAATTACCATAAAATTTCACAAATAATTAAGAAATTAATAGCTGCAAATTAAGATTTTATATATAGTATTTATATATATTGAGATATAGGGGAGAGTTTTCTATATATATCAATATAGATATTCTAAATTAAATTTAAGGGGTTAAAGTAATGAATAAAGTATTGATAGTGGCTATCATAGGTATATTAACAATTTCATTTATAGGATGTGATATTAAATCTAAAGAAAAAAGTGTGGGTAATAAAGAAGAAAATATCACTCAAACGGACGATAATGTAAAAAGCGCTCAAGCTAATGATGAAAGTGAAAATTTAAATGGCAATAAGTTAATAGATGAAAAAGTGGCTCTTGATGATGCAACTGATATTAACATAGAAATCTGTGCAGCAGAAGTTTCTATTAAGAGTTATGATGGGGAAGACGTAAAAATAACAGGTAAACTTTCTGAAAAGAGTAAGGGCATTGATATAAATAAAAATGGCAATAAGATTGAAATAATTGAAAAAGATTATAAAGTAAGAGGATTTATCATGGATTCTGAAAATAATAGCTCTAAATTTAATATTTTAGTTCCTTTAAAATTAAAAGGAGATTTTGAATTTAAACAGGGAGCAGGAACTACAGATATAGAAGGAATAAAAGTTAAAAATATTAATATTAGTGGCGGTGCTACAAAATTAAAATGTGAAGATATTAGATTTGATAAGTTAAATCTAAATTTAGGAGCAGCAAAAGTTGGTTTAAATTTAAACGAAAAATGTGGAGATATTGTAATTAATGGAGGGGTAGGAGAAGTAAATATTAAAATGGCAGAAGTAGGAGGGAATCTCACATATAAAGGAGGTGTTGGTATCGGTAATATCACAATTCCTGAAAATTCACCAGTTAGGTTTGTAACGCAAAATGGTGTTGGTAAATGTGAGGTTAAAGCTAAAACATCAGGGAAAGATACTTATACATTTGACTTAAAAGTTGGGGCTGGATCAATAAGTGTACGTAATTAGACTAAAAAAAAATCCATCATATTTAAAAATTGTATTAAAATATATCCAAAAATTTTAATGGGATAAATTCGGATAACTGGATTTAGATAGTAATTCAAAATAGAAAAGAGTGATTTAATGATTGCTAGTGTTAGTAAAGATTTTATAAAAAGAGATCTTAAGTCAATAAAAGATAGGAAAAGAAATTTTAATAGAATTAGCACATTATTTAATGAAAGTGAGAAAAATAATTTTACTATTGATGATCAGACTTGGGATGATTTAATAATAGATGAAGAAAAATTAAATTTGTTTTAGGCTTTGTACCTTTTTTATAGAAGAAAGTACATACTATAGAATAAGTGGTCAATTACTCGAAAAAAGAGATGAAATATTAGAATTATATTATTTAGTTGGAGAGCTTGATGCTTTAGTGTCAGTTGCAATTTATGAAAATAATAATGAGGGAAAGTACAGTAATCCAAAATTTATTAAGGAAACTTCATTAAAAATAATGGACGGAATACACCCTCTTCTTAAGACTCTAGTTGCAAATTCAATTAAGATTTCTAGAAAGGGAATTGTTTTGACGGGAAAAAATATGTCGGGTAAATCTATATTTTTAAGAATGGTAAGTACCAATATACTATTAGCACAAACTTTAAATTTTGCTTTAGCACAAGAATATGAAGGCTGTTTCCTAAATATTGTATCATCTATAAGTCCAAAGGAGGATATTATAAGTGGAAAGAGCTACTACTTAGTAGAGGCAGAATCTATTTTGAGAATAATAAAAGCATTAGAAAAAAACATTCCAGATTTCTGTCCAATAGATGAAATTTTTAGAGGAACAAATCCGCTCGAAAGAATTTCTTCTTCAGCTCAAATTCTTAAATATGTTAATAAGTGAAAAGCTATTTATATTGTGGCTACTCATGATAGAGAGCTTTCAGATATGTTGAAAGAAAATTATGAGTTCTATTATTTTAGTGAAGAAGTAGATAGTAAAAATGGATTAAAATTTGATTATAAGCTTAAGAAAGGTATATCTAAAACAAGAAATGCAATTAAACTTTTAGAATATGTAGGATATCAAAAAAAATTGTAGATGGGCTTATAGAAGCGTAGAACAAATGGAAGGATATATTTAAGGGATTCAATATAGAAATAGTAAAAACAATGTTTTTCACCCCTAAATTTAGTACTTATACTTAACTTTGATTTAAGGAATATTATAGTAATAACAAGATGGATGTTTAAATTTTCATTGCATTCTGAATTTATTATTTTGTATTTACCTGATTTAATTAAATAATAAATATTGTAATCTTAGTAATAGATGGTATAAAATAGTATTGCACACGTTAACACGAATTAGTTAGTTTATGTTAAGTAGTGAAATATTAATATAATTCATATTTTAGGAGGAAAAATGAAAATAAAATTTAAAAATATTAAAATCGTACAAAGTATAATAATTTTAGTGACAATATCTTTATTATCTACACTCACTATTGGGGTTTTAGGATACATAAATACATTAAAAATGTATAATGCAAATCTAGCGATGTATGATAATGTAATTCCTAATCTGAGCGATTGGGGAGAAGTTAATGGAAATATGGGAGTTTTAAGAAATACATTAACTAAGATAATCGATAGACCATTTGATGAAGCAAATGAAAAAACAATGTTAGGATTAAATCAAAGTATAACTGATATAATAGCTAGAAATGTTATTTCATCAGAAAATAATGATGAAGAACATCAATTGGCTATGGCATTGAAAGAAGGATATGAACATTATTATTCTTTCATACCAGATATTATTAAACAACGAAAAAATAATATAGTTCCAGATCCCCAAATAACAAATGTTGACATGGGCGTATATGGAACAGAGATTGCTAAACAGAATGCAGCACTCATCCAATATCAAAAGGATAAAGGTACAACTGAAATTAACAATTCTAAAAGTTTATATCAAAAAAACATAGTTATGTTTATAAGTATAATAGGTGTATCTATTTTAATCTTAGCGTTAATATCAATAGGGATAATACTTATGATTAGGAATTCAATTAAAGAATTTATACATAAAGTGTCGGTTCTATCAGAAGGTGATTTTACAGTAGAATTTGATACTGAATTAACTAATGAATTTGGGATAATGGAGGGGGCATTAGGTAAAACTATAAGTTCTATTGCAACTACTATTTCTAAAATAAAAAATGATTCCATACGTGTTAATAAGCATTCTATTTCACTTACTGAGGTGTCAGAAGAAATGAAGTGTTCTATAGAAGAAGTATCAAATGCAATTCAAGATGTAGCAAAAGGATCAGGAGAGCAAGCTACTCAGCTTATGACAATAAATAACGACATAAGCTCTTTTGGAGATAAAATAGAAATAATAACTCAATCTATAAGTAAAGTAGATGAAAATACTAAAAATATTAGCAATAGAGCAAATGAAAGTGATACTAAGTTAAAAAATCTAGGTGTTTCTATGAATGAAATCGCAACATCTTATAATGAAGCAAGAAAAAGAGTTACTGATCTAAGTCTTAGTGTGGATAAAATAACAGAGATAACTAATATGATTAATGGAATAGCAGAGCAAACTAATTTACTTGCTTTAAATGCAGCCATTGAAGCAGCAAGAGCCGGAGAAGCTGGAAGAGGATTTTCTATCGTTGCAGATGAAATTAGAAAATTAGCAGAACAATCTAAAAGTTCGTCGCAGGATATAAATGATTTGTTGAGTGTTATAAATACAGAGACAAACCTAGTAGAAGAAACAACAACTGCTGCTAACGAAGAATTAAAAGAACAAATTAATATAATAAGTGAAACTATAGCTTCATTTAGAGAAATAGTAAAATCTATAGAAGATATAGTACCACAAGTTGAGGAAATGAATTATTCAATAATTGATATAAATAAAAGAAAAGATAATATTATAGAAAGTGTAGAAACTTCATCAGCGGTATCAGAAGAAAATTCAGCATCTTCTGAAGAAATTACTGCATCATCACAGGAAATGGAAAGTGCTGCATCTGAAGTTTCAAAATCAGCAGAAGAATTAAAATCTATAATGCAAGTAATAATAAATCAAATTGAAAAGTTTACTGTCTAAGGTAGATGAAATAAAACAACACACCAAATATACGCTGTATATTTGGTCTGTTATTTTTTAAAATGTGCCTAATATTTATAACTTAAACATTTTATTTAAGTTATAATATATTAATAGAATATTTAGTGGAGGCTTAAATTATGACAGGACTTGTACTTGAAGGTGGAGCATTTAGAGGTTTGTTTACAGCGGGTGTTTTAGATGCGTTATTAGATATTAAAGCAGAAATAAAATATGTAATAGGGGTTTCAGCAGGAGCCACTAATGCTTATTCATATGTCTCTAAGCAAAGAGGTAGAAACTTAGAGATCATGGAAAGATTCATGGACAACAAAAGATATATTAGCTATGGAAATTTAATTAAATGTAAGTCTCTTATGGATTTAGATTTTGTATTTGATGAAATACCTAATAAGCATTGTATTTTTGACTATAAGACTTTATATGAATTTGATGGAAAGATGCTAGCCGGTGCTTTTAACATTGAAACTGGAGACGTTGAGTATTTTGATAAGGATTTATTAGATAAAAGAGGTTCAATTCTTAGAGCGAGTATAGCAATACCACTAATGTTTCCATTTGAAAAAATTAATGGACAATACTACGCAGATGGAGGACTTTCAGAACCTATACCAGTTAATAAATCAATAGCTGATGGCAATAATAAAAATATAATTGTTTTAACAAGAAATGAAGGATATAGAAAGACTAAATCTAAAGCTAATGAAATAACATATAAAATTTATAAAAAGAAATATCCTAAGCTAGCGAAGGTATTAAGAGACAGGTATATTAAATATAATAAGCAACTTGATTATTGCAAAGAATTAGAAGAGAACGGAAAAGCACTTATAATAAGACCAACTATAAGTATGAATATAAGTAGATTTGAAAGAGATAAAAATAAATTAAAAGCAATATATCAAAATGGATATGATTTAATTATAAAGGATAAAGAAAAGATACTAAATTATATTTAGATGATTTTTAAAAGCGATTGTTTATGGCATGCTTTAGAGCGTTATGGTGATTCTCTTTACTGGATGGGTATGGTTTTTAAGAATTTATTGAAAACGATAAAAATATATATTAATAAGTTAGAGAAAGTAGTGGAATTATCCACTACTCTTTTTAATTTTATAGCATAATCAAAAATATATTAAAATTTATTCACGTTATAGTAGCTAGTAATTGAGAAATTAGCAAAAAAGCTAAAAACAACAAAACCTTTATGTTAAATTAGCCCTCTTATATTATAGGCGCTCAAAAACGGAAGAGAGGTGTAAATATGGATATAGAAGAAATAGTAACGCGTTGCAAGCTTGGCGAAAAAGAAGCATTTCGCGAGCTTTTACAAACTGTAGAAAAAAAAGCATTAGCAACTGCTTATTATTTATCAGGAAATAAAGGAATTGCAGAAGACATACTTCAAGAAACGTATATGAAATGTTTTTTGGAAATAAACAAACTTAAAGATCCAAAGGCATTTAAAGTATGGTTCTTTAAGATACTTGTTCGAACAGGCTGGGAAATGTCAAAAAAACAATCAGTATTAGTTCCTCTAGAAATAACATCAGAAAACGAAGAATTATTTTGTGATAAAAATCAAGGCAGAGAGAATGCGATTGATAGTTACGAGATAAAGTATGTAATGCAAAATGCTGTTAATAATCTAAGCGAAAATTTAAAAACAGTGGTTATTCTCTATTACTATAATGATATGTCAATAGAGGAAATCTCAAAAGTTACAGGCTGCTTTAAGGCTACAGTAAAATCACGTTTATTTTATGCAAGAGCTGCTTTAAAAAAACAATTAGGCAGTTACTTTGAGGAAGAAAATGAAATGAGAATAGTTAAATAGAAAGGAGTCTAATTAAAAATGAAGGATAAAGATTATTTTGATAATGTTTTAAAATCTGTTATAGATGATAGTGATTTTAATATTGAAACCTCAAGAGATATTTTTAATGAGGCTTGGAATAAGAGGGAGAAAGAAATGAGTAAGAGAAAATATTTTAATATACAAAATATGAAAAAGATAGTACTAGTTCCTACATGTTGTGTAGCACTTGTGCTTGGTGGAGTTTTCACATTTTCACCAGGAGCAAGAGCAGCCGCCCAAGAGGTGTTGAAAACAATATTTTATCCGGATAAGTCTGGTAATATTGTGGAAAAGTCAGAAGATACAGAGATTCCAGTTTATGGTCCATCTATACCAGTGACAGATGAAAATAAGAGTGACATAGAAAGAAGGTTTGGTTTTAAAATTAATTTGCCTGAGAAAATTGGTGAGTATACTTATCTAAAAGAAGATGATGAAGTTGGAATGCCATATGCAAGGATAAAGGTGGATAATGTAAAATATAAAGATATGGATAGTATAGTAAATAAACTAATAAAGGCCTTACACGAAGATAAAGCTTTTAACCAACTTAGTAAAGAGTATAAGTTAACTGGATGCGCGGATTCAAAATATATGAATGAGCAAGGACATCAATTGGTGTTGACCTTGATGAAGGAAAATGAAGATTCAAAAAATTATAATGAAGATATTGAACAAGAAATAACTATTAATGATATTACATGTAAAGTTACAAAAGTAATGCAGCCTAAGTATAATATGAAAGAGATTGAGAAAGGCGTTACTAGAACAAATATGGAGAGTAAGCCGGTAGATACTATAACTAATTATATTCTGAGCTGGAAATATGATGGAGTAGAATATTATATATCCATTGGAAAAGATCTTTCAAACATTGATGTAGTAAAACAATTTGCAACAGAGTATATTAAAACTTTAAAAGAAAAATAGAATAATGAGGTAATTATAAAGTTCACTGATAGTCATCTTTCAGTGAACTTCTGTTATTTTCAATTTTTTTAGAATAAATCTATATGATTAAAAGAAAACTATACAAAATAATAAAAAATATATTGAAAAACAATTCTAAATAAGATAAAATTAGAATACAGTAATAGCAAACAATAAGAAAAAATCGGAAAGGAGAAAAAGATATGAATGGATTAGTAATGTCGCCTAGAATTAAAGAGTTAAAAGAAAAAATGTTATCGCATAAAAGATATGCATCTGTTGAACAAGCACTTATAATAACAGAAACATATAAACAAAATGAAGATAAGCCAGTTATTATAAAGAGAGCATTAGCATTAAAAAATTCTCTTTTAAAGTTAGAAATTGATGTTGAAAATGAAGAATTAATTGTAGGCAATCGTACTAAAGGTGTTAGAGATGGAGTTGTGTTCCCTGAAAGTGGTAGTTCATGGATTGATAGGGAATTTGAAGATTTGCCAACTAGAGCTCAAGATAAATTCAATGTGAAAACAGAAGATATAGAAAAGTTTCGTGAAATTATTAAGCCATATTGGGAAGACCACTCATTAGAAGATGTAATTAGAAAAAGATACGGAAAAGAAATCGATGAAATTGCAAAGGTAGTAAAGATCAATCAAAAGGATCATGCTCAAGGTCATATATGTCCAAATTGCAAGGAATGGCTTGAATTAGGTCCAGAAGGAATCAAACAAAAAGCTATTGGAAAAATAAAATATGCCAATAAAGATTTTTATGAGAGTGTAGTCATTGTTATGGAAGGTACTCAAAAATTTATGATGAGATACCATGATTTAATGAAAGAAAAAGCTGAATTAGTAAGTGATGAAAAGTTAAAGTCAAGCATGCTTGCAGTTGCTGAAAACTGTAAGAATCTTGCGATAAGGCCTGCAGAATCTTTTCATGAAGCAGTTCAATCTATTTGGTTCTTGTTCGTGATACTCCATATGGAATCAAATGCATCGTCATTTTCACCAGGAAGAATGGATGAATTTTTATATCCGTATTATAAGAAGGATATAGACAATGGTACTTTGGATAATGAAAAGGCCCTAGAAATAATAGAATGTATTTGGTTAAAATTCAATCAAATTGTATACTTAAGAAATTCACATAGTGCTAAATTCTTTGCAGGATTTCCAATAGGATTTAACATTGCAATTGGTGGGCAAGATGAAAATGGTAATGATTTTTCTAATGAATTATCCTTCTTATTTTTGAAGGCACAAGAGCATTTTGGATTACCACAACCTAACTTATCTGTAAGATTGCATAAAGAAACATCAGAAGAGTTATTAAAGGAAAGCATAAGAGTTGTAGCAAAAGGTAGTGGAATGCCACAATTTTTTAATGATGAAGCAGTTATTTCTTCTATTATGGAACTAGGGATTTCTGAAAAGGATGCGAGAGATTATGCAATTGTTGGTTGTGTAGAAATTACAACACAAGGTAATAATCTTGGGTGGAGCGATGCTGCCATGTTTAATTTAAATAAGACTTTAGAATTAACACTTAATAATGGTAAGTGCTTACTTGCAGGTGATTTAATTGCTCCAAACTTAGGAAATATAACAACCTATGAAACTTATGAAGATTTAGAAAAAGCATTTACCAGTGAAATAGATTATTTTATTGATAAGATGATTTTGGCTTGTGAACAAGTTGAAAAAGCACATATAGATGTGCTGCCGTCACCATTCTTATCATCAGTTATAGATGATTGTATAGAAAAAGGGATAGATGTTACAGCAGGTGGAGCAGTTTATAATCTATCAGGAATTCAAATGATACAAGTTGCAAATTTAGCAGATAGTTTAGCAGCAATTAAACTCTTAGTATATGACGAAAAAAGAATTTCAAAAGAAAATTTATTACAAGCACTTCAAAATAATTTTGAAGGTCATGAAGTTATAAGAGCTATGTTATTAAATCGTTCACCTAAGTATGGTAACGATGTTGAATGGGTAGATGAAATTGGGGCTAAATGGGCTAGATATTTCAATAAAAAGCTTACTAATTATACAAATTATCGTGGAGGAAGATATCATACAGGAATGTATACTGTATCAGCTCACGTACCAATGGGCGAAAATGTAGGAGCTTCCACTGATGGAAGATATGCAAAACAACCATTAGCCGATGGAGGAATGTCACCAGTATACGGAAGGGATTCTGCTGGTCCTACAGCTGTTTTAAAATCTGTATCTAGATTAGATAATATTTTAACTACAAATGGTGGATTACTAAATATGAAATTCTTACCTGAGTTCTTTAAAACAGAAAATGGTATTGATAAATTCTCCAAATTCTTAAGAACATTTGTAGACTTAGAAATACCTCATATTCAGTTTAATGTATTAAGACGAGAAGATTTATTAGAAGCACAAAAGAACCCTGAAAATTATCGTAGTTTAACTGTACGTGTAGCAGGATATACGGCATATTTCACTGAACTTGCAGGAGAATTGCAAAATGAAATTATAGCTAGAACAAGTTATGGAGATGTATAGCCTATGGAAAAAAACAATAATCTAATGGGAAGAATTTTTGATATAAGAAGATTTTCAACCCATGATGGTGATGGAATAAGAACAACAATTTTTCTTAAAGGCTGTCCATTAAAATGTGCATGGTGTCAAAATCCTGAGGGCATTTCTTCAGAAGAGAATTTAATATATTTTGAAAATAAATGCATTAATTGTGGATTATGCGTAAAAAATTGCTCTAATGAATCGATAATAGAAAAAGGTGGCAAAATATGTATTGTTAAAGAAAAATGTACAGACGAGCAAAATCATGTTGCTGTTGATATTTGTCCTACAGGTGCATTAACCATGGATTCTAAGAGTTATACTTTAGATGAAGTGGTGGAAATAGCAATAAAAGACAAAGCATTTTTTAAATATGGTGGTGGAGTTACCTTATCTGGTGGAGAACCATTTTCTCAAGCGGATTTTACCATTGCGTTACTCAAACGTCTAAAAGAGATTGGAATAAATACAGCTATAGAAACTTCACTATTTGTGTCTAGCGAATATCTATTAGAAGCATTACTTTATCTTGATATAATATTTGCAGATTTTAAGGAATTTGATAATAAAAAACATAAAGCTTTTACAGGTGTCAGTAATGAGCTTATTAAAAGAAATATTAAGCTTATTTTAGAAAGTGATAAGAAAGATTATGTCATTATTAGAACACCACTGATACCAAACTTTACAGCAAATAATGATAATATTAGTGCTATAAGTAAATATATTTCAGACATTTATCCAAATGTAAAATATGAATTACTAAATTATAATCCGCTTGCAAAATCAAAATATAATTTAATAGATAATTTGGATTATTGTTTTGAAGAAAACCCCAAGATGTATACAGATGAGCAAATGAAAGAATTTCAGGATATTGCTTATTTAGAAGGAGTACAAAACTTAATAAAGTAGTCATGTATTAGATAGTCATTGGTTATTAAGTAAGTATAAATGTTATAAATAAAAATGTTTTTATTGTAATATTCTTAAGTTCTAAGATTCTAAACAATTTTAGAATTTTAGAATTTGCTTGTAAAATACAGGTTAAGAACTTATTTGATTTAAAAATTACTTATTTAATAACCTAAATTATAAAAATAAGAAACAGAGAGGAAGAATGAAAATGTTAATATTAGTCGATGATGCAAATTTAGAAGCAATCAAAAAAATCTATGAAGAATTTCCATGTGATGGGGTAACAACAAATCCTTCTATATTGAAGAAACAAGGTGGAAATCCAATGGAAGTGTTAAAAGCAATTAGAGAATTTTTACCAGAAGGAGCACAACTTCATGCACAAGTAGTATCATTAACTGCTGAAAAAATGGTTGATGAAGCTCATCATATGTTAGAAGTACTTGGGAAAGATACGTTTATAAAAGTTCCTGTAACAAGTGAAGGAATTAAAGCTATGAAGTTATTAAAGAATGAAAATGTAAATATAACAGCTACAGCTATTTATACATCAATGCAAGCATTCATAGCAGCAAAAGCAGGAGCTAGATATACAGCACCATATGTAAATAGAATAGATAATATGGGAGCTGATGGAGTTCAGGTTGCAAAAGATATTCATGATATGTTTAGAATGCATAATTTAAATGCTGATGTACTCGCAGCAAGTTTTAAAAATTCACAACAAGTCTTAAATTTATGTAAACATGGAATTGGATCTGTTACAGCTGCACCAGATGTAATAGAAGGATTAATTAAACATGATGCAACAACTAATGCAGTAGATGTATTTACGAAAGATTTCTATAGTTTAGTTGGTGAAGGAAATACAATGGAAAATTTATAGTTTATATTCGATTAAATATTCCAGGCGCAATATTATTAATGAAAAATAAAATATTAAGAAGGTCATATCATACTTTATTGAGAAACAGAAAGTATGATATGACCTTCTTAATTAATGTCAACTTGTAATTACAAGTTGACATTCCTGTGCATATATGATTTCATTAAATTACTAATTGTGGAAGACATAAAACATTATTGTATAGTATAAATTTTAGTATTAATAAAAAAACGAAAAATAAAGATGCAGTAAACTTTAGACATATGAACTTGTTATTTTTTTGATTGTGCCTTACGTAATACAATTAATCATATTTACCTTATAAAGCTAACATCAACAAATCCATATTATACATTTTAGGAGATGTAGTAATGAAGTTTTTTAGTAATTTAAAAAATAATATGAAGCATTATTTGAATTGGAAACGTTATAGTATAAAAGTAAAACTGTTAAGTATATTTATAATTATTTCAATTATCCCAATGGTTTTTACTCAATTATTTTTGTACAAGCTATCGCAACATTATCTTGAAAAGAAAATCATAAGTCTCACAGATAGAAATTTATTTTACATAAAAACTAATATAGAAACAGATATGAATTACTATAAGGATATTTTATATAGAATCACAGCAGACAATGATTGCTTAGGGTTAGAAAATATGTTTAATGATGGAGATGAATTTGAAAAGGCAGCATCCATTAATAAAATTAGAGAAGCTTTTGGGTCTTATTCGTATTCGAGAAGTCAAATTAGGGCCATAACTTTTGTGGGGAAGGATGGCAGGAATGTATATTATGATAAAAGAAATCAAGGTATAAATAACAGAGTCTGGAATATGTATAGTGACTCTGATAAAGCCGAAATTTATTCTGAGATTTTAAATAGTAATACCCAAGTTATACTACCTACAACTTCTAATAGTTATATTGGTAGAAAGCCGGAGTACATGTTTCACATGGGACTAAAAGTCAGAGATATAAGAACTAAAGAAGAGATGGGCATAATGATTATGAGCTTTGATGAGCAAGTTTTATCTGACGTATGTAATGTGGAGATGGATAAAGAAAATTTTGCAGAGGATAAAATAAATATGTGTTCAGTAATAGTTGATAATAATGGAAGAATCATATCATTTCAAGACAAAAAATATATTGGAACCTACATAAAAGATTATTCTAACAAAGAGGTTAATGATAAAGGCAATGCTGAAACTCTAAACCAATTAATTTACTCAATTCCTAGTTTTACAAATAGGGATATATCCGTAAGCACTATCCCTATAGATAGTGTTGGTTGGAAGGTAATTAGTGTTGTTGATAAAGATAATTTATTTTACGAAGTTAACTTATTAAGGAATTTAACATTTGCATTTTTAGCTGTAATTGTTATCATCGTTATGATTGTTATTATAATATTTTCTAATAAATTTTATGAGTCAGTCAGAATTATTGTTAAGGGAATGAAAGAAGCTAAAAAAGGTGATTTTAATGTAAAAATAAAACTTAATACTGAAGATGAGTTGTCATTTATAAGCGATGAATTCAATGAAATGTTATCAACAATAAATATTTTAGTAGAAGATATAAAAAGTCAAAGTAATTATATTGTTGAATTATCAAATAAGAGAAGAGAAGCAGAGATAAAGGCAATCGTTGCACAAATTAACCCGCATTTCTTATATAATACTTTAGATTGCATAAATTGGATGGCAATTAAAAATGAGAATTATGAAGTTAGTGATACCATTGGAAACTTTGCACAGATACTAAGGTATAGTATAGGTGATATAAATAAAGAAGTGACTATTTACGATGAAGTTGAATGGTTGAAAAAATATGTATACTTACAGCAAATTAGATTTAATAACAGTTTTACACTGGATTTAGATGTAAATGAAACTGTTTTAGGCTATAGAATTCATAAGTTATTATTGCAGCCTTTAATTGAAAATTCTATTATTCATGGATTCAAAGGATATGATAGTGGAAGGATCTTAAAAGTTGATATAAATAAATTTGAAGATAATCATATCAAAATTATAGTAAACGATAATGGAAATGGTATTGAAAACAGAAAACTTGAAGAAATAATTAATAACATAAAATTAGGGAAAGATGAGGATAAAAATATAGGTATAAAGAATGTCTATGATAGGATAAAAATTTATTATGGTGATAATGCTAAATTTGATATAGAAAGTATTCAAGGGGAAGGAACTACTATAGCGTTAGTTATTTCATTGATTGTTTAGGGGGGGAAACTTATGAAAATTTTGATTGTAGAAGATGAAGTTAATGCTAGAGAAGGCTTAGGGAACTTATTAGGAAAACTTAGTGATAACTATATTGTTTGTGGAAAAGCGTCTGATGGAGAGCAAGGGTTAATTTTAGCTAAAGAGTATAAACCGGATCTTATTTTTACTGATATTGAAATGCCAAAGCTAAATGGACTTGATATGATTGGAAAAATTAAAGAGGATGGTCAAGATCCATATGTTATTATATTGAGTGGATATTCAGACTTTAAATATGCACAAAAAGGTATAAAATTAGGAGTAGAAGAATATTTATTAAAACCAATAACTTACAGTGCTTTGAAAAGCAGCATGGAACAGATTGAAAGAAAATTCAGTCTGAAAAATGCTGAACTGCTTGTAGAGGGCATACCTAAGGAAGAAATATTAGGACAAGTATTATTAAATAAAGGTAGGAATTTAGACAAGTTCTATAAGATTATTGAAAGTAATGTAAAACAACATGAAAATATGTATCTTGTAAATTTGTATTTAAGAGACGAATATGAAGAGAAAAGCGAATTCATAATAAAAGAAATATATGACTTTATGAAGTATTACAAGATTGAAATTTTTTATTATTCTGTTTTAAAAGAATATAACTATTTACCAATTTTCATAAATACTACAACAGCTTTTTTAGAATTTATAAAGATGTTAAAGTATAATTTGTTATTTTCCATAAGAAAAAGTGGATTTTCTAGTATTACAGTTAGTGTTATTAATATAAATGGATTAGCTGAAATCAGAAGTTCCCTTAATGAGCTTAAAAGGTTATCTAGATGGCCTATTGTATTTGGAAATGATGAGATAATCTATGAAGAATTGATTTCTAAATTAAAAATAAATCAATGCAATTATCCAAGAGAAATTGAAAATGAAGTGATAAAGGCAATAAAGAATAATGATCAAGCAAGATTGGTAGACAGTAATGAAAAGTTTATGTCATATTTAAAAGCTAATGTTTATGATCCAATTGATATAATTGATATCTGTAGTAAGTACATTTTTTCAATTTTGACCGTCTCTAAAAGCTGTAATAATGATTTTTATACTCAATTAAAAAATGAAGGTATTTTAGATTCCATTAAAATTAGTTGTACATTTGATGAATTAAAAGAACGATTAGATTATGTAATTGATAAGGTAGGGGAAAAAAATGATGATGAATCTACAATAAATTCTTTGATTGTGAGAAAAGCCATGAATTATATAAAAGAGTATTATAGTGATAAGATTTCTCTTGAAGAAATAGCAAATGGAATGAATATAACCCCTGAATACCTAAGCCGGTTATTTACAAAGGAACTAAGAAAAAGCTTTTCAGATTATTTGAAAGAATTTAGAATCGAGAAAGCAAAAGAATTATTAACAAATAAAAAAATGAAAATTTATGAAATTGCTGAGAAGGTTGGTTATAGTGATTCTAAGTATTTTTGCAAGGTATTTAAAGAATATACAGGTATGGCACCAAAAGAATATATGAAGTTTTATTAAGGCACATGAAATAAAATAACAAGTTCAAAATATACTGTCAGATGGACTTGTTATTTTTTTGATTGTGCTGAAATGTTAAGTGTAAAATTTATATCATAATTTTACACTTTTCTTATGATAATAGAATTCTAGAATACGTTTTCAAACAGTATAATTAAAACTGTAGAAAACGTTATTATAGTAAAAAATTAGGAGGGAAATAAAATGAAGAAAACTAAAACATTGTTAACTTGTTTGACAGCCGTGGTTATGACAGCGAGTATATTTGTTGGATGTGGAAGTAGTAATACAACTACAAGCCAAACTAAAACAGATGCATCTGCAAAGACAGCGCTTACAGTATGGCATTACTTTGATGGACAACAACAACAAAAGGCTATGGAGAATCTAGCTGATAAGTTCAATAAATCTCAAGATAAAATAGAAGTTGAAGTAGAATTTGTACCAAGAGCTGAACTTACTAAACAGTTTACAATAGGGCTTGTTGCAGATAAATTACCAGACCTTGGTTTAGTAGATAATCCAGATATGGCTTCATTTGCAGCAATGGGATTATTTGCAGATATTTCTGATAAGATGAATTCTTATGATGGTAAGGATCAATTCTATCCTGGACCAATATCATCTTGTCAATTAGATGGGAAATACTATGGTATTCCACTTGGAAGTAACGATTTAGCTTTATTTTATAATAAAGATATGTTTAGTGCAGCAGGTGTAGAGCCACCAACAACTTATGCTGAATTAAAGACTACAGCAAAGAAATTGACTAAAGGAGATACTTATGGATTAGCTATATCTGCACCTAAGAATGAAGAAGGAACATTCCAATATCTTCCATGGTTACTTTCGTCAGGAGCTAAATTTAATGAAGTTGGTAGTCCAGCAGGTATAAGTTCTCTTCAATATCTTACTGATCTTATAAAAGATGGATCAATGAGTAAGGAAGTTATAAACTGGACACAAAATGACTTAGAAAAACAATTCGTAACAAATAAAGCAGCTATGATTACAGACGGTCCATGGATTATAGATACTGTTAAGAAAGATGCACCTAATTTAAAATGGGGAGTTGTAAAAATTCCTAAAGATAAAGTATTTGCATCAGATTTAGGTGGAGAAAACTGGGGAGTAATTAAAGGACATCATGAAGATGCAGCTTGGGAATTCATTAAATTCACACAACAAAAAGACATAATGAATGAGTATTGTGCTGATTTTGGTTACATTCCATCTAGAAAGGATATTGCTGAAAGTAATGATAAAATAACTAAAGATCCAATCATGAGCGTATTTTTAGATGAGCTACAATATGCAATGCCAAGAGGACCACATGCAAAATGGCCAGAAATATCAGATGCAATGTCTACTGCAATGCAAGAAAGCTTTACAAATGCAAAGACTCCAGAGCAAGCAGCAAAAGACGCACAAGTTAAGATTGATACTGTATTAAAATAAATTATTGTACTTAAGGTGCCTTAGCACTTAGCAAAGGGCACCTTAAAATTGAAGTAAGGTAGGTGGAAATAATTTTGAAAAATAAATATAGTAGAGAATTTATTAGCGAAGAAAGAAAAGGGTACTTATTTGTATTACCAGCACTAATATTTATGCTGGCTTTTGTGGGCTATCCAATTATATATAATTTTATATTAAGTTTTCGTGATGTAAATGTAACAACTTTTAGTAATCCTATTAAGCCTTTTGTTGGATTGAAAAACTACATTGATGTATTTCAAGATCCTACAATGATGATAAGTATTAAGAATACGTTAGTTTTTACCCTAGGAAGTATATCAATTCAATTCGTTATAGGATTAGGTTTAGCTTTACTGTTCAATTTAAAGTTTAAACTGTCTGAACCTATTAGAGGACTTATGGTAGTCAGTTACCTTATACCAATGACAGTAACTGCATTGCTATTTAAATTTATGTATAGTACAAGTGGAGGAATAATAAACGAAGTACTTATGCAATGTCATTTGATTTCTGAGCCAATTGGCTGGATTATAGATAGTAAGACATCTATGCTCTCAGTTATACTAACAAATTCTTGGGTTGGAATTCCATTTAATATGCTATTATTAACAACAGGATTAAGCAACATTTCAGCTACGTTATATGAGGCAGGTAAAGTTGATGGTGCCAATGTTTTTCAAAGGTTCTTTAAAATTACATTACCATCATTAAGGCCAGCAATTTTATCGGTATTGGTTCTTGGATTTATTTATACTTTTAAGGTTTTTGATTTAGTATTTGTTATGACAAATGGAGGACCAGTTAATAGTACTGAGTTAATGTCATCATTTGCATACAAATTATCATTTACACAATTTTCATTTAGCAAAGGTGCTACTGTTGCTAATGTATTGTTTTCAATTCTATTCTGTGTAAGTTTAGGATATCTTAAATTAATAAAGGAAGATGAGGTGATTGGATAATGAAGAAGATGATTCTTAAGGATAAACAAAAAAATATAATATTATGTTGTTTATCAATTTTTATAGCTTGCATCATGCTTTTTCCAATATATTGGATTGTAGTAAGTTCTTTTAAAACCAATACTGAAATTTTTGCTTCACCTCCTACCTTTATACCTAAAGAATTTACATTAAGTAGTTATACAGCACAGTTTGAAGGTAAAAGCAGCATATTGGTGACTTTTGGAAATAGTTGCAAAGTTGCATTTATTTCAATGATTTTATCATGTGCATTAGCTATTCCAGCAGGATATGGCTTAGCAAGATTTAAGATGAGAGGGAAAAAGTCATTTATTATGATATTTTTAGTAACACAGATGCTTCCAGTAGCATTAATACTTACACCAATGTTTATGGTATATAAGAATTTACATCTGCTTGATACTCTTTGGGCTCCAATATTATCAGATGCAACTATATCTGTACCATTTGTAGTTCTTATTCTGAGGACCTATTTTCTTGCACTACCAAGGGAGCTTGAAGATTCAGCTAGGATTGATGGATGTAATACATTTACAGCATTTACTAAAATAATGCTTCCAATATCTTATCCAGGATTAATAATGACTGCTGCCTTTTCATTCTTATATGCTTGGGGAGATTTAGCGTATTCACTTACATTTATAACTAGCCCTGAAAAGAGAACAATGACTGCTAGTATATATAACTTTATGGGCAAATATGGGATACAATGGAATTCCATAATGGCGTATGGAGTACTTCTAGTTCTACCTGTTGTTTTAGTGTTTATTTTCCTTCAAAAATATATAATTGGAGGATTGACTAACGGTGCTGTTAAGGGGTAAATAATAATTTTTATCTATAGGGTTACTATAATTCTTAGAAGGTAATGTTCTCACATGATAATAGGGGGAATAAAACAATGAAGGCCTTAATAGAAAGGATTTTAAAATTCAAAATTAAAGAAACTTTTAACTTTAAAGAATTAAAGATAAAAGATGGTTTATTGAGAAAATTAGTATTTACTTTTTCACTCCTGATAATATTTTCATTATTGGTATCAAGTTTAGCTACATTTATCATAACTAAAAATAAAGTTACAGAAGATTTTAAAATGTCTACATTACAAATTCTTAATGATAATAAAAAGTATATTCAGACTATGAATTCAACTGTAGATACTATGATATATCAAACTAGTACGGATAAGCAAATATTATCAATTATTAGTAAGCCGCCAACAGATAGTTTTTTATTATTTAAGAAAAAACAGGAGTTAGAAACTTTATTAAAGAATATTGCTTTTTCATCAAGTACAAATAAATATTCTCCAATTTCAAGTATATATTTTTATAGTGATGAAGGACTATCGGTAGCTTCTGATGCGACAAATGCTTCGAAAACGGATAATAAAGATCTTAATGATCAAATTAAGGAATTGAGCTGGTACAAGAATACAATAAATGCAAATGGAAAGCCTGTATGGTCAATACCTATGAAAAATATAGTATCGAACTCAAATAATCTTATAATAAGTAAATCTATTTTAGTAAAGGATGGTATAAGCGGTAAAGCTCTTGGGGTGCTTCAAATAAATTTAGATGAAAATAAGTTTTCAAATTCTATAAATGACGCCAAAATTGGGAAAAGTGGAAATGTATTTATTATCAATCAAGATGGATATATTCTTGCATCTAATAATACAAAACAAGTTGGAGAAAATATTTCCAATGATGTGATGTCAAAGATTACAAATGAAATTGAAGGCAATTTTGAATTTAAACAAGCTGGTATAAGCACATATGGAGTATATAGTACTGATGATGCGAAAGAGTGGAGGTTTGTTGCAGTAGTTCCAAAATCAGAATTATCAGCGACTGCTACAAGTATTGGAATGGTTTCATTATTATTTACATTAGTATCAATAGTTACATCAATAATTATATCAACTAGGACCACATTACAAATTACTACTCCAATCAAAGAAATAATATATTCGACAAAATTAATAGCAGAAGGAGATTTAAGTATAAATCCAAATGTATCTAGCAATATATTTGAATTAAAAGAATTAAATAAAAACTTTAATAGCATGTTGTTAAATTTAAGGGAATTTTTTATTGAAACCTCTAATCTAGCAGGTGAAGCCAGTAATTCTTCAATCAAATTATTGGATTTATCAAAAAATATAGCTGAGTCATCTAAAGAAATTGTAATTACTGTAGATGATATAGCACAAGGATCAAATACGCAGGCAGAAAGTGCTCAAAGATCGGTGCAAGTATATGACAAGTTCGAAAATGAATTAACAAGTACAATTAAAGTCTTGAATGAAGTGGGGGACACAACTTATACTGCAGTTAATATATTAGATGAAAGTTCAAATATTATTTCCAATTTAAATATATCTGCACATAATAATTCAAAAGCCATGGATCAAGTTAGTGAAACCGTTTTAGACCTTAGCAATAACACAAAAGAAGTTATGAGTGTTTTAGAAAATGTAAATCAGATAGCAAAACAAACTCATTTATTAGCTTTAAATGCTTCAATAGAGGCTGCAAGAGCAGGAGAATACGGGAAGGGATTTTCTGTAGTAGCTAGTGAAATAAGAAAGCTTGCACAACAATCAGAAAATGCTTCATTGAACATAAAAGATATTTTAAATGACATAAATTCATCAATACAGCATTCGATGGATATCTCATCAGAAGCTCAAGGGTGTTTTAAAATTGAATTTAATGAAGTTAATAATACAATTAAATATTTTAATTATATAAAAGAATCTGTAAATAACATAAATGATTTAGTAAAGACAAGTAAGTCATCGATTGAAGCTATAAATAATCAAAAAAATGAGCTTTTTCAAGCAATTACTGAGATTGCAAATATAACTGAAGAAAATAGTGCTGCAACTGAAGAAATTGCAGCAACAATTGAGCAAGAGTCAAATGACAATAAATTAATGAATCACTTATCAGAAATTTTACATCAAAAAGCTTTAGGGTTAAAAAACTTAATGGAAAGATTTAAATTTAATTAAGATTGGAGTGTAAAAATATGGGATCTAGAAATAAACATAATTTAGATGATAGCTTTTTTAAAGTTGAAGGAAATATATTAATTCGTCAATACGATTGTGAAAAATTACAAATTGAACCTTGGGGTGAAAATAGCTTTCGTATACGAAGTACAAAACAGGCAGAACTTATAAATAATGATTGGGCTCTATTACCACAAGAAAGCAGCAACAACGTTACAATAAAAATTGATGGTAATGAAGCGTGTATTCAAAATGGAAAAATTAGAGCTGATATTGATGCTGGAGGAAAGATTGCATTCTATAATCAGAACGGGGACATTCTTTTAGAGGAGTATGTTAGAAATAGAAATAATGTGAAGACATTTTGCAGTGCATTAAATATAGATGCACGTGAATTCAAGCCTATCATTGGTGGAGATTATAATTTAACTATGAGATTCGAATCAGATCCTAATGAGAAGCTATTTGGCATGGGACAATATCAACAATCAAATTTAGATTTAAAAAATTGTATTTTAGAGCTTGCACATAGAAATTCACAGGCGAGTGTTCCTTTTCTATTATCTAGTTTAGGATATGGCTTATTGTGGAATAATCCTGGTATTGGAAAGGTAAGCTTTGGAAGGAATGTTACTGAATGGATAGCTAATTCAACAAAACAGCTTGATTACTGGATAACAGCAGGAGATACTCCAGTAGAAATAGAAGAGTCCTATGCAAAAGCTACTGGCACAGTGCCAATGATGCCTGATTATGCTATGGGATTTTGGCAATGTAAACTGAGATATCAAACTCAAGAGGAATTATTAGAAGTTGCTCGTGAATATAAAAGAAGAGAACTTCCTATTTCGGTTATAGTAATTGACTTTTTCCATTGGCCAAATCAAGGGGATTGGAGATTTGATTTAGATTATTGGCCTGATCCAGATAGCATGGTTAAAGAACTTAAAGAAATGGGTATTGAACTAATGGTTTCTATCTGGCCAACAGTCGATAAAAAAAGCGAAAACTATAATAAGATGCTGGAGAAAGGTTATTTAGTAAGAACTGATAGAGGAATTAGGACAACTATGGACTTTTTAGGAGATACAGTATTCTATGATGCTACGAATCCAGGGTCTCGCAATTTTGTATGGAACACTGCTAAGAAAAATTACTATGATAAAGGCATAAAACTATTCTGGTTAGATGAAGCTGAACCAGAGTATTCAGTTTATGACTTTGATAACTATAGATATCATCTAGGTCCAAATGAACAAATAGGTAATATCTATCCTGTTATGTATGCAAAGACTTTCTTTGATGGTATGAAAGAAGAAGGTCAAGAAAATATAATTAATCTTCTTAGATGCGCCTGGGCAGGAAGCCAACGTTATGGTGCTCTTGTATGGTCTGGAGATATTGATTCAAGTTTTGAATCTCTAAGAAATCAATTTGCTGCTGGACTCAATATGGGATTAGCAGGTATACCATGGTGGACAACTGATATAGGAGGATTTCATGGTGGAAATCCAGATGATCCTGATTTCAGAGAATGTATAATTCGTTGGTTTGAATATGGAGTATTCTGCCCTGTCTTTAGGTTACATGGTGATCGTGAACCACACTCTAAACCTCTCGGAACTAGTGGTGGAGGATTATGCGAAAGTGGTGCAGCAAATGAGGTATGGAGTTATGGTGAGGAAGCATATGAAATATTTAAGAAATATATGTTTATCCGTGAAAGAATGAAGCCTTATATTACTCAAATCATGAAGGAAGCACATGAGAAAGGAACTCCAGTTATTAGACCACTGTTTTATGATTTCCCTCAAGATAAGCTTTGCTTTGATATTGAAGATCAGTATATGTTTGGACCAGATGTTCTTGTAGCGCCAATACTTCATAAAGGTGATATATCAAGAAAAGTGTATTTACCAGAAGGAGCTAAGTGGAAGGATATAAACTCTGGACAAATATTAAATGGAGGACAATGGGTTAACTATGATGCTCCATTGGAAGTTATACCATTATTCCTTAAGGATGATGCAAACATTCCTATTATTGAATAATTTAATTATCTTAGAAATTTAATAAATTGTAATTAGAATCCGACAGCTTTTACAAATTAGGTTGTCGGATTTTATATAAATAAAATACAATATTTCGGATAAATATTAAGGATTTACGAAATTAAAACTATATTACGGGAGGAATCAAGGATGAAGGATTCGTTTGAATTTAATAAGGATTTAAGAAAAGTGACTAAAGAAGTTCCATTAAAAAATGTGAAGATAAAGGATAATTTTTGGTCTAAATATAGAAAACTCGCGAGAGAAGTAGTTATACCGTACCAATGGGAGGCTATAAATGACAGGATTCCAGATGCTGAACCTAGTCACGCAATAGAGAATTTTCGTATAGCTGCAGGGCTTGAAACTGGAGAGTTTCATGGAATGGTATTCCAAGATAGTGATGTGTCAAAGTGGCTTGAGGCAGTAGGTTTTAGTCTTGAAACTCATCCTGACGCTGAGCTTGAAAAAAATGCAGATGAAGTAATTGATATTTTAGAAATGGCACAGAGGCCAGATGGATATTTAAATACATATTTTATTCTTAAAGAGCCAGAAAATAGATGGACAAATTTAGCTGAGTGCCACGAATTGTATTGTGCTGGTCACTTTTTTGAAGCGGTAGTAGCTTATTATAATGCTACAAATAAAAAAAAGGTTTTAGATATAGCATGCAGGTTTGCTGACTACATTGACTCTACTTTTGGTCCAGAAGAAGGCAAAATTCACGGTTACGATGGACATGAAGAAGTAGAATTAGCACTTTTTAAACTTTATAAGGTTACAGGAAATGAAAAGTATCTTAATTTAAGCAAATATTTCTTGGATGAACGTGGAGCAGAGCCAGATTTTTTTGATATGCAATGGGAAAAGAGAGGCAAAACAGATTTTTGGCAAGGTGGAGTTAAGAGAGAGTGGGGAAAAACTTATTTTCAAACACATTTGCCAATTAAAAAACAGAGTTCAGCAGAAGGACATGCAGTAAGGTTGTATACATGTGTATGGCTATGGCTGATGTTGCTGCAGAAACTGGCGATATGGAATTATTTATGGCTTGTAGGAGACTTTGGGAAAACATTGTTCTAAAGAGAATGTATATAACTGGAGGTATCGGTTCAACTTCAATAGGAGAATCTTTTACATTTGATTATGATCTTCCTAATGATACTGTTTATGCAGAAACTTGTGCTTCTATCGGACTTGCATTTTTCGCTCATAGAATGCTGATGATTGAGCAAAAAAGTGAATATGCAGATATAATGGAGAGAGCTCTTTATAATACTATAATAGGAGGAATGTCTCAGGATGGTAAAGGTTTCTTCTATGTAAATCCACTTGAGGTAAAACCAGAAGCTTGTGAAAAAGACCTAGCTAAGCAGCATGTTAAACCTATAAGACAAAAATGGTTTACCTGCGCATGCTGTCCACCTAATATAACAAGAACACTAACATCCCTAGGTCAATATATTTATACTGTAAATGAAGATACTGTATATACAAATTTATATATTGGTGGAGAAGCTACTATTAGTGTAGGAAATAATGAGATTAAACTTGTTCAAGAAACAGAGTATCCATGGGATGAAAAAGTATCAATTAAAGTATCCACAAAAGAGGGAACAAAATTCACTTTAGGATTAAGAATACCAAGTTGGTGCCCCAAAGCTGAAGTTAAGGTAAATAATGAAGTGATAGATATTGAAGAAATAAAGATTGATGGATATATAATGATAAATAGAGAGTGGAAGGATTGTGATGAAATTCAACTTGTTTTGAAGATGCCTATTCTTAGAATGAAAGCAAATCCAATGGTAAGAGATGATATAGGTAAGGTTGCAATACAAAGAGGACCTTTAGTTTACTGTTTGGAGGAAATAGATAATGGTTCAAATCTTCATGAAATATATTTACCTAAAGAAGCTAAATTAGAAGAAAGTTTTGAAGCAGAATTGCTAGGTGGTGTAATGGTAATAAAAGCAGAGGCAAACCGTGTTTCAAATAGTAGCAAATGGGAAAATGAACTCTATAGTTCTGAAATAAAGGAAGAGTATGCCCCTGTTAATATAAAATTTGTGCCATACTACACTTGGGCAAACCGAAGTATAGGTGAGATGACCGTGTGGGTGAGAGAAAAATAAGTTGAAACAACTGCCTAGTATGCTCATATATTTTGCATACTAGGTAGTTATTTTTTCTTACGAATTAATATACTCCATTTATTTAGTATTTCACTTAATATATATGATTAAAACATATATATTCTAATATGGTTCACCATAAATATGGTGAAGAATATGCTACAAAAATGCGGGTTGGGGGTTATGGAGACAGAAAAGTTACTTATTAATTGCTCTAAATTTACAAGGAGAATGTCCATAGTATTTTTTGAATAATTTACTAAAATAATATGCATCATTATAACCTACAGCTTGAGCGATAGATTTTATTTGCGATTCAGTAGAAATAAGTAAATCTTTAGCTTTTTCTAATCTAAGATTTATTAAGTAATTTATAGGTGATTCACCTGTCTTTTCTTTAAATACTTTAGAAATGTAGACAGAACTTAAATACATGTTTCTAGACATATCATCTAAGGAAACATTGTTCATATAATTATTATCAAAATATTCTAGAATTATTTTCACTACATTAGATTTATCATAAAATGGAAAATCATATCTATCAATTTTCTTTGTGTTTTTAACATAATTAGTTTCTTTAAGGAAAAGAGCAATTAATTTCATTATAAGACTTTTTAAAATAAGTTCTTTCCCAATCTCGCACGCGTTTTGCTCTTCTATTATTTCTAAACAACATTTATGAAAGTCCTCTTTATATTGCTTAAATTCTAATGGAGCATCAAAGTGTTCTTTCAAAATATAATTAAGAGGAAGTCCGTCAACTTTAATATTACGAAATCCAATATGAAGTTCTGTGGTTTCTTCACCCTTACTCAAAGACTCTTGATGATATACTCCAGGATTAAAAACTAGGAGAGTCTTTTCATTAATTTTATGAAATTTATCATCTATTCTATAATTTACACTCCCTGATACTACATAGCTAAATTCTATGAAATCATGACAGTGATACTTACCGTTTAGGAAATCCTTGTTATAACAATTAAATGCATATAAGATTTCGGGATTAAAATTTTCAATAGCAACACCTACATTACACACTTAAATATCGCCCCCTTTATATATAAGAATATACATCATGTGAATAAAAAAGTACATTTCAATTTAATATATTTTGATAGATAATTAAACATGTTAAATATATTGAAATGAAGGATATGAAATAAAATAAATTAGAATGCTGGCTTGATATTTTATGGAGTATTCAAAAAAGGAGGAGAGGTTAATGAGTAGCATTAAATGGATTTTTGGTTATATTAATAAATACAAATTTAGATTTTATGTTGCACTTTCAGCAGTATTATTAAGCTCATTAATATCTATGGTAAATCCATATTTAAGCGGAAAATTAGTGGATGAAGTAATAATAAAGAATAATGGTAATGCTTTGATTCCTATATTAGGGTCAATGATTATAGCTACCATTTTAAAAACAATTATTAGGTATACTTATCAAATGACCTTTGAATTTGTATCTCAAAATGTAATATTTGAACTTAGGCAAAATATGTATAATAAATTACAAGAATTAGATTTGGACTATTATAACAAAACAAGAACAGGGGATATAATGGCAAGAATGACAGGAGACATGGATGCAGTTAGACATTTTGTTGCCTGGGTTATATATAATATTTTTGAAAATGTTACTGTTTTTATATTTGCAATAGTCAGTATGTTTATTATAAATGTTAAATTTACTTTACTCATGTTTGCATTAACACCGTTAGTTGCTTTTTGTGCATATAAATTTGCGAAACAAGCAAACCCAATATTTTTTGGAATAAGAGAACAATTCTCAAAACTAAATACAGTAGTGCAGGAAAATATAAGTGGAAATAGAGTTGTTAAAGCCTTTGCAAAAGAGGATTATGAAACTTCAAAATTTGAAGAGAAAAATAAAGCATATATGGATGCTAATATGGAGCTTGCAAATGTTGCGCAAAAATATCTGCCTATGCTTAACGCTCTATCAAATATATTTACAATTGTCATGATTTTGGCAGGAGGAATATTTGTTATAAATGAACAGTTAACTATGGGAGAGTTAGTAATGTTTAATGGCCTTATTTGGGCAATAAACAATCCAATGAATATGGTGGGATGGCTTATTAATGATGCTCAAAGATTTATAGCAGCTGCTAGAAAAATGAAAATATTAGTTAACGAAGAAACAAAAATAAAAAATCCAATTGATGGAATAGAACCTAAGAAGTTAAAAGGTGAAATTGAATTCAGGAATGTTAGCTTTGAATATGACTATGAACCTATTTTGAAAGACATAAGCTTTAAAGTAAAACCTGGACAAACTATTGCGATTTTTGGACAAACTGGTGCAGGTAAATCTACAATAATTAATTTAATAGAGAGATTTTATGATGCAACTTCTGGAGAAATATTAATAGATGGAATAGACATAAGGAAATATAATCTACAAGCCTTAAGAAAAGATATTTCAATATCAATGCAAGATGTATTTTTATTTTCCAATACAATAGAAGAAAATATTAGTTATGGAGTATCAGAAGCAGATAATAGTAAAGTAACTTGGGCTGCTGAGATGGCTGATGCCAATAACTTTATTCAAAAATTATCGGATTCTTATGAAACAGTAGTAGGAGAAAGAGGTGTAGGGTTATCTGGAGGACAAAAACAAAGAATAACACTTGCAAGATCAATAATAAAGGACCCTTCAATATTAATATTAGATGATACTACCTCAGCCTTAGATGTAGAAACTGAAGCTATGATTCAAAAGAATCTAAATACAGTATATAAAGCCGCAACTTGCTTCATAATAGCTCACAGAATTTCATCTATAAAAGATTCAGATTTAATTTTGGTTCTAGATGAAGGAAAGATAGTAGAAAGTGGTACACATAAAGAATTATTAAATAATAAAGGACATTACTATGGTGTTTATAAAGCACAGTATGGTGACTATTTGGATGAAGTAAATGGTGAAAAGAACAAGGAGGTGGTATAAGTGGCAAGAAATAAATATGATGAGGATGAAGAATTAGGAACACCATTTAGCTGGGCGTATACTAAAAGACTATTGAGTTATGTGGTACCGTATAAAAAAGAAATGATTGCAACTCTTATAGTTATGCTTATATCTAGTATATCAACTTTACTTGGACCTTATTTAGTAATGATAGCCATGGATACTAACATTCCTAATAAAGATGTTAAAGGTCTTATTATAGTATGTATAATATTTTTTATTACTATAATAGTAAGTGCTTGGTGCATGAAATATAGAATAAAAACCATGACTTATGTAGGGCAGGAGGTTGTAAAAAATATTAGAACAGATATTTTCAATCATTTGCAAAAGCTACCTTTTTCATATTATGACAGTAGACCTCATGGAAAGATTTTGGTTAGAGTAGTTAATTACGTAAATTCCCTAAGTGACTTATTATCTAATGGGCTTATAAATTTGTTGACAGATTTATTCAGTATATTTGTAATTGTAGGGTTTATGGTATTTATAAGTCCTAGATTAACCTTAATATGTATGATTGGAATGCCTATTCTTGCCATAATTGTAGCATTACTTGCAAGGATTCAAAGAAGAACATCTCAAGCTTATAGCAATAAGCAATCTAATCTTAATGCTTATATACAAGAAAGTATAAGTGGAATGAAAGTTACTCAAGCATTTGCTAGAGAAGAAGCAAATGCTGAGAATTTTAGAACTGTAAGTGGTGAAACTAGAAGCACCTGGATTAAATTTGTAAGAACTCAATTATTATTGTGGCCAGCTATTGAAAATACTTCAGTATTTACAGTTGCATTAGTATATTTAATTGGAGTAAGATCAATTGGAGAGTCAATAACCATAGGTACACTTATAGCTTTTGTGGGATATATATGGAGATTTTGGAATCCAATAGTTAATATTTCTAACTTTTATAATACATTAATAATGGCTATGGCATATTTAGAAAGAATCTTTGAAACTTTAGATGAACCAGTAAATATAGCTAATTTACCAGATGCATATGAAATTTCAGAAATAGAAGGACATGTTCAATTTAAAGATGTATTATTTAAGTATGAAGATGAAGATAGAGAAATATTAAAGAATGTATCGTTTAATGTAAATGCAGGAGAAACTATAGCTTTAGTTGGACCTACAGGAGCTGGAAAGACAACAATTATAAATCTTTTAAGCAGGTTTTACGATGTAACATCTGGTGAAGTTTTAGTAGATGGTAATAATATAAGAAATGTAACTCTGGATTCTTTAAGAAAACAAATGGGTGTTATGCTTCAAGATACATTTATTTTCTCAGGAAATATACTAGACAATATAAGATATGGAAAATTAGATGCAACTGAAGAAGAAATTATAAATGCAGCTAAGGCAGTTAAAGCACATGATTTTATTGTTAATTTAAAAGATGGATATAATACAGAAGTTAATGAAAGAGGAAGCAGGCTTTCTGTAGGACAAAGACAGCTAATTTCATTTGCAAGAGCACTACTTGCAGACCCTAAAATATTAATTTTAGATGAAGCAACATCAAGTATAGATACCAAGACAGAACAAGCGCTTCAAGAAGGTTTGGATAGATTGCTTAAAGGAAGAACTTCATTTGTTATTGCCCATAGATTATCAACAATAAAAAATGCTACAAGAATAATGGTTATAAATGATGGGCAAATTATAGAACAAGGAAGTCATGATGAACTTATGAATATAAAAGGTGAATATTACGAACTTTATACATCACAATATGAGATGGTTAAAGCTGTATAGAAATAGTAAGAAACGTGAAAAATTATAAAATAGGTAAGGGTAAGCTGAAATACTCATGCAGCTTATCCCTTTTTATTTAATGAACATAATATTGTTAATTGAAGGATAAAAATGATAATGTTATAATTGCAATAAAAAATAACAACGAGGATGGATTATACAAAAATGATGGATATAAATAAATTAAACCTAATAAATAATTTGGATTTAAAGTTATATTACTGTGGTACAGAGAATTGTAGTCCTAATCATTGTTGGGGTCCTGCAATTAAGGAACATTTTAAAATACATTATATACACAAAGGTAAGGGCGTTTTTAGATTGGGAAATGAAACTTATCACTTAAAAGAGGGACAAGGATTTCTTATATGTCCAAGTGTTATTTCATATTATAAAGCAGATGATAAGGAACCTTGGAGCTACTCATGGTGTGCATTTGATGGGATTAATGCAGAAGCATACTTAGCTCGAGCTAATTTAACAATTAAAAATCCCATTCTTGAATATAACAAAGATGATAAGGTAAGTAAATGTTTCGAAAAAATGGTGCAAGCTATTAATATGGAAAAGAGCAGTGATTTAAGATTGCAGAGTTTGTTGTATCTTTTTTTAGCAACTATAATTGATGAAGCAGTTTTAGATCCATCTTATAAAGAGTTTAAAACAAATAAGAATATGTATATAAATAATGCAATTGATTTTGTACAAATTAATTATTCTCGTAAAATAAGAATTTCTGAAGTGGCAAAATTTATAGGTTTGGATAGAAAATATATTTCAAAATTATTTAAAGATATAGTTGGAATTACTATTCAAGACTATTTGATAAGTTTTAGAATAAATAAAGCTAAAGAAATGATGAAAGACAGACAACTATCAATAGGAGATATATCACGTTCTGTAGGTTATGATAATCCATTAATATTCTCAAAAACATTCAAAAAAATTAATGGATTATCGCCAAGTAAATATAGGGATTCCATTGAATAGTTTGTGCCCTCTATCTTAACAATATTTAGCCCTTGTTATGATTTAGAGACATAAGGTAATATATATATGACATTATGATATTTATTATATTCTTTAACAATGTTATCCTTAATAAAACAAAGAAACACAGGAGATATTAAAAATAGAATATATATAGCAAACAAAGATATATATAAATTATTAGGAGGAAATCAAAAATGATATATAACAGATGTGGAAACAGTGGACTTAAATTACCAGCTATATCTTTAGGGTTGTGGCATAACTTTGGTGAAAACGATATATTTGCAAACAGTGAAGCGATTTTAAAAAAGGCATTTGAGCTTGGAATAACACATTTTGATTTAGCTAATAACTATGGTAGGCCAGCTGATGGTTCAGCAGAAGAAACTTTTGGAAGAATATTAAAGAAAAATTATACTTCTTATGATAGAGATAAAATGGCTATATCAACAAAAGCTGGTTATGATATGTGGGAAGGACCTTATGGAGATGGTGGTTCTAAGAAATATTTAGTTGCAAGTTTAGATCAAAGTCTAAGACGTATGGGACTTGATTATGTGGATATATTTTATCATCACAGATATGATCCAGAAACACCACTGGAAGAAACAATGGCAGCTTTAGATTTAATGGTTAGACAAGGCAAGGCTCTATATGTTGGAATATCAAATTATGGACCAGAAGAAACTAAGAGAGCATCAGAAATCTTAAAGAAACTAGGAACACCGTGTCTTATAAATCAACTTAGATATTCAATGTTTGATAGACATATTGAAGGGAAGCAATTTGAAGTTCATAGAGAAGAAGGTATTGGAACTATAGCATTTGTACCACTAGCTCAAGGATTACTTACTGATAAATATATTAATGGAATTCCAAAGGATTCAAGAATAGGAAGGAACGGGCTGTATTTACATGAAAGTGATGTAACGGAAGAAAAGATAAAAAAGGTTGTTGTACTTAATGAAATAGCAAAAGAAAGAGGCCAAAGTCTTGCGCAAATGGCACTTGCTTGGGATTTAAGAGGAGATGTAACTTCAGTATTAATTGGAGCGAGCAGACCATCACAAGTTGAGGACAATGTAAAGGCACTGAATAATTTAGAATTTTCTAAAGATGAATTAGATAGAATCGATGAAATTTTAAAATAAAAACTAATTAAATAGAGTGATAAGAAAAAGTAAAATGAAGTGATAATTGATATAAACTATTAAAGTGCATTAGTAGTTTCAATTATTGCTTCAATTTTTTTATTGAATAAATAACATTAAATTAGAAGGGAAATGAAAATATCTTAATAAATAATATTACTTCAGATAAAATAGAAAGTATCAGCGTGTTATTGACTTAAATTCAATTTATATATAAAATCAAATTTGTGTGTATTAGATTAACTTGAATTATATAGATGTAGAGGAGATAAGATTACTTGAAAGAAAAGAACGATTATAATAAAAAATCAAATCATGGGAAAACAAAAGAAAATAAGGATAACTGTATTGATATAAGAATGTGTACTAAAGAAAAGATAGAAAATAATAAATGTAAAAACTGTGGAGAAGAAGCAAGTTATTTTAGTAGTGAAAATAATGGCTGGCTATGTGAGAATTGTAGAAGTATAGAAGAAAAGTTAGATAAACTTGCAGATAAAATGGAGAAAAAATTAAGTGAAAGAGTATATTCATTTGATCTAAATGAATTAATTAATTGCTTATCAAAAGATGAGATATATAATATAGCAAGAAATCTTGGTGTAAACAAGATATCAGGTTTCAATAAAGAAAAGTTAATTGAAAAATTACTTGAAGAATATAAGGGCTTAGTTGAAAAAAGACTTCTCGTATTTGAAGAAGAAAGATATAAAATTTTAAAAAGTTATGTGGACAGTAAGGGCGTAAAAATTTTTGAGGATATTGATGAAGAAGAAGCAGATAAGAGTGTATATTTTATACAACAAGGAATACTTTTCCCAACTGCAAAGGATGGGATATCAATATTTTTAATGCCTGAAATAGTACAAGAATTAATTAGAGAAAATAATAATATTGAATATAGACGTGTAATAAAAGCTAATAGTGAAATTTTAAATATCGTTAGGGGAATGAATAAGGCATATGGTATTTTAAGATTAAAAGATGCCAAAGAAATAATAGAAAGATATTCGAATATAGAAAATTGTGAAGTAGAAAAGTTAATTAGAGAAGCTGGATATTACTATAATGAATATAGAGAAGAAGGAATATTTATTATAAATAATGAAATAGATGATTTTGAAGAATTATTAAAGGATATAGATAAAGAAACGGATTTAAAATATGCCATGATTCCCAAAGAAGAATTATTGAATATGATTGAAGAAAATTGGGTTTATAATAGTAAAGCAGCAAAAGATTTTTATAAAGAATTTACTAATATGTTTAGTGTAGATAAAGATATGTTAATAGCTATGATAGAAGATTTGATTTTTGATGTTCAAGAAAATGAACCAAAGGATTCAGTAGATCAGATGTTAGAATTAATTAATATAGAAAATGAAGATGCTAAGTTTGTTGCATGTAATATGATGAATAAGTTTGTTAAGAAAATTAGGTTGTGGAAGTATAAGGGTTCAAGCACTAATGATATTAAATCAAATTTAGTTAGTTTAAAAGAAAATAAATATATTGGAAGAAATGATCCTTGTTCATGTGGTAGCGGTAAGAAGTATAAAAAATGTTGCGGCAAAGGTGAGAAGGTTATTAATATATATAAATAAAATATCAAAAGAAAGATAATAATATAAAGTCTCGAGATAATTTGAAATTTTACTTTTAGATTCTCACTTAAAGTGAAATAAAAGGGATAATTGAGCGGAGCAGTATGTTGACTTAAATGCAATGTATATGTAAAATGTAACAAGGTATAACAAGCAGAATTAATACAACAATTAAACCAAGTGATATATTACATAGGAAAAATCATACATATTGTATAGGCAAAGAGGAGGGGCTCTTACTTGAAGGCAAAATGTTATTATTGCAATAAAGAATTAACTGAAAGAACTATTAAAAGACATATGAAAAATTGTAGTGAAATGGAAAAGAGAATAGATGAAAAAAGAACTACAGACGAAAATCTAAGAAATCAATTTATTATAGCTATTAAACCTAAATACACTGGAAATGATTATTGCATATACTTATCAATAGATGGAACATTAGGATTAGTACATATAGATCAATTTATAAGAGATATTTGGGTAGAGTGTTGTGATCATTTAAGTGGTTTTAGAATTAGAGGAAAGTTTTATCAAGATCATTCAATGAATACTAGATTAAATGATATTTTAGATATTGATGAGAAATTCGAATATGAATATGATTTTGGAAGTACTACACATTTAATTTTAGAAGTAGTGGATATAAGATTAGTACCTAGTAGTTTTTCTCAAATAGAAATAATAGCAAGAAATCATGATATTAAGCATGAATGTGAAACTTGTGGAGCAGAAGCTAAGTATTTTAACTATGAAAAAGATGAATGGGAATGTGAAAACTGTATTGATGAAAATAATGATATGATATCTGAATTTGAATATTGTAATTCGCCAAGAGATGGTGTTTGTGGTTATGAAGGACATAAAGAAGCTGAAAATATGTATTTACCTGGTAATACTAAGAAATATAAACTTTCTAAAAAGAATATGAAAGTGCAAGATGATTATAAAAGCATATCAGCTTATGAAGATGATATTTTTGAAGATTCACCAGATATGGAGTATGCATTTGATGACTTATTAAGTAAAAGTAAAATCATTGTAAATAAAGCATTTAATAGAGGAATATATTCCTTTGACATAAATGAATTAATAAGTGATTTATCGAAAGATACTGTATATGATATAGCTAAGTATCTTGGTATGACTAAAATATCAAGTTTAAATAAAAGTAAATTAGTAGAGAAATTACTATGTGAATATGAAGGATTAATTGAAGAAAGAATGTCTTTATTTGATGAAGAAAGATACAAACTTTTAAAGAGTTATGGGGATAACAATGGAATAAAAGCCTTTAATGAAATATCTGAAGAGAATTTATATAAGATAGGATACTTTTTGCAAAATGGTATGCTTTTCTCAGCAGTTAAAGATGAAGAACTAGTAATATTAATGCCAGAAGTTGTTCAAAAGTTAGTTAAAGAAAAAAACAATATACAATATAGAAGTATGATAAAAGTTAATAGTGAAATAGTAAATCTTTATAGAGGTATGAATAAAGCTTATGGACTTCTTAAATTTAAAGATATAAAAGAATTATTTAAAAGATATTCACCTTATAAAGAGAGTGCGGAGCACATAGAGAGCAATTCACTTTATGAATCCCAGAAATATAGAATAGAAGATGTAATAACGAAAGCAGAAGATTATTATAGAGAATATGAGATTCAAGGAATATTTTTTATAAACTGCTACATAGATAATTGGGTAGATTTATTAAAAGAAATAGAACAACAAATAAAGGTTAATTATACTATGATTTCAAAAGAAGATTTATTAGCGATGTCAGATGATAATTATATTTATGAATCACAGTTTGGAAGCGCATTTTTTAAAGAATTTCTTAGTATGTTTAGTATGGAAGAAGATATTTTAGAAGGATTGATGGAATCTTTATACTTAGAAATTCAAGAAAATGAATTAGAAGCTGTTATGACTGAAATATTAGAACAATTAGAAGATGATAATAAAGAAATTAAAGAGTTTATGAGTAACAGCGTTGGAAAATTTCTAAGAAATATTAGATTATGGAGATTTAAGGGTGCTAATCTTAATGAAAAAAAACCAAACATAATAAGGAGTGAAAAACAAAAGATTGTAAGACGAAATGATCCTTGTTTATGTGGAAGTGGTAAAAAATATAAAAATTGTTGTGCTAAAGATGGCAATGTAATAAAGTTGTTTTAGATAAATGAAAGAAAGTAGCAGACCCAGCAAAATAATATCTGGGTTTGCTATTTTTTTATGTGTTAATAAAGAATAAATTATATATGGTATTCTCGTAATCAATAGACTCACAAATGCACATATTTCAACATATAATGGACTAATATCATTACATGGAGTTGAAAATGCGTGATATACGGGCTGATTTTAGCTGGAGGTAAGGGCAGTAGACTATATCCTCTATCAAGAGCCGGAAAGCCAAAACAATTTTTAAAGCTTATTAACGATAAGAGCTTTTTAGTTAACACTGTTGATAGGATAATACCAATAATTAATAGAGATAATATTTATGTCGTGACGAATATGGAATACAGAGAAAAAGTTAAAAATGAGCTTATAGGAATAAAAGATGAGAATATTTTTTTGGAACCTGCTAATAAGGAAACTGCTACATGTATAGGTTTATCTGCAGTAAAGCTATTAAAACAAGATGCTAATGCAGTTATGGTTGTACTACCATCAGATCACTATATTCAAGGTGAGAAGAATTATATAGATACGTTATCTCAAGCAATTGAGATGGCGAATAAGAGAAGATGTATTGTTACATTAGGAATCGAGCCAAGTAGACCTGAAACAGGATATGGTTATATAGAAATGGGTGAGACAACTACTGGGAATATATCAACCTATAAGATAGCTAGATTCACTGAAAAACCTAATTTAGAGGTTGCCAAGGATTTTATATTAAAGGGAACTTATTTATGGAATTCTGGAATGTTTATATTTAGAGCAGATGTTATCTTAAGAGAAATAGAAAAATATCTACCTAAATTGCATAAACCACTTATGGAAATATATAAGAATTTGGGCGAGGAAAATGAGGAAGAGGTTATAAAGGAACAATATGAATTTATAGATGGAATATCCATAGATTTTGGAGTTATGCAGAAAACAAGGAAGGCATATGTAATAAAATGCGATTTTAGTTGGGATGATATGGGTAGTTTTGGAGCTTTAAGTAGGTTGCTCGGTACCTATAGAAATAATAATATATCTTCAAATGTTTATATTGATGAATGCGAGAATTGCTCCATATTTGGAGATGAGAATTTAATAATTGGATTTGGGATAAAGGATTTAGTCATAGTTGATGCAGGAGATGTAATACTTGTAATGGATAAAAATAAAGATCAAGAAATAAAACATTTATTAAATAAGCTTAATGAACAAAGTAAATATAATAAATTTTTATAATAAATAAGCTGTTTCAAAATAATTTTAAATATTTTGAAACAGCTTATTTATTGCTTAAAAGAAAATTAAAGTAAATTATAAATGATAAAGTATATATACTTATCACGAACTATTTATTGCCAATCTAGAGGTACTACAGTGACACCATTCTCTTGAAAGTCTTTAATATCAGTTTCTTTAATATTAGAGTCTGTAATAAGATGAGAAATTTCATCTATATCTCCACTAGAAAAACTATGATGTCTTCCTACTTTTGAACTATCAGCTAGAACATAAACAGGCCCACTACAACGATTAATCATTTCATGATTAATTAATGTTTCCTGAAGAACTGAAGTACTAATACCTGAATCACAAGCTATTCCGCTTACTCCTAAGAAGCATTTGTCAGCTGTTATTTTAGAAAGAATATAAGTGGCAAATTCGCCAACTAAAGATTGCTTTCTTTCATAAACTTGACCACCAGTTAATACTAATTCAACATTAGGACCAATAGATGATTGGAGTGCTTTACCGTTATTAGTAATAACACAGACACGCTTAGTATCTAAATATTCTAGTATTAAAAGTGCAGTTGAACTGGAATTTATAAAAATTGTATCTCCATCATCTATTAAATCAGCTGCATATTTTGCAATTACATGTTTCTTTTGATTATAAGTTGAATCAATGGTATTCTCTTCAGAGTCACTTTTATTATCAATATTTATATCAGTTGCTAACTTTGCACCGCCATAGTATCGGATTATTAAACCTTCATCGTCTAAAGCTTGTAAATCTCGTCTTAATGTAAGGGGAGATATATTTAATTTTTCTGCGAGTTCATTAGTATTAATTGATTCATTTGTACTTATATAATCTAAAATTTTCGATCTTCTTTTAGATACTATGCTTTGAGTTTTTTTCATATTTGTCGCCACCTTCATGCTATAAATGTAATCTACAGATGTTTTAAAGAGTATCCATCATACTTATATTAATTATCTATAATAATTATAAGCCAAACATTCAAAAAGTTCAATAAAAACATTCAAAAAATGAAAAAGTTAAAAACATTCAAAAAAAGACTTGAATTATGTGAATGTTTGATGTAATATAAAGACAAGAACAAACAAGAAGTTCAAAAAAAGAAAAACAAGAAGTTCAAAAACGCTTAAAATACAAATTTGTAATTCAATTGTACAGTTACAAGTTTATAACTTTGAAGCTAGGAACATAAAGATTTAATTGTATGAAAATAATAAAATTAGACAAAAACTAATTATAATTTTGAAGGGGAGATTAAAATGGCAAAAGTAAACGAAATCACAAGAGAGTCTTGGATATTAAACACATTTCCAGAATGGGGAACATGGCTTAATGAAGAAATAGAACATGAAGAAGTAAAACCAGGTACATTTGCAATGTGGTGGTTAGGATGTACAGGTATATGGGTTAAATCTGAAGGAAATGCAAATATATGTGTTGATTTATGGGTTAATACAGGAAAAAAATCAAAAGCAAATCCATTGATGGCATCACAACATCAACATCAAAGAATGATTGGTTGTGTAGCAATGCAACCAAATTTAAGAAACTCAGTTTGTGTTATTGATCCTTTTAAAATTAAAGAAGTTGATGCAATTTTGTCTACACACGATCATGGCGATCACATTGATGCTAATGTTGCAGCAGCAGTAATTCAAAATTGTTCTAAAGATGTTAAATTTATTGGACCACAAGCTTGTATAGATCTTTGGTTAGGTTGGGGAGTTCCAGAAGAACAATGTATAGTTGTAAAACCTGGTGATGTAGTAAAAATTAAAGATACAGAAATTGTTGCACTTGATTCTTTTGACCGTACTGAGCTTGTTACAGCACCAAAAGGTACAATATTAAAAGACAAAATGCCAAGAGATATGGATAAGTTAGCTGTAAATTATCTTTTCAAGACACCAGGTGGAAATCTTTATCATAGTGGTGATTCACATTATTCTAATTACTATGCAAAACATGGTAATGATCATAAAATTGATGTTGCATTAGGATCATTTGGTGAAAATCCAAGAGGTATGACAGATAAAATGACATCTATTGATATGTTAAGAATGGCTGAATGTTTAAATACTGAGGTTATTATTCCATTCCATCATGATATCTGGACAAACTTTATGGCTGATCCACAAGAAATTGTGACTTTATGGAATATGAGAAAATATAGACTACAATATAAATTCAAACCATTTATTTGGGAAGTAGGCGGTAAATTCATTTATCCAAACGATAAGAATAAAATGGAATATCACCACGATAGAGGATTCCATGATGCATTTACAATAGAGCCAGATCTACCATTTAGATCAATGTTGTAATAGAATTCATAGAGGGTTAAAACTTAACCCTCTAAAAAATAAAATGTGGAGGAGAATATAATGTTACAAGGATTAATTGATAAAAAAAGATATTCATTTCATGAAGGTTTTGATACTTGGGAGGAAGCAGTTGCAGCTTCGTGTAAACCTTTAATAGAGGATGGGGCGATAGAAAGTACTTATGTGGATGCAATAATAGGAAATGTAAAAAAATATGGTCCATATATAGTTATAGCACCAAATATTTGTATACCACATGCTCAAGAAGGCGTTGTAGGAGTTAATGAAACAGCAATGTGTTTTATGAGAACTAAAAATCCAGTTCATTTTAGTGATAATCCAGATGAAGATGCAAGATTATTTTTTGTTTTAGCTTCAACAGATAATGAGGTACATTTGCAAAACTTATCAAATATGGTTGGATTAATAGAAGATGAATCAATAGTAGATAAATTACTTGAAGCGAAATCAAAGGAAGATTTAGAGGTAATTGTTGAAATTTTAAAAGCAAAGGTTGTTTAAACAACAAATGGTTAAACATATAAAAAGAAGTTATATAAACAAATATAATTTAAAATAAATTTATTAAATACAAGGGGGAAGTAAATTGAATATATTATTAGGCATATGGAATTTTTTCCAAACAAATATTTTGACAAACCCAGCATTCTTTATAGGTTTTATAGTACTTATAGGTTATTTATTATTAAAACGTCCAATTTACGAAGCAATAGCAGGATTTATAAAAGCAACAGTTGGTTATTTGATTTTGAATGTAGCATCTGGAGGACTTGTAAGTAACTTTCGTCCAATACTAGCGGGATTAAAAGATCGTTTTAATTTAACAGCGGCAGTTATTGATCCTTATTTTGGTCAAACAGCAGCGCAAGCAGCTATAGAGAATATAGGTAGATCCTTTTCGCTTATGATGATAGTGCTATTAATAGCATTTATGTTTAACATAGTATTAGTATTGTTTAGAAAACAAACAAAAGTAAGAACCGTATTTATTACAGGTCATATAATGGTTCAACAATCTTCAACAGCTTTATGGATGGTATTATTCTGTTTCCCAAATATAATTGATACACAAGCAGTAATTATGCTTGGCTTATTACTTGGAACTTATTGGGCAGTAGCATCAAATCTTACAGTTGAAGCAACTCAAGAATTAACTGAAGGTGGTGGATTTGCAGTTGGTCATCAACAAATGTTTGGAATTTGGCTTACACACAAAATTGCAGGAAAAATTGGTAATAAAGAAAAATCAATAGAACATCTTAAATTACCAGGATTTCTAGAAATATTTAGTGACAACGTAGTTGCAACAGGTATACTAATGATGTTCTTCTTCGGAACAATAATGGGAATACTAGGACCAGACTTATTGCATCAAATAGATAAAACAGGATTTGCAGCAAATAGAAACTTCTTATTCTATATAATGGAAAAATCATTAAACTTTGCAGTTTACTTAAGCATATTACAACTTGGAGTTAAAATGTTCGTTTCAGAACTTACAGAATCATTTCAAGGTATTTCAAATAAAATTTTGCCAGGGTCAATGCCAGCAGTTGACTGCGCAGCTACATACGGATTCGGTCATGCTAATGCAGTAACAATTGGATTCTTATTTGGAGCATTAGGACAATTTATATCAATCATAGGATTAGTAGTGTTCCAAAGTCCAGTATTAATAATATCAGGATTCGTACCACTATTCTTTGATAATGCAACTTTTGCAGTATTTGCAAACAAAAAAGGTGGCTTAAGAGCAGCTTGTATAATTCCTTTCGTATCAGGAATTATTCAAGTATTAGGTGGAGCATTTGCAGCTTACTACTTTGGATTAGCAAAATTCGGTGGATGGCATGGAAACTTTGACTGGGATACAGTATGGCCAGTAATCGGAGTATTGATGAAAAACTTCCAATACGTAGGATTTGGAATTGCAGTTGTAGCATTACTTTTAATACCACAACTTCAATACAGAAGGAATAAAAAGGGATACTTCAAAATAGCTGAAGACTATGATGAATATCTTATTGAAATGGAAAAGGCATAAATTATAAAAAATTATTAATTAGATAATTATATTAAAAGAGAAAGTCTAAGGGATGTGAAAGAAAATAATAAGTCAAAGATGCGATGTATATTTTGCGCCAGACAAGGAGCTGAGGTTTGCTAATAGCGAGCTATTAGTGAGACTTAGCGACGCAGTATGACGCAAAATAGACTAGCATACTGACTTGTTATTTCTTTGAACATCCCTAAGTTGTAATTTCTATATTAAAAATTGCAACTTAGATAAAAAACAATTTATAATTTCATAGAAAGTTGCAAACTATAAGTAAGACTAAATTTAAAGTGAAGTAAAAAATAAATTTAAAGGGTGTGTTTGAAAATGTTAAAAGTAATAGCAGCTTGCGGAAGCGGGATGGGTTCAAGCCAAATAATAAAGATGAAAATAGAGAAGGTTTTTAAAAAATTAAACATACCAGTGACAATTCAACACAATAGTGTAGGAGAAGCTAAAAGTCAAGCTTCAAACTTTGATGTAGTATTTTGTTCACAAGTATTAACATCCAATTTTAAAAGAGCAGAAGATTCAGGAACTATAATCATAGGCTTAAAAAATATTTTGTCAGAAAAAGAAATGGAAGAAAAAGTTATAGAAAAGATAGTGAATAAGAAATAGTTTATATTACATCTACCAACTGTAAATTGATATTCTTCATTGAGATAATATTACGGATTGATGCTAGTAGATAATAAGTTATTCTAAAGCTTAGATGAAATTTAGCAATTGAATTTTATCTAAGCCAAAGAATACAGAAGATGTGAAAATTAAAATAGATAATGTAAGTTGAGGTGAATGGAATATGAAAATTATAAAAAAACACTTGGATGAAATGTACCGTGCATATTCAGCAAGTTCAATGGAGATAGATGGTGAACTAAATTTGTTCGTAGCTTCTGAAGAAAAGGGATATCCTTGTTATGCATATAGTGGCAAAGATTTTACGCACCGTCATACAGTTTGGGATAATGGTGGAGGATGCATGTCAATAATTCCTATTCCAAATCGTAATAATGAATTCTTGGCTGTTCGCGACTTCTATTTAAAGGAGAGTCCAAGTGGTGCTCGTTTAGTCTGGGGTCATTTAGCAGATGGTGAATGGGTTATTGAAACTGTTAATAAATTACCTTATTTACATCGTTTTGATGTATGGGATGTTGATGGAGAAATCTATGTTGTTGGAGCTACTATAGCTGATGTCAAAGAGTCTAAAGATGACTGGAGTCACTCAGGAACTATCTATTATGGTAAATTACCAAATGTACCGACTGATGGAATAGATCTTAAAGTTCTTAAAACAGGTTTGTTTAAAAATCATGGATATACTCGTCATATGGTTGATGGTAAGCCACGAGGCACTTTTGGCTGTGAACAGGGAGTATTTGAAGTGATCCCAAATAAAGATGGAGAATGGCAAGTTAATCAATTGTTAGAAGGTAAAATTAGTGAAGTTGCTTGGTGTGATTTGGATAGTGATGGTCAAGATGAATTAATGACTATTGAACCATTCCATGGAAATGCAATGAAGATTTATAAGCTTATTGATGGAAAGTATACTGAAATTTATACTTATCCATACGAAATTGATTTTGCTCATACTTTAGTAGGAACAACACTTTGTGGTGTACCAAGCTTTGTTGGTGGTGTAAGACGTGTTGAGGCTGAATTATTCTATATCCAATGGACTCACGGAAAATGTCAGGAAACAATTATCGAAAAGGGTGCTGGCCCAGCTAATGTAACAGTTATCAATTTGAAAGATTGTGATTTAATTGTTTCGGCTAACCATACTAAAAATGAAGCAGCAGTATATAAAGTGGTAAAGGAATAGTATATATAGTGAAAATATAATGTGATGACAAAGAAAAATTTACATTTAATAAAACAAGATTATAAATAAAATTTAATAATATAAATTTATAAGCATGGAGATTTAAATTTCTATGCTCAAGATATATTATAAAAGTTGACTTAGATATAAATCAAAATCCAATTAAATCAATCGGATTAATTTAAAATGGGAGGTATTTAATGTTAGAAGAATTAAAAAAAGAAGTTTATGAAGCAAATATGCTTTTACCTAAATATAAATTGATAACCTTTACGTGGGGAAATGTTTCTGCAATAGACAGGAAAACAGGGTTAATAGTAATTAAGCCATCAGGTGTTGATTATGAAAAAATGAGTCCAGAAGATATGGTAGTGGTTAATTTGGCTGGAGAAGTAGTTGAAGGAAAATATAAACCATCATCAGATACACCTACACACGTTAAACTATATAACAACTTTCCTGAAGTTGGAGGTATTGTGCACACTCATTCAAGATGGGCAACTATATTCTCTCAAGCAGGAAAATCCATTAAACCATATGGCACAACTCAAGCAGATTATTTTTATAATGAAATTCCTTGTACAAGAGATATGACTCCAGAAGAAATAAAATCAAATTATGAAGATAACACTGGAGGAGTTATTGTTGAATTATTTAAGAACATAAATCCAACGCATGTACCTGCAGTTTTAGTGAAGAATCATGGACCTTTTACATGGGGAAAAGATGCTATAGAAGCAGTTCACAATGCAGTTGTATTAGAAGAAGTTGCAATGATGGCTTGGAATACAGAAGTTTTAGCAAATCATAGTATTGAAACTATGCCAAAGGAATTGATAGAAAAACATTTTATGAGAAAACATGGACCTAATGCTTATTATGGGCAATAGATTTATTTTTAGAAAGTTGGTGATTTTATGAAAGAATATACATTAGGGCTTTATGAAAAATCTATGCCGAATTTTCTATCATGGGAAGAAAAATTAAATTGTGCTAAAGAATGTGGATTTGATACTTTAGAAATAAGTATAGATGAAACCGAAGAAAAGTTATCTAGATTAGATATGACTATAGAAGAGAGAAGACAACTTGTAGAACTAATGTTTAAATGTGGAATTGAAATAAGAACAATGTGCTTAAGTGGACATAGAAAATATTCTTTAGGAAGCACAGATGAGACTACTAGGAATAAAGGAATGGATATCATGAGAAAGGCAATCGATTTAGCTTCTGATATCGGTGTAAGAATAATTCAAATAGCTGGATATGATGTTTACTATGAAGAAGGAAATGAACAAACTAGAAAATATTTTGAAGAAAATTTAAAAAAATCTGTGGAAATGGCAGCTAATAAAGGTGTAATTCTTGCGTTTGAAACTATGGAAACAGAATTTATGAATACTGTTGAGAAAGCAATGGAATTTGTTAAATTAGTTAATTCTCCATATCTTCAAGTTTATCCGGACTGCGGAAATGTAACTAATGCAACTTTAGACTATGGTACAAGTCCTATCGAAGACTTTGAAAAAGGCAGAGGTCATATTTCAGCTGTACATTTAAAAGAAACTGTTCCAGGAAAGTTTAGAGAAATTACATTTGGAACAGGACATGTTAATTTCCAAGAGATAATAAAAAAATCATGGAAACTTGGTGTTAGAAAATACACAGCAGAGTTTTGGTATGTTGGAAATGATGATTGGAAAGATGTAATTAAAGATACAAAAATTTTCATGGATGAAAAGTTTAAAAAAATTTTAGAATAGAAATTTGAATAAATAATTTTTATAGAGAATGAATGGATTTAATATGGAGAAAACAACTTACTTAGAAATATAACCATTATAAAATCAATAGATAGGTTGGTGAACTATGAATAAACAAGAATTAATTTCTATATCAAAGGAAGTTAAAAAAGATATTATTGAAATGATTTATGAGTCAAAGTCAGGGCATCCAGGAGGCTCATTATCTTGTGCAGATATAATAACTTATTTATATTATGAAAAAATGAATATAAATGTTGAAAATCCAAAGGAGCCTAGTAGAGATAGATTTGTTTTAAGCAAAGGACATGCAGCACCAGCACTTTATGCTGTACTTGCGGAGAAAGGATATTTTCCTAAAGACGAATTAAAGAAACTTCGAAAAATAGGAGCACTTCTTCAAGGACATCCGGATTCTAAACATATATCTGGTGTTGATGTTTCAACAGGTTCACTAGGGCAAGGAATATCAAATGCAGTAGGTATGGCTTTAGGACTTAGAAGTCAAAAGAATAATGCAAAAATCTATGTACTTTTAGGAGATGGAGAACTTCAAGAAGGTTTGGTTTGGGAAGCTACAATGGCGGCAGCTCATTATAAATTAGATAATTTAGTTGCTATTATTGATAATAATGGACTTCAAATTGATGGGAAGAATGAAGAAGTAATGGGAATTGATCCTTTAGATAAAAAGTTTGAAAGCTTTGGATTTAATGTTATTGTTTGTGAAGACGGTCATGATTTTGATAAAATTGATGAAGCATTTTCAAAAATAGATAAAGTTAAAGGAAAACCAAGTGTGATTATTGCAAAGACCGTAAAAGGCAAGGGTGTTAGTTTTATGGAAAATAATGCAGGATGGCATGGACAAGCTCCTAATGAAGATGAAAAAAATAAAGCATTAATTGAGCTTGATAGATAGGAGGAGTTTTTTTATGGGTAAGGCAACAAGAGAATCATATGGAATGGCATTATTAGAACTTGGACACGAAAATGATAAAGTAGTAGTTTTAGATGCGGATCTTTCAAAATCAACAAAGACAAATGGTTTTAAAGGAGAATTTAAAGATAGATTTTTTAATGCAGGAATTGCAGAACAAAACTTAATGGGAATGGCAGCAGGATTTGCAAACGTAGGAAACATACCTTTTGCAAGTACTTTTGCAGTGTTTGCAACAGGAAGAGCTTTTGAGATAATAAGAAACTCAATTTGTTATCCTAAAGTGAATGTAAAAATAGCAGCAACTCATGCAGGAATAACAGTTGGAGAAGATGGCGGATCACATCAATCAATTGAAGATATTGCACTTATGAATTCGCTTCCTAATATGACAGTAATAGTACCAGCAGACCATAGAGAAGCAATGGCAGCAACAAAAACAGCTGCAGAATTTGATGGACCTGTTTATTTAAGATTTGGAAGATGTAATACAGAAGATATATTTGATGAAAATTACAAATTTCAAATTGGTAAAGGGGTTCAAGTAAGAGAAGGTAATGATGTAACAATTATTGCAACAGGAATGATGGTTCAAAAAGCTATTGAAGCTTCAAAAATACTAGAAAGTCAAGGAATCAATGCAAGAGTTATAAATATCTCAACTATAAAGCCAATAGATAGAGAATTAATCATTAAAGCAGCAAAAGATACAAAAGGAATAGTTACTGCTGAAGAGCATTCAATTATAGGTGGACTTGGTGCTATGGTGGCAGAAGTTGTATGTACTGAATGTCCTACTCTTATAAAAATGGTTGGGATAAAAGATACGTTTGGAGAGTCGGGAACGCCAGACGAATTAATGGAAAAGTATAATCTAACTAGTAAGGCTATTATTGAAGAAGTAAAAGCAATATTAAAATAAGATTTAAAGTTAATGTATATAAATAAAAATTATAAGTTACAAACAATATTTCAATTATTATAGAAGTATTTTAGAAAAGATTAAATCTATTAAAAAATGGGAGAGTGGGCAGAATGAAAATATTTGTAGATACAGCTAATATAGAAGAAATAAAAAAAGCCAATGCTTTAGGGGTTATCTGTGGAGTAACAACTAATCCATCACTTATAGCAAAAGAAGGTAGAGATTTTAAAGAAGTAATAAAAGAGATTACAAGTATAGTTGATGGACCAATTAGTGGAGAAGTTATTTCAATGCAAAGTGAAGAAATGGTTATTGAAGCTCGTGAAATAGCTAAAATGCATAAGAATATGGTTGTTAAAATTCCAATGTGTGAAGAAGGTTTAAAGGCTGTAAGTATTCTTCATAAAGAAGGTATAAAAACAAATGTAACTTTAATATTTTCAGCACTTCAAGCACTACTTGCAGCAAGAGCTGGTGCTAGCTATGTAAGTCCATTCTTAGGTAGATTAGATGATATTGGAAGTGTGGGAATTACATTAATTCAAGATATTGCAGAAATATTTGAAATTCATAGTATAGATGCAGAAATTATTTCTGCAAGCGTTAGAAACCCAATCCATGTACTAGATTGTGCTAAGGCAGGTTCTCATATAGCTACAATACCTTATAATGTAATAGTGCAAATGATAAAACATCCACTTACAGATGCAGGTATTGAAAAGTTTTTAAAAGATTATGAAGGTATGAATAAGTAATAAATAAGCTAAATAGAAAAAAGAATGTCTCAAAATGATTATAAAAAATCATTTTGAGACATTTTGTTATATAATTTTAAAATAATGTGAGGATATATTTTGCTAGTAGTATGTTAATTTGGGTTTAATATTTAGTTAAAACATTAAATTTATAGGTGCAAAATAGTGTAAATTTTGATAAAATACTACAAGAAAAGAATGTTTAATGATATAATTAATTAAATTTACTTAACTATATTATAGTAATGACTTAGTCAACACATGTTAGTTTCAAAACTAATTAAAGGGGGTATATAATTATGATTAAAAAACTTAATTTAGGAACAAAAATCAGCAGTATTATAGCAATTATAATACTTATATGTTACGTTGGTGTATTTTCAACGATATTAGTACAACTAAAAGCAAAAAGCATAAGTGATAGTGAAGCATTAGCAAAAGAAGTATCGTTATCTTATACAACTCAAATTACAGGTCGCTTTGAAAAATTAGAAGTTATAACTAAAGATTTAAAAAATGCAGTAACTAAGCAAATGAAATTTGGAACACAAAACAGAGAACTTGTTATCGGAATGCAGAAGGAAATATTAGATATGAATCCTGAGGTGTTTGGAATAACAGTAGCATTTGAACCAAATGCATTTGACCAAAAGGATGATTATTATAAAGGTAGAAAAGAATTCTCAGAAACTGGTATGTTTATACCATATGTAAGTAGAGGAGAAAATGAACTAGTAGTTGAGGCTGCATATAATGATGAAACAGAAATGACTTGGTATAATAAGCCGAAGGAATTGAAAGGTACTTACATTACAGAACCTACATCTTATAAAGTTAATGGTAAAGATGTTACGATGGCATCTTTGGCAATACCAATATTAAATGATAATGGAAATTTCTTAGGGGTAATATCAATAGATTATAAACTTGACACATTAGAACAAATTGTACAAGAGAAAACACCACTTGGAGGAACTGTTGAATTGCTTTCAAATGCAGGGATTTATATAGCAAGTGGTGAAGATCCTAGTTTGAAAATGAAAAACGCTAAAGAAAACAGTGATGTTTGGGCTAAAATCATAAGCGAAACTTCACAAGGAAAAGAATTTTATACTTATGGAAATTCAGTTACAAAAGGTAAGGAAGTGTTAATGGTAGCATATCCAGTTAATTTAGAAAATACTAATACAAATTGGATTTTATGTAGTCAAATTCCGAAGGATAAAATATTAGAAGGTTATAATAAAATATTTAATGTAATTATAGTTGCAGCAATTGCCTCATTAGTTATAGTGATTTTTGTAATATGGCTTGTAATTAAGAAGATGACAACAGGTATAAAATATGCAGAAAAACAAATGGATTTATTAGCTAAGGGAGATCTTACAATAGAATTAGATGAAAAGTACTTACAAAAAGAAGATGAGATAGGAAAAATGTTTAAATCTATGAGAGAAATGCAAAAATCTTATAGACATATAATAACTGGAGTTAAGAGAGAATGTAATATAGTATTAGATTCTATAAATGTTACCAAAGAAAAAATAGATGACTTAAATATTAGAATTTCGGATGTATCTGCAACGACGGAAGAATTGTCTGCAAGTATGGAGGAAACAGCAGCTTCAACAGAAGAAATAAATTCTTCATCTTCAAAGATGGAATCTTTAATAAAAACTATGGGTTCAAGTGTTGAGGATGGGGAGAAAACTGCAAAGGAGATTGAAGAAAGAGCTATAAGACTTAAATATGATGCAATAAAATCACAAGAAAAATCTAATAATATAACTTTAGAAATGCAAGAAAGCTTAAAAACAGCAGTAGAAAAATCTAAGGCGGTAAATAAAATAAATGAATTAACATCTAGAATATTGGAGATTACTGATAAAACAAATTTATTAGCGTTGAATGCAGCAATAGAATCAGCAAGAGCAGGGGAAGCTGGTAAGGGATTCGCAGTAGTTGCAGATGAAATAAGAAAACTTGCTGAGACCTCAAAAGAAACAGCTATAGAAATTCAACAAATAAATAAAGAAGTAGTTGTAGCAGTAAATGATCTTAAAGGAACTTCAACTGAAGTTATTAATTTTATTGGAACTCAAGTAGTTGAAGATTATAATAAACTCGTTGACACAGGAGAACAATATAAAAATGATGCTATAGTATTCAATGAACTAGTTAGTACTATAGGTGAAATTTCAGATAAATTAATTAATTCAACTGAAGAGATTATTACATCAATAGATGAAGTTGCACAAGCAACAAATGAAGGGGCTACAGGAACAACAATAATTGCAACTAAATCAAATGAAGTAGTTAACTTAAGCGAAGAAGTAGTAGAGCAAACATATAAAACTAAAGAAAGTGTAGACAAACTTTTAGAAGTAGTATCAATATTTAAAATTTAGACTATGTTTAAAAATTATTTATAATAAAGTTTTATAATAAAGTTTTATAAAAAGATTATTATTTAGATTCATATGAAATGAATGGAATATGTATGACTAAAATCTATCTTGGAGGTATTTTAAATAAACTGATTTTAAAGTAAATTTACTTAATTATATTTTTAGTCTAATTAAAAATATAAGGAGCATTATTTGGTAAAGTTTGAATTATAGGCATCTGGTAGACAGAGAATACCTAGCAAAATTTACGATTTCATGCTCCTTATTTATAAATTAACTTAATTATTTTAATTTAAAGAATTTTAATTGATCATCCATTTCATTTGTTGAAATGGATAAGTTTTGTGCTGAGACTGCAATTTCATCTGATGCTAAATGTATTTCTTGTGATGAGGCTGCAATTTCTTCTGATGTTGCAGCAACTTCCTGTGATATTGCCGAAATATTTTCTATTCTTGCTAATATATTTTCTTTTTTAATATTTATAGTACCAAATTTGCTTGCTGCATCTCTTATCTTAGGTATCACAATATTTATGCCTTCAGATATATTGTTAAATGTTTTTATAGTTTTATTAACCACTTCATTTTGTTTATTTATGTCTTCAGTAATTAAAGATGTCTTATCATTAATTTCATTAGTGCTAATCAATATATTCTGTGATATATTATATATATTTTGTGAAGAATCTTTACTCATTTCTGCAAGTTTTCTTATTTCATCAGCAACTACTGCAAAACCTTTTCCAAACTCACCAGCTCTTGCCGCTTCAATAGCCGCATTTAGAGCTAAAAGATTAGTTTGTTCTGAAATGCTACTTATTAAATCAGTCATTTCATTTACTTTTTTTATATCATTAATCATCTTATATAAAGATACACTGAAGCTTTTAAAATTATTATTTAAATTTTCTATAACTTCTGTTAAATATTTCAATTCTCCATTACTATCTAAAGATCTTACGCCTATTTCGCTAGATAAATCATTTATAATTACAATATTATCATTAACCATCTTAATATCACTACTAAACTCATTTAATTGGGTTGATATTTGAACTAAATCTGTAGCTTGACTAGTTGTCCCTTGAGCGACTTGATCTATTGCAGCTACTATATTGTTTGTTGATGCTGACATTTCTTCTGAAATGGCTGCAAGTGTTGTAGCTTGAGCATCTATTTTTTTTGAATTGCCTTTAACATTTTTCAATACACTATTAATCTTCTGCATCATATTCTTGAGAGCTCTGCTCATTGTTCCTATTTCTGTAGCATCGTCTAAATGCTTTTGGTCTATCTCATGTGTGAAATCACCATGTTCCATTTCTCCAATTATATTATCTACAGCTTTTACAGGTCTAGATATCTTCAATGAAACTTTAAAAATAGTAATACTAATTACGATTATAGATATACTAGCTGTTATTATTAGTAATATATTCATAAGATTCAACCCACTAAGTAGTTCTTCTTCTTTAGCTATCAGTCCAATAGACCATCCTAAATCGCCTACTTGAGCATATCCTATATATGAGTTACCAGTACTATTTTCCCATTTTTCAACAGCATTACTGCCTTTAATCATCTTTGAAGAGATTTCACCTAGTTTTTTTTCATCTTCATTTTTACTAGATTTAATAAGATTATATTCCCCATTTATCTTCGTTTCGTCTTTACTTGCAATAAAAGTACCTGAACTATCTATTAAGAATGCTTCTCCAGTTTTTAGAAGCTTTATTGCATTTGTAATGTTGGATAAATCATTACCTTCTCTAAGTGCTACAATAGTTCCTATAGTTTTATTTCCAACTTTTATTGGCGATGATAAAGCTACTATGAGTTTATTATCTATTCTACTTATAAATGGTTTAGATATATACGCTTTGCCTTTCATAGCTTCAATAAAATAATCTCTATCTTTAATATCAACTACTGATCCATCAAGAAAGTGAATTAATCCATCTTCATAAACGATACCCATATTATTATTTTTTTGAACTGCGCCATTTTCCTTAAGTATTTTAAATTTTTCATCTAAAGATATATTTTCATCGTGCATAAGTGGAATACTAGCTATTATTCCAACACCAGTAAGTTTTTCATTTAAAACATTATAGACTTCTTCTCCTCCAAGTCTACTCGTTTCAGTCAATAATTCTCGTCCTGTATTAATCATCGCATTTCTTGCAAAATACATTGCACTAGAGGCCAATAACATACAGACTATTACACTCGTAGGAATTAATATACTAATCATCATTTTCATAATAGAACTTCTATTTTTCTTTATCATTTATATTCCCCCCAAGTTTATATTTAAGAAAACATTTTCATAATGTATATATTGTACATTTTAAATCCTTAGTTGTCAAATTTAGTATATAAAAACAGTTTTTGTGTTTTTTTGGGATTTTAACTATTTTTTCTTAATTATTAATTTTTTATTGTATAGTGCAATTAAACATATATATGCAAAAATAATTTTTTTACATTTTTCGACCTCGGCTCATAAAATATCAAGTGAAACTTGATCTAAATTGAATCTAATTTTCAGTTAAACCCTAGCTATAAGATGACTTTATTAGATAATATTAGAAAATTATCAACATTAATTTTAATAATTAGAATTGTCGAAGCATAATACTACAAGTATTGACAATTTAGTGTAAACAAGTAAAATATAATCAACAAACTAAATATCAGAAAATTCAGAAGACTATGCTTTTGATTGCTCATTTCCTATATATCTACAGTCTTAACCGGTAAAATAGATAAACTCATCATAAATTTTACAAACAGCAACTAAATAATTGAAGCGGTGATTTAAAATATCAGACTTATTACAAGAAATAGTTGAGTAAGAGGAGACTCAAAAGGATAAATATCTTATATTTTCAATTAATATTATAAGTAATTTGTGAGGAGGATGAATATGAAAATACATTCATTGAAATTTAAATTGCTAGGATTTATTTTTTTTATAATAATTCTACTTGTTGGCGTTATTATAATTGATAATGTAATAGAATTTAATAGCTATCTAAGCACAAATGTTAACAGAGACGTTACAAATGCAAATGAAATACTTAAAGATAAAATTGAGGAACTAAAAAATGATTCTATGAATATGGCAACTCAATTGTCACTTAATCCTATAGTAACAAAAGCGGTTGAAACAAAGGACACTGAAAAAATTTTAAATGATTTAAAGCCAATAGTAGAAGATTCAGGAATAGAATTTATAACAATAACTGATGAAGCCGGTACTGTACTTGCAAGAACCCATGAACCAGAGAAAAAGGGAGATAGTGTTCTAAATCAAGAAAATGTAAAAGTTGCTCTTGAAGGAAAAGCAAACTCTAAGGTAGAAGAAGGAACTCAAGTTAAGTTAGCAGCTAGATCAGGGGTTCCAGTTAAGAATGATAAAGGCAAAATTATTGGCGTCATATCAACTGGATATAGGCTTGATTCTAATGAGATAGTTGATTATATAAAGACAAAACTCAATTGTGATGCTACTATTTTTTTAGGTGATACAAGGCTTGCAACAACTATAATAAAAGATGGTAACAGAGCTGTCGGAACTAAACTTGATTCTAGGATTGCAGGAATTGTACTTGCAAATAATAAATATTCTGGTGAAGCAGATATTATTGGGTCGAAATATATTACAACATATACTCCTATTATAGGAGCAACTGATAAAGTAATCGGAATAATATTTACAGGAAAAAGTCAGATTGAAACAAATAATTTTAAGAGTGGTTTTATTGCTAATACTATTATAATTGCCCTAATTGTTTTATCAATATTTTCCGTAATTATATATATTTATATTGATTACAAAATTTCAAAACCATTAATACGTGCAGTTGAACACTTTAAATCTGTAGCAGAAGGTGATTTTAGAAAACCTATTTTAGAAAAAAATCTTAGGCGCAAAGATGAAATAGGAGATCTTGCTAGAGGAATAGCTTTTATGAAAGATGATTTAACTATTTTAATAAAAAAAATATTGGATAATTCACAAGAACTTACTGCAAGTAGCGAAGAACTTTCTGCGACAGTAGAGGAGTTTTCATCAATGGAACAAAATATTGACAGTTCAATTAAAAATATAAATTCTGGAATTCACGACACTGGTGCAGTTTCAGAGGAAATATCTGCTTCAATAAAAGAGGTTGATAGCAGTGTTAATATATTAACTGGGAAAGCCATTGAAGGCAGTAATAATGCACATTTAGCAAAAGAAAGAACTGATGATATGCAAAATAAAGCTAAATTATCTCTTGATGAAATAGAATGCTTATTTGTAGAGAAAGAACAAAATATAGTAAAAGCAATTAATGATGGAAAAATAGTAGATAATATTAAGGTAATGGCTGATACTATTGCAAGCATAGCAGAACAAACTAATCTTTTAGCACTTAATGCATCTATTGAAGCTGCAAGAGCTGGAGAACATGGAAAAGGTTTTTCGGTTGTTGCTGATGAAGTTAGGAAACTTGCAGAAAAATCTACAGAATCTGTAGGATCTATAAAAGATACAATAATAAAGGTAGAAAGTGCATTTCAAAATCTTTCTAATAATAGTAATGATGTATTATTGTTTATACAAAAAAAAGTAACCCCTAAATTTGATGAAATAGTGGAGATAGGAAAGGAAAATCATAAAGATGCAGAATTTGTAAGTAAAATGTCAGAAGAGATAGCTGCTATGTCAGAAGAAATTGCAGCTACAATGGATGAGGTAAGTAAAGCTGTTCAAAATATGGCGGTTACAGCACAAACATCATCAGAGGGAACAGAAGAAATTGTAAATAATATTAATGAAACAACTAAAGGAATAGAAGAGATTGCATTAACAGCTAAAAGCCAAGCACTACTTGCAGAAAGACTAAATGAAATGGTTCAAAGATTTAAATTTTAAATATAATTTATAGGAGGGATAATTTTATGTCTGAGCTTTTAAAACGAAATACTCAAATTTTAAGTAATAATTTGCATTGGAGCATCTATTCAGCAAAACATAGTTCCCTTAATAAAAATAATGATGAATCTATAGAACTTTATGGTAATAAATCATATATTACTTCAGAAATTATTCTGCTTTTTATGAATTCAAATTGGGATGATAATTTAGCTACAGGAATTAGTAATATTGATAGCCAAAATAAAGAAATATTTCTCCAAATTAATAACTTATTATTTAATCTTAAACAAGAAAAAAGTAAAATTAAACTTATTAAAGAACTAGATTGTCTTGAAAAATATGTGATTAAGCATTTTAACGAAGAGGAAGCTATTCAAAAACAAAATGAGTATCCTAAATACAATTTACAACATGATCAGCATGAAGTATTTAAAAATGATCTTAAAAAATTAAGAAATATCTTGGAAAGTAAAGAATTATCGGCATCGATTATTGTAGATATATATGAAAAAATTTTCAAAGTTTATAGAAAGCATATAATAAATTTAGACAAGGACTTAGGTATGTTTTTACTGGCAAAGTTTAGAGGATAATAAACGCTATATTTTAAAATGTTAAGATATATGAATAGTTTGTTTATTAATTTAAATTTCAAGTTTGCAGCAAAATATCATAATAGGTTCACTCTACACAAGATATTATTGCATCTATAAATGAAGTTTCACAGGCAACAAATGATGTAGTTAATTTAACAGAAGAAGTTGTAAATCAAACAAATAAAACAAAAAAATGTGCAGATAAACTTTTAGATGTAGTATCAATATTTAAAATTTAAAATATCCATTTTAAAAGATTGTTTATATTTAGAAAAATCAAGGGGGGAGTTTACATAGCATATATGGGTGTGATTGTTAAAGGAATGTAGACAGATATGTTTCAAGTAAATATTTATTTTGATGGGTGAATATATTAGATTAAAATACTTATTTTTCCGAATCAAGTTTAATTAGTTAACAATTTGAATAATTATTGGGATTTTTAGAGATAATATTTGTCCCAACTAATCATTAAGGTGTTGTAAATTTTAAGTTAGAGTATTATTATATGAGTATGAAATAAATTTTAATTATATTAAAGATTACTACGTGTAAAGCTAAAGAGTTTTTTATTAAAATAATTAAAATATAGAGGATGTGATTAGACTTTGATGATTAATACTCACAAAGCTATGGGCGAGAATATTATAAAATATGCTAATTCAAAGAGCATTTATTTAATTAATAATAAAAGATTTGTATGGGGGAACATCAAACCAGACTGCACACCTAAATATAAATTTAAGAAACATTATTTTGATGAAAGTATAGATATGATAGTTGAAAAAATTACACATTTATCTTCATTAACGCTAGAAGATGTTTATTATGATATGACTGTTGGAAAGTTTAGTGAGGAACTTGGAGTAATATGTCACTTTTTATGTGATTTTTTTTGTGCCCCACATTATTATAGATGGGAATTCAAAAGTACTAGTGCAGTAAAACATCATATGCTATATGAAAATAAATTAGCTAAAATAGCTAAGGATTTTAAGCCAACAGGTATAATATATACCCATATAGAACCAAGTAATATAAAAGAGTTTATATTACAATTACAAAAACAATATGACGGAATATTAGATTATCATAATGATTTAACATTTTCATATTATGTTTGTGACAGTGTATTAAATATGGTTCTAAATAATGTGTTTTTAAATGATAGTAAAGTAAGTAAAGCAATTTAATTGATTACCACATATAAGAAAAAATACATCTAAATAATCAAAAATTATTTAGATGTATTTTTTTAATTATTTTTAAGATAGTCTATTTTTATATTGTTTTAAGAGAATAATAAATTTGATTTTCATGAAATACTTTTATTAACACTAACATAATAATATATAAGTGTGGTAAAATTATAAAGCATAACAATTATTAATGGAATAAAGTTTTGAAGATTCTATGTAATTTAGATTATTAAATATAGATTGTTAAAAAATAGACTAAATATTAAAATATTGAGGTAGGAGAAAATATATATGGATAAGAATAAAAATATATCTATGGCAGTTATAAAAAGATTGCCTAAATATTATAGATATCTTGAGGAACTTATGAAACATGAAGTAGATAGAATTTCATCAAAAGAATTAGGTGAGAAAATAGGGTTTACGGCATCTCAGATTCGACAAGATCTAAATTGTTTTGGGGATTTTGGACAACAAGGATACGGATATAATGTGAAAGAACTTTATAACCAAATTGGCTCTATATTAGGATTAGGTAGGGGATACGAAGCGGCATTAGTTGGAGCAGGTAATATAGGTCAAGCGGTTTCAAATTATTCAAGATTTGAAAATATGGGTTTTAAAATAACAGCTATATTTGATGCAAATCCTAAATTAATAGGAATGAAAATTAGAGATGTAGAAATTATGGATATAGATGAAATGGCATCTGTTTTAAATTCACATAAAATTGATATAGGAATAATATGTGTTCCAAGAAAAAATGCACAAAATGTTGCTGATGGATTAATAAAGGGTGGTATAAGAGCAATCTGGAATTTTGCACCTGTAGACTTAGTAGTTCCTGAGCCTGTTAAGGTAGAAAATGTACATTTAAGTGAAAGTTTGCTAACTTTAATTTATTTATTAAATGAAAGTGATAGTTAAAAATTTAATTATTATTATTATTATTTAAGCATATAGAAAGAAAATAACAAGTGAGAGATGCAATGTATATTTCACTTGTTTTCTCATTTTGTATGCCTAATATATTGCTGATTTTCTACATGAATGAAAATAATCAAAAAGAATGCAATAGCTAAAAAACTTCTAAATAAAACATAATATTTTATTGCAAATAAATTAAGTACGTATTATAATTTTAATTAGGGTTTTATAACCTAAATATTTTTTTGGATTCATTTGTTATAATATTAACAAATGGATTAAAAAATTATTAGAAATAGTAAGAAAATTAAAAAAATAAATAAGCAAGTTTGAAGGAGGACCTTAACATGGAATTAAAAAATGTGATTCTTGAAAAAGAAGGACATTTAGCTATTGTTACAATCAATAGACCAAAGGCACTAAATGCATTAAATTCAGAAACATTAAAAGATTTGGATACTGTTTTAGAAGATTTAGAAAAAGACAGCAATGTATATGCAGTTATATTAACTGGTGCTGGGGAAAAATCTTTTGTAGCCGGAGCAGATATTGCAGAAATGAAAGATCTTAACGAAGAACAAGGTAAAGAATTTGGAATCTTAGGAAACAATGTTTTCAGAAGATTAGAAAAATTGGATAAGCCAGTTATTGCAGCTATATCAGGATTTGCTCTTGGTGGTGGATGTGAACTTGCTATGTCATGTGACATAAGAATAGCTTCAGAAAAAGCTAAATTTGGTCAACCAGAAGCAAGTCTTGGAATAACTCCTGGATTTGGTGGAACTCAAAGATTAGCTAGAATTGTAGGACCTGGAAAAGCTAAAGAATTAATATATACTTGTGACATTATTAAAGCTGAAGAAGCTTACAGAATAGGTTTAGTAAATAAAATAGTTCCATTAGAAAGTTTAATGGATGAAGCAAAAGCAATGGCAAATAAGATTGCAGCTAATGCTCCAAAGGCAGTGGCATATTGTAAAGATGCTATTGATAGAGGAATGCAAGTTGATATCGATGCAGCTATATTAATAGAAGCAGAAGATTTTGGTAAATGTTTTGCAACAGAAGATCAAACAGAAGGAATGACTGCGTTCTTAGAAAGAAGAACAGAAAAGAATTTCCAAAATAAATAATTTTAAATAACAAATAATATTTAAAGATTAAGTTAAAAATCTATTAGAGATTTATATATAGTTTGGTATCAAATAGGTTTAATTAACAAGGAGGATAATTTAATGAATTTCGAATTAACTAGAGAACAACAATTAGTACAACAAATGATCAGAGAATTCGCAGTAAACGAAGTTAAACCAATAGCTGCTGAAATTGATGAAACAGAAAGATTCCCTATGGAAAACGTTGAAAAGATGGCTAAATTAGGAGTAATGGGTATCCCATTCGGTAAAGAATTTGGTGGAGCAGGCGGAGATGTTCTTTCTTACATAATAGCTGTAGAAGAATTATCAAAAGTTTGTGCTACTACAGGAGTTATACTTTCAGCTCATACATCATTATGTGCGTCAGTAATTTTTGAAAATGGTACTCCAGCTCAAAGAGCACAATATTTACCTGATCTTTGCAAAGGTAAGAAACTTGGTGCTTTCGGTTTAACTGAACCAGGTGCTGGTACAGATGCTGCAGGACAACAAACAACAGCTGTATTAGATGGAGATAACTATATATTAAATGGTTCAAAAATCTTTATAACAAATGGTGGAGTTGCTGAAACTTTCATAATATTTGCTATGACAGATAAGAGCCAAGGAACTAAAGGTATTTCTGCATTTATCGTAGAAAAATCATTCAAAGGATTCTCAGTAGGAAAACATGAAAACAAGATGGGTATTAGAGCATCTTCAACTACTGAATTAGTTATGGAAGATTGTATAGTACCAAAAGAAAACTTAATTGGTAGAGAAAGTAAGGGATTTGGTATAGCAATGAAGACTCTTGATGGAGGAAGAATTGGTATAGCTGCTCAAGCTTTAGGTATTGCAGAAGGAGCTTTCGAGGAAGCAGTTGCATACATGAAAGAAAGAAAACAATTCGGAAAACCACTTTCAGCATTCCAAGGATTACAATGGTACATTGCTGAAATGGATGTTAAGATTGAAGCTGCTAAGTATCTAGTATACAAAGCTGCATGCAAGAAACAAGCTGGTGAGCCATACTCACTTGAAGCTGCTCGTGCTAAATTATTTGCAGCAGATGTTGCAATGGAAGTTACAACTAAGGCAGTACAAATCTTTGGTGGATATGGTTACACTAAAGAATACCCAGTTGAAAGAATGATGAGAGATGCTAAGATAACAGAAATCTATGAAGGAACTTCAGAAGTTCAAAAGATGGTTATCGCAGGAAGCATTTTAAGATAGGAGGAATTTTATAATGAATATAGTAGTTTGTATAAAACAAGTTCCAGATACTGCAGCAGTAAAGATTGATCCTAAAACTGGTACGTTAATAAGAGATGGAGTTCCATCAATAATGAATCCAGAGGACAAACATGCTTTAGAAGGTGCATTACAATTAAAAGAAACTAATGGTGCTAAGGTAACAGTTATAACAATGGGACTTCCAATGGCTAAAGCTGTACTTAGAGAAGCATTATGTATGGGAGCTGATGAAGCTATCCTATTAACAGATAGATGTATGGGAGGAGCTGATACGTTAGCTACTTCAAAGTCACTTGCAGGAGTTATTAAAAAGTTAGATTATGATATAGTACTTGCTGGAAGACAAGCAATTGATGGAGACACAGCGCAAGTTGGACCAGAAATAGCTGAACATTTAAACATTCCTCAAGTAACTTACGTTCAAGACATTAAAGTTGAAGGTAATACATTAATAGTAAAGAGAGCATTAGAAGATGGATATCAAGTGGTAGAAGTTAAAACTCCATGTCTATTAACTGCAATCGAAGAATTAAATGAAGCTAGATACATGAATATAGCTGATATATTCGCAACGAATGATGATCAAATCAAGGTTATGTCAGCAGATGATATAGATGTAGATAAGAATGAATTAGGACTTAAAGGTTCACCTACAAAGGTTAAAAAGTCAATGACTAAAGAAGTTAAAGGTGCCGGAGAAATAGTTAGAGAATCACCTAAAAATGCAGCATATTATGTTGTAGGAAAATTAAAAGAAAAACACTACATCTAAGATAATAGGAGGGTAATTTAATATGAATATAGAAGATTACAAAGGCGTTTGGGTCTTTGCTGAACAAAGAGAAGGCGAGTTACAAAAAGTATCTTTAGAACTACTTGGAGAAGGTAGAAGAATTGCTGATGAATTAGGAGTAAAGTTAACTGCTTTATTACTAGGAAATAACATAGATGCATTAGCAAAGACATTAGCGCAGCACGGTGCTGATGAAGTTTTAGTTGCTGATGACAAAGATTTAGAGCACTATACAACTGGCGCTTATACTAAGGTTATCTGTGATTTAGCTAACGAAAGAAAGCCAGGAATATTATTCGTAGGAGCTACTTTTATTGGAAGAGATTTAGGTCCAAGAGTAGCAGCTAGATTATCAACTGGATTAACTGCTGACTGTACTTCAATTGAAGTTGAAGTTGAAGGCGGAGCTCTTTTAGCTACAAGACCAGCATTTGGTGGAAACTTAATGGCTACAATTGCTTGTCCAGATCATAGACCACAAATGGCTACAGTAAGACCAGGAGTATTTGCAAAAATTACTACTGACGCAGCAAACTGCAAAATTGAAAAGGTTGAAGTTAAATTAGCTGAAAGCGATATAATGACTAAGGTTTTAGAAATTGTTAAATCTAAGAAAGAAATTATAGATATAGCTGAAGCAGATTTCATAGTATCAGGTGGTAGAGGAGTTGGAAGCAAAGAAAACTTTGAACTACTTAAGGAATTAGCAAAAGCTTTAGACGGAACTGTAGCTGGATCAAGAGCAGCAGTTGAAAATGGATGGATTGATGGAGCATATCAAGTTGGTCAAACTGGTAAAACTGTTAGACCTCAAATTTATATAGCTTGTGGTATTTCGGGAGCTATCCAACACGTTGCTGGTATGCAAGAATCAGATTTAATCATTGCTGTTAATAAAGATGACTCAGCTCCAATAATGAAGCTTGCAGATTATGCAATAGTTGGAGACATCGCTAAGGTAGTACCAGAATTAACAGCTCAAGTTAAAGAAATAAAGAACGCTGAATAATATGACAAGAAAAGCTATTATTCAAAAATATAAAATATTAATTTGAATTAATTCTTAGTTAAAGCATATTAAAGATTAACAAGTCATTATGCTGCTAGTCTATTTTATGTCATGCTACGTCAGTATGTCCATCTAATAGCCTTATACTATGAAATGAATATTGCTTTCTCATTTGACACAAGATATATATAGTAGCTTTGACTTGGTATTTATTATGGATGAAATAAATTATTTCAACTATGTCAGTATGTTCATCTAATAGCCTTATACTATAAGGTGAACATACTTTTTTGTTTGATACAAAATATACATAATAGCTTTGAGTTATTATGTATAAAATAAATTATTTTAACTAAGTATATCTATAATCAAAAATTTTGAGGAGGAATAATTAATGAAAAAGATTTTTGTACTTGGAGCAGGAACTATGGGTGCTGGTATTGTTCAAGCATTCGCTCAAAAGGGTTGCGAAGTAATAGTAAGAGATATAAAAGATGAATTTGTTGATAGAGGAATAGCTGGAATTACTAAAGGATTAGAAAAGCAAGTTGCTAAAGGAAGAATGACTGAAGAAGTTAAAGTAGAAATACTTTCAAGAATTTCAGGAACAACTGACATGAAGCTTGCTGCTGACTGCGATTTAGTAGTTGAAGCTGCTATAGAAAACATGAAAATAAAGAAAGAAATATTTGCTGAATTAGATGGAATTTGTAAGGCTGAAACAATTTTAGCTTCAAACACTTCATCTTTATCAATTACTGAAGTTGCTTCAGCAACAAAGAGACCAGATAAAGTTATAGGAATGCATTTCTTTAATCCAGCTCCAGTAATGAAGCTAGTTGAAATAATTAAAGGTATAGCTACATCTGATGAAACTTTTGATGCTGTTAAAGCATTATCTGTTGAAATAGGAAAGGAACCTGTTGAAGTTAAAGAAGCTCCAGGATTCGTAGTTAACAGAATTCTTATTCCAATGATTAATGAAGCATCTTTTATATTACAAGAAGGAATTGCTTCAGTTGAAGATATAGATAATGCAATGAAATACGGTGCTAATCACCCAATGGGACCTTTAGCATTAGGAGATCTTATAGGATTAGATGTTTGTTTAGCTATCATGGATGTTTTATTTAGTGAAACAGGAGATAGCAAGTACAGAGCTAGTAGCATATTAAGAAAATATGTTAGAGCTGGATGGCTTGGAAGAAAATCAGGAAAAGGATTCTACGATTATTCTAAATAGTAAAGTAGAATTAATAGTATAGAGAAAAAGGCTTCAGAATAATAATTCTGGAGTCTTTTTCATTGATGATTATAATCTAAATGATATAATATATTAAAGGAGAATAATTTTTAGGCAAGGATGGTATATAAATGTTAAAAGAAACAGCTGAAAAATATTGGAATGAAGAATATGACTTAAATTGTGCAGAATGTATAATGTATGCAGCAAATGAAGAATATAATTTGAATTTATCGGAGCGAACACTAAAAGTTATGGCTGGTTTTGGTGGCGGAATGGCAACTGGTGATGTTTGTGGCGTAGTAACTGGATCTATTGGAGTAATTGGGATAATGTTTACTGAAGTAAGTGGACATAAAAGTCCTATAGTTAAAGAAATGACAAGAGAATTTATTGAAAGATTTAAGGAAAAGCTAGGATATATTAAATGCATTGATTTAAAGAAAGAATATATAAATGTAAAAAGGTGTACACTAATGATAGAAATTAGTGCTGAAATTTTAGAAGATATTATTCTTAAAGAGAAGCATAAATAGATATATATATTTAGAAGAATGCAGAGTAATTTCAGGATTAATGTTCAATTGTACATTATCAATTGAAAAGTATGATAAACATATTTAGGAGGTTTGAGGATAGAATGGATTATAAAACAGTAAAGTCTTGTGATGACTATGTAATAATAGAAGAAGTTAAGAATTTTAAGTTGAAACATATATTTGAGTGTGGACAAATCTTTAGATTTGAGGAAATTGCAGAAAGTAATTATATTATTATTGCTTTTGGAAAGGTAATAGAACTTAAGGAACAGGACAATAATATCTTAATATATAATTCAACAGAAGAAGAAGTGAAAAAAATCTGGTTAAAATATTTTGATTTAGATAGAGATTATTCAAAAATAAAAGATGAATTATCAAAAGATACTTTGCTTAGACAAAGTATTGAGTTTGGATATGGCATAAGAGTTTTAAATCAAGACTCATTTGAAATGTTACTAAGTTTTATTATTTCTGCAAGAAATAATATTCCATCAATAAAAAAAACTGTAAACAAAATATCAATTAAATGGGGCAAAAAAATTGAATATAAAGATAAGACTTATTATACTTTTCCATGTATATCTGACATAAAAGATGCTACCCTAGAAGAAATACAAGAAACAGGAGCTTCATTTAGAAGTAAATACTTAATTGATACAATTAAAAATGCATATAGTTCTAAAATGGAAAAAGGGAATTCAAATATAGATGAAGAAAATTCATCTATGAAATACGATTTAGATTATATAAAAAGTTTAAATGATGATGAATGTCATAATGCGCTACAAGAATTTAAGGGTGTTGGAGCTAAGGTTGCTGATTGCATAATGTTATTTTCTATGGAAAAGACTTCAGCATTTCCAGTAGATGTATGGGTTAAACGAGCTATGATTCATTTTTATGGAGCAGAGGATTCATCTTTAAATAAAATCAGAATTTTTGCAAGAAGTAAATTCGGTGAAGTAGCTGGATTTGCACAACAATATCTTTTTTATTATGCACGGGAAAATAAAATAAAAATTGAAGAGTAAAGATTGAAAAATATTAAAACTAAGTAGATACAAATTAAAATAAAAATTGGAAAATTCAGAAAATTTAAACTACATAATACTTGTTATATTTTTAACAATAATATGTTATAATTATCTCATGCTAAAAAATAATATAAAATTATTCATGGGAGAGTGTGCATAATGTTTCAATTTGATAATCAACTTTTAAAACTAAAACATGAGGTTCTTACTAGAGTTGCAGTATTAGCAAAGGAAAATAAAATCAGCAAAGAAGAAATAGAGAAAATTCCTTATGATATGATTACAGGAGAAATTGCAAATTATAGAGATACTGTTGAACACGAAAGAGATGTAGTTTTAGAAAGAGCAAAACTTGCGGCCGGTTGTATGCCAAGTGGTAAGAATGCACAAGAACTAGTGGATATAGATGAAGAAAAGCAAATATTATATGTTATAAAAACAGCATGTGATAGATGTCCAACAAAGAAATTTCAAGTTACTGATGCGTGTAGAAATTGTATAGCTCATAAGTGTGAAAGTTCATGTAATTTTGGAGCGATTACATATGTTGATGGAAGAGCTTATATTGATCTTGATAAATGTAAGGAATGCGGAATGTGTAATAAGGCATGCCCTTACAATGCTATTGCAGAAGATATGAGACCTTGTAAGAAATCATGTCCAACAGGGGCATTAAGCTATAACGTAGAAGATTTCAGTGCTGAAATTCAAGAAAATAAGTGTGTAAATTGTGGTGCTTGTATGTCAGCGTGTCCATTTGGAGCTATAGAAGATAAAAGTTCAATCGTCAAGGTTGTTAATAGATTAACACAAAACGGCAATATCTATGCTGTAGTAGCACCAGCGATAACTGGAGAATTTGGACCAAAGACAACTTATGGACAAGTTAAGAATGCAATTAAAGCATTAGGATTTACAGATATGTTAGAAGCAGCATGCGGAGCAGATGCTGTTACTGTACATGAAAGTAATGAATTTGTAGAGAGAATGGAAAAGGGCGATAGCTATATGACTAATTCATGTTGCCCAGGATTCTTAAGTTATATTGAAAAAATCATGCCAGATCAAGCTGAAAGAATTTCAGGAACTGTTTCGCCAATGGTAGCTACAGGTAGATATATAAAAGCTAAAGATAAGGATGCTAAAGTAGTATTCATAGGACCTTGTACTGCTAAGAAAAATGAAGTGTTAATAGATTCTATAAAAGATTCAGTTGATTATGTATTAACTTTTGAAGAATTAATAGCCTTATTTGATGCGTTTGAAATAGATCCTACAACATGTGAAGATATAGTAGTTGATGAGGCTTCAATCTTTGGTAGAAATTTTGCTTTAGGTGGAGGATTAACTGCTGCTATAGAAAACTACGTACAAGAAAAAGGTGTTGATGTAGACTTTAAGCCAGTTAAAATTTCGGGTGGAGCAGAGATCAAGAAGACTATGACTATGGCTAAGGTTGGTAAATTAGATGGAAATTTTATTGAAGGTATGATGTGTGAAGGTGGTTGTATAAATGGAGCTGCTAAGATTGTATCAGTAATGAAAGCTAAAGCACCATTTACAAAAATAAATCAACAAGGAACAATTAAGAGTGTATTATCTAATAAAACAATAGAAGAATATCATGATATAAACTTAGAAAGATAATATTTAGGACTTAAAAAATAACAAGTCAAGATGCTAGTTTATTTTGCCTCTTTGACGGGTTGTTGTCTTTTTATATAACTAAAGAAGTAAAACTCCAATCAGTATGATTTACTTGATTGGAGTTTTTAATTAAAAAATATTTATAATCACGATAAAATGGAGAAAATTTAAGCAAATGCGATATAATTTAACATAATGAGTAATATTCGCTGAAAAAAGGGATATAATATTAGAAGTAATGTTTGAATTATATGACTATAAGGGATATTATAATTATATTAGCACTCAACATTGACGAGTGCTAACAAAAAAATAAAAATAAGGTATATATTATAAGGAGGGTTTTTCATGAACATTAAACCACTTGGTGAAAGAGTAGTAATTAAAAAATTAGAGGCAGAGGAAAAGACAAAAAGCGGGATAGTCTTAACTGGTACTGCAAAGGAAAGACCACAAGAAGCAGAAGTTGTAGCAGTAGGCCCTGGAGCTATTGTAGATGGGAAAAGAGTAGATATGGAAGTTAAGGTTGGAGATAAGGTTTTATACTCTAAGTATGCTGGTACAGAAGTAAAAGTAGATACAGAAGAATATACGATATTAAAACAAGAAGACATACTAGCGATAGTTGAATAAATAATTTGAAATTTAAGTTGAAAATTCAAAGATAATCAGAAAATAAAATAAATTATTATAAGGAGCGTGTTATATAAATGGCTAAGATGTTAAAATTCGGAGAAGATGCAAGAAGATCTATGCAAATAGGTGTAGATAAATTAGCAGATACAGTTAAGATTACTTTAGGACCTAAAGGTAGAAATGTTGTATTAGATAAAAAATTTGGTTCACCATTAATAACAAATGATGGAGTTTCAATTGCAAGAGAGATAGAGTTAGAGGATCCATTTGAAAATATGGGAGCTCAATTAGTTAAAGAAGTTGCAACAAAAACTAATGATGTGGCTGGAGATGGAACTACAACTGCAACACTACTAGCACAAGCTATAATTAGAGAAGGATTAAAGAATGTTACAGCTGGAGCTAATCCGATCTTAATTAGAACAGGTATTAAAATGGCTGTAGATAAAGCTGTAGAAGAAATTCAAAAGATTTCTAAGCAAGTAGAAGGTAAAGAAGATATAGCTAGAGTTGCAGCAATTTCAGCTTCTGATGAAGAAGTTGGTAAGTTGATAGCAGATGCTATGGAGAAGGTTGGAAATGAAGGTGTTATTACTATAGAAGAATCTAAATCAATGGGAACAGAATTAGATGTAGTTGAAGGAATGCAATTTGATAGAGGATATGTATCGCCTTATATGGCTACAGATACTGAAAAAATGGAAGCTAATTTAGATAATCCATATATATTAATAACAGACAAGAAGATTACAAGTATTCAAGAAATTTTACCTATACTTGAGCAAATAGTTCAAGCAGGCAAGAAATTATTAATTATTGCTGAAGACATCGAAGGTGAAGCAATGGCAACACTCGTAGTTAATAAACTAAGAGGAACATTTACGTGTGTAGCTGTAAAGGCTCCAGGGTTTGGCGATAGAAGAAAAGAAATGTTACAAGATATAGCTATATTAACTGGTGGAACTGTTATAGCTGAAGAATTAGGAAGAGATTTAAAAGAAGTTACTGTTGATATGTTAGGTACAGCTGATAGTATTAAAGTAAGTAAAGAAAATACAGTTATAGTTAATGGTAAAGGTGATTCTACTTCTATAAAAGAAAGAATTAACCAAATAAAAGCTCAAATTGAAGAAACAACTTCAGAATTTGATACAGAAAAGTTACAAGAAAGATTAGCTAAATTAGCTGGTGGAGTTGCAGTAATCAAAGTTGGTGCAGCAACTGAAACTGAACTTAAAGAAAAGAAACTTAGAATTGAAGATGCTTTAGCTGCAACAAAAGCTGCTGTTGAAGAAGGAATAGTAGCTGGTGGTGGAACTGCTTATATCAATGTAATGAATGAAGTTGCTAAGTTAACTTCAGATGTTCCTGATACACAAGTTGGTATAAATATAATAGTTAAAGCATTAGAAGAACCAGTAAGACAAATAGCAACTAATGCAGGAGTTGAAGCATCAGTAATAATCGAAAAAGTTAAAAGTAGCGAACCAGGAATAGGATATGATGCATTACATGGAACATATATAAACATGTTAAAGGGCGGAATAGTAGATCCAACTAAGGTCACTAGATCAGCACTTCAAAATGCAGCATCAGTAGCCTCAACATTTTTAACAACAGAAGTTGCAGTAGTTGATATTCCATCAAAAGAACAAGCAATGCCAGGTGGGGCAGGCATGGGAATGGATGGAATGTACTAAGATAATTTATAAATAAAGAAATATTCTAATAATTAAAAGGGTAAGCATTTACTATAAGTGCTTACCCTTATTCTATTTTCAAATATAGATATTCTAATATTAAGCTATATAGGATATCTATATAATATTAGTATAAATATCATTGAGATAATATCTCTAATCAAAAATTACTAGAAATTATGTTAATAGTGTGTATAAGAAATCATGGAATAGACATAATTTAGATAATAAAAAAGATGTGAGGTGGATTATTAATGAAAAATTATTATAATATTAAGATTATAAAAGTGATAATTAAAAAAGAAAAAATTAGAAACGCTTGTAGAAAAGTAATTCTTAATAAACGTAGAAAGAGTAAGGGATTTACTTTAATTGAAATAATAGCAGTAATAGCAATTATAGGAATTTTGTCAGCTGCAATTTTACCTAATGTAAATGGATATATAAAAGAAGCTAAAAAGGTTAAGGTTGTGGATCAATGTAGAAAAGTTGTAATGGCAGCTGAATCATATAAATTAAAAAACAATTTGTTAGAAGAAGTTAAAACAGTCTCATACATGAAAGCTACAGCTGGATTGAGTAAGTATTTAGATAAAAATAGCTTGAAGAACTTACCGGAGGATACTACGTTAAGTGAATGTCGTGCTATTGTTAATGGTGGAGAATTTGATATAGAAGGGGATAATGACATGCTAAAAACGGAAACAATAACGAATACAACTTCATTATCTCAGAAAAATGAATGAAAGATATGTATGATGTAAGCATAGATAACAATACTGAAATTGCAATTTTAATTTCAAATTTATTGACTTTACATTATACATACATTATAATAGTTTTAATTCAAAACATAGCACATTTAAAAACTCGTATATACCTTGAATATGGCAAGGAGTATCTAGCGGAAGCCGTAAATTTCCGACTATGAGTGATATTGGTATAGGCTAAATATAGATTTTTATTAGCATATTAACATCACTTAGAAGGTTAATGTGCTTTTTTTATACATAAAAATAGATTAAAATATGCAACTTTAAAGTCATAAAATAGAAAAAATGAAATAAATAATTCAAATCTAAGGGGGATTTATAATGGCAAAAATAATTAAAACTGCGTACACTTTTGATGATGTATTACTAGTACCTAATAAATCAGATATATTACCAAGAGAAGTAAGTACAAAAACATACTTAACTAAAACAATAAAGTTAAATATTCCTTTAATAAGTGCTGGAATGGATACAGTAACTGAATCAAAGATGGCTATTGCGATTGCAAGAGAAGGCGGAATTGGGATTATACATAAAAATATGGATATTGAGGAACAAGCAAAAGAAGTTGATAGAGTTAAGAGACAGGAAAATGGAGTTATTACGGATCCTATATTCTTATCACAAGATCATCTTATTCAAGATGCAGAAAACTTAATGTCACGATATAGAATATCAGGAGTTCCAATCACAACTGAAGATGGAAAATTAATTGGAATAATAACTAACAGAGATATAATCTTTGAAACAGATTTTCAAAGAAAGATTTCAGAAGTAATGACAAAAGATAATTTAATAACTTCATCAGAAAATACTACAGTAGAAGAAGCTAAAGAAATCTTAAAGAAACATAAAGTTGAAAAATTACCACTAGTTGATAAGGACGGATATTTAAAAGGCTTAATCACAATGAAAGATATTGAAAAAGTAAGAAAGTTCCCAAATGCTGCAAAGGATGATAAAGGTAGATTGTTATGTGGAGCAGCAGTAGGTGTTACTGGAAACATGATGGAAAGAGTTGAAGCACTAGTTAAAGCTCAAGTTGATGTTATCACTCTTGATACAGCACATGGACATTCAAAAGGTGTTATAGATGCAGTTTCGCAAATTAAAAAAGCATATCCTGATCTTCAAGTTATAGCTGGAAATATTGCTACAGCTGAAGCTACAGAAGATTTAATAAAAGCTGGAGCAGATTGTATTAAAGTTGGTATTGGACCAGGATCAATTTGTACTACTAGGGTAGTTGCCGGAGTTGGAGTTCCTCAATTAACAGCTGTTATGGATTGTGCGGAAATAGGTAGAAAATATGGCATTCCTGTAATTGCAGATGGTGGACTAAAATATTCAGGAGACATAGTAAAAGCATTAGCAGCGGGAGCATCTGTTGCAATGATGGGATCATTACTTGCAGGCTGTGAAGAAGCACCAGGGGCAATGGAAATATATCAAGGAAGAAGTTATAAAGTTTATAGAGGGATGGGATCTTTAGCTGCTATGGAATGTGGATCTAAGGATAGATATTTCCAAGAAGGTAATAAAAAATTAGTTCCAGAAGGCGTTGAAGGAAGAATTGCTTATAAGGGATATGTTGCTGATACTATCTTCCAATTAATAGGGGGAATTAAATCAGGACTTGGATATTTAGGATCAAAGAACTTTGACATTTTATATGAAACAGCTAATTTTGTAGTTCAAACATCGGCTGGATTTAGAGAAAGTCATCCACATGACATTAATATCACTAAAGAAGCTCCTAATTATAGTGTAGGACAATAGTTGTTAATTATTGATTAACCTAAATAATTACTGTTTAAATAATGCACAATGTACAATTTTAATTTCTATGCGCGTGGTTTAAACCCGCCGTCTTTAGATGATATAAGCTTTTAACCTTTAACAAAGTACATAAATATAAAAAATTGTATTTTGTATTGATAAATTAAGGTATTTAGTTAATAATACAAGTAGAATAATTTTTTAGGAGGAAAGCATGAAAAAAGAATTAATTTTAGTTATTGATTTCGGCGGACAATATAATCAATTAATTGCTAGAAGAGTTAGAGAATGCAATGTGTATTGTGAAGTTCATACATATACCTTAAGTGTTGATAAAATAAAAGAAATGAATCCAAAGGGAATAATATTTACAGGTGGCCCAAATAGTGTATATGGCGAAGATTCTCCTTTATGTGATAAAACATTATTTGAAACTGGAATTCCTATACTTGGGATATGTTACGGTTCACAATTAATGTCACATGTTCTTGGAGGAAAAGTTTCAACAGCTCCTGTAAGTGAATATGGGAAGACAAAAGTTGATGTTAACATAGAATCAAAGATTTTTAACGGTGTATCACCATCTACAATCTGTTGGATGAGTCATACAGATTACATAGAAAAAGCACCAGAAGGCTTTAAAATAGTTGCAAACACTCCAGCATGTCCAGTTGCAGGTATGGAATGTGAAGAAAAGAATTTATATGCAGTTCAATTCCATCCAGAAGTAATGCATACACAAGAAGGAACAAAGATGCTTTCAAACTTTGTATATGATGTTTGTGGATGTTCTGGAGATTGGAAAATGGACTCATTTGTTGAAAAGACAATTGAAGAAATACGTGAAAAAGTTGGAAATGGTAAAGTGTTATGTGCATTATCAGGCGGAGTTGATTCTTCTGTTGCAGCAGTATTGCTTTCGAAAGCTATTGGAAATCAATTAACATGTGTATTCGTTGATCACGGTTTACTTCGTAAAAATGAAGGAGATGAAGTTGAAGAAGTATTTGGACCTAATGGACAATACAATTTAAACTTTATTCGTGTAAATGCACAAGAAAGATTTTATGAAAAATTAGCTGGAATAGAAGAACCCGAACAAAAGAGAAAAATAATTGGTGAAGAATTCATCAGAGTATTTGAAGAAGAAGCTAAGAAAATAGGATCAGTTGATTTCTTAGTACAAGGAACTATTTATCCAGATGTAATTGAAAGTGGTCTTGGTAAATCTGCAGTTATAAAATCACATCATAATGTTGGAGGACTTCCAGATTGTGTAGATTTTAAAGAAATAATAGAACCATTAAGATTATTATTTAAAGATGAAGTACGTAGAGCAGGTTTAGAACTTGATATACCTGAAAATTTAGTTTATAGACAACCGTTCCCAGGACCAGGTCTTGGAATACGTATAATAGGTGAAGTAACAGCTGAAAAAGTTAAAATCGTTCAAGATGCTGACTATATTTATAGAGAAGAAATTGTAAAAGCAGGGATTGATAGAGAAATAGGTCAATATTTTGCAGGACTTACTAATATGCGCTCAGTAGGTGTAATGGGAGATGAAAGAACTTATGATTATGCAATAGCACTTCGTGCAGTAACTACAAGTGATTTCATGACAGCTGAATCAGCTGAACTTCCTTGGGAATTACTTGGAAAAGTAACAACTAGAATTATAAATGAAGTAAAAGGGGTTAACCGTGTAATGTATGATTGTACAGGAAAACCACCAGCAACTATAGAGTTTGAATAAAGGTAGATACTGATTTTAGATAATTTATAAAGATTAAAATTAAATATAAGTATGATTTAAGTAGTTACGTTTTATATATAAAATATATTATATCGTAGCTACTTTTTCGCTTGTTTTAAGACATTTTTAGAATGGTAAGTAGGGAATATTTAATAACCATTAACAGGTATTGTGAGTGGTAGTGATTTTTCAATAAAACAAGGAAAAAATTAAAATTAATGTCCATTACCTCAATAGTTTCCATACATATGTGCACTTGTATATTTTTCACTATGATTAATAACAAATATAATAAATTAGCATAATATAATATTAAGACTTGTTAAAACTTCTAAAGTTTTATTTGAAAATATTTTTAATTGAATAAATTATAATCAATTAACAAGGAGAGAAGAATATGGGAAACAGAAATGATGAAAGGGAATGCAGAAATAATGATGTAGATGAACTTGAAACCAGTGATGGAAGAAATCTATCAAGTGATGAAATAAATGATTGCCATCATAGAAATCGTGATCGTTTTGCTGATGTTCTAGCAGATGCTTACAATGAAGGTTATAAGCAAGGCTATTGTGATGGATTTAAAGATGGTCGTGAAAAAGGGCGAGTTGAAGGATTTCAAGAAGGGTGTAAAGCTGGACAGGAATTGGCGAAACAAGAAGTTTTATGCTTTATAAAAAGAAATAGATGTTGCTGCAGACGAAATTGCTGTTAAACAAAAAATTGTTATATAAAAATAAATAGCGCTATTAAAAAGAGGAATTGTATAAATATTTCTCTTTTTTTAATAGTGGAAATATAGAAAATAGAATTATTATTTATATTTATGCAAATAATAAAAAATACAAACATAAGTTAAGATTGCTATAAATTGTGATATAATTAGAAAAGAAAAACATTTTTAATTGTATATGGAGGTAGAATAGAAAATGAATAAAGGGATATCATTAGATTTATCAAAAGTTGCACCTTATTTAGCTATGACTGAAATTGATTATATGGAGGATATGGTTAAAAGTGCTCATGATAAGTTACATAACGGAACAGGAGCAGGAAATGACTTTTTAGGTTGGATTGACTTACCAGTAAATTATGACAAAGATGAATTTACAAGAATTAAAAAATCAGCAGAAAAGATTAAAGCAGATTCAGAAATCCTAATAGTTATTGGAATAGGTGGATCATATCTTGGTGCGAGAGCAGCAATTGAAATGCTAACAAATAATTTTCATAATGCACTAGATAATGATAAAAGAAAGGCTCCTAAAATATTTTATGTAGGTAATAATATTAGCTCTACATATATGACTGAACTTTTACAAGCAATAGATGGAAAAGACATAAGTTTAAATATAATTTCAAAATCAGGTACTACTACAGAACCTGCAATAGCATTTAGAATTTTAAGAACATATTTAGAAAAGAAATATGGCGCAGAGGAAGCTAGAAAAAGAATTTATGCAACAACAGATAAAGCTAAGGGTGCTTTAAAGACATTAGCTGATGCAGAAGGATATGAAAGCTTTGCAGTTCCAGATGATATCGGAGGAAGATTCTCAGTATTAACAGCAGTTGGGTTATTACCAATAGCTGCAGCAGGAATCGATATCGATGAAATGATGAAGGGTGCTGCAGATGCAAGAGAAGTTTATTCAAAGCCATCTCTTAAAGATAATGAAGCTTATCAATATGCAGCAGTTAGAAATGCTTTATATAATAAAGGAAAAGTAATTGAAGTATTAGTAAACTATGAACCATCACTTCATTTCTTTAATGAATGGTGGAAGCAATTATTTGGAGAATCAGAAGGAAAAGACAATAAAGGATTGTTTCCAGCAGCAGTTGATTTTACAACTGATCTTCATTCAATGGGACAATATATTCAAGAAGGAAGAAGAACTCTTTTTGAAACAGTTATAAATGTACAAAAAGCAAAATATGAAATCAATATAGAAGCAGCTGAAAATGATATGGATGGTTTAAACTTCTTAGCTGGAAAGAGTATGGATTTTGTTAATAAGAAAGCAGCTCAAGGAACTTTATTAGCTCATAATGATGGAGGAGTTCCAAACGTTGTATTAAATGTACCGGAACTTTCACCATATTACTTTGGATATATGGTTTACTTCTTTGAAAAGGCTTGTGGAATAAGTGGATATATTTTAGGTGTAAATCCGTTTGATCAACCAGGAGTTGAAGCATATAAGAAAAACATGTTTGCTCTACTTGGAAAGCCAGGATATGAAGATATTAAAGCAGAACTAGAAAAGAGACTTTAATTTAAATGAAAATTATAATTGATGGAGATGCCTGTCCAGGCATCTCCATTATTGAAAAAATAGCAAGGAACCATGAAATTCCAATGATAATTTATTGTGATATTCATCATTTTATCCAAAGCGAATATGCACAAGTTAAAGTTGTTGATAGCGGATTCCAAAGTGTAGATATGTATGTGATGAATGAAACTAAAGAGGGTGATATAATTGTTTCTCAGGATTATGGTGTAGCTGCAATATGTTTATCTAAAAAAGCAAAGGTGATAAATCCTAAAGGTTTTATTTATGATGAAAAGAATATTGATAGATTATTAGAAGAAAGGCATCTTTCACAAAAAATCAGAAGAGGTGGCGGAAAAACTTCAAATGCTAAAAAAAGAACAGAAGAAGACAATTTAAGGTTAGAAAAAAATTTAATAAAACTTGTAAAAAGTTAATCGTAGACATATGAAAAAATAAAATTATGTTTTATATATTATATTTAGAAGCTTAATGAAAATTATAGGCTTCTTTTTTTGAGGAAATTTTAATCTAAAAGACAAAAAAGTGAAATGTTATTTTGAATAACTACTCCATCTATGAGTTTGCATAAAGAAATATGATATAATTAAAATAAAAATTGACTGAAGTTATTTACAAATATTGGTATAAATGTATAATATAATAATAGGGACTTGCTTGAGAACAATGATGAAAGGGGGTATGGATTTCATGGAAGAACTTCAGTTGAAATATGTTGAGATAATTTTTGATAAGCAAACGCCACAAAATGTTGGCACTGAAATAAATATATTAAGTAAAGTAGACAGTCAAATAGGAAATTTGGAATATAAATTTATTGTTGGTAAGGGCGGAATTTGGAATACTATACAAGAATTTTCAGAAAACAATGAGTGCGCGTGGAAACCTAAAAGAGAAGGGGAGTATATGGTTATGGTACAGGGGAGAGAAAAAGATGGAAGAAAGCCGTTGGATTATCTAGCTAAGGAGGATTACTCTATAGTAAGAGGAGAAGCAATAAATATAATGCACGAAGAAGTATCTATTGAAAAAGCTGTGAATGAAGGAAATGAAAAAATAGATTTCAAAGATATAGTAGATAATGATGATCTATTACGAATTAAAAAAGAAGACTTTACTGAAAACAAAATAGAATTAAAAAAAACAATAAATAATGCAGAAGATAATGTTGTATTTTTTGATGTTAAAGAGCTTTTAAAGGAGGAAAAAGAAACTCTAGTAGTGGCTAATGATGATTGTGGTGAGATAGCTTTTTCTGAAGATGGTAAAAGAAATAATAATCTGAAAATAGAACTAGCAGAAAATAAAGATAAAAAAATAAATGTTAAAAACAATAAAGGTGAAATTCTTCATGAAGTAATATTAGAAAAAAACAATGTATTATCAGAAGAATCAAAAGATAATAATGATAGAGAAGTAAGTGTTATAAAGGAAATTATCATTGATAAAGAAGAAGTTGTCATTGGTGAAAAGTGTTCTATAGAAGTAAAATCAAATGATACAAATGGGTATTTATATAGGTTTTATATTAAAAGATATAAGGACTGGGATATAGTTAGGGATTATGATACAAGTAATATTTTAAAATATACGGCTACTGAAGCAGGAGAAAAAGAATTTTTAATACAATGTAAAAGAATGGAATCTACTGAAAGCTTTGAAGATTACAGAACTATAAAAGTAAATGTTAAAAATATTAGGAAAATAGAAATAACAAACTTTAAATGTTTAAGTAAGTCATTAATTGTTGGAGAAAAGCTTGAATTTGTAGTTCAAACCAATCTTCAAGCCGAAGCTAGTGAAAAAGATGAGATTATATTGTTATACAAATTTTATAAAATTTACAAGGATGGGAAATCAGTTTGCATACAGGATTATTCTACAAAAAGTGATGTATACTATAAAGAGATGGAAAATGGAACTTATAGGATTTTATGTCTTGTGAAGAGTATTCTTTCTAATAAAGAATATGATGATAGGGCTATTTTAGTATATACTGTTAAACCGTATAAGGATATTAAAATTAATAGTTTTGTAGCTGACTTAAATTCACCTCAAGCAAGTGAAACTGATATAAAATTTACCTCTGAGGTTCAAGGTGGAAATAATATATTATATAAATATAAGGTAAAGGGGCCTATTGAAGAAGATACAGGTTTTATAGATAAAGATGAATTCATATGGAAGCCAATGGAAGCTGGGGAATATGAAATTATATTATATGTTAAGGATCTTAACTACAAGGGAGAATATGAGGATACTAGAAAAATTGCATTTACTATTGAAAAGAAAGGGAAAAAACTAGTAAAAATTTTGGATGTAGTAATTGATAAGGAAAAGAAAATTATAATTGGAGAGCCTGTTAACATAATGGTTAATGGAGAAGGTGGAACAAGACTTCAATATTCATTTATAATTAGGAAAGATAGTAGGAAGTTAGAGGGAGTGGATTATAATAAATCTAACTGGATTAATTTTATTCCTAAGCAAGCTGGTGAATATGAAGTAGAAATAATGCTTAAGGATAAATACTCAAACAAGCCTTATGATGCTCAGACAGTTATACATTTAAAAGCTATGGAATACGTACCGGGAGAGATAGATTATATAATTTTACCTTTTAAGGAGACTCATTTAATTGGAGAAACTATTGAGTTTGAATGTATTATTCAAAACACGCAAAATGTTGTAGTTAAATATGAAACGAAGATTAATGGAAATTCTGTTGAACAAACAGAATTCTCAAAGAATAAAAAATTAAGATTTGTGCCTAAGATTGCAGGTAAATATACAATAGAAGTTTATGCTAAAAATCTAAAGTGCAAGGGTGAATATGACTCTAAGAAACAAGTAAGCTTATATGTAAGTGAAGCACCACCTGTAATAGAAACTAAAATAATAACCAATAAAGTGGAGGGTGACATAAATGAAGAATTGACGTTTGAGGTTATAAGCAGAGGTGGCAAGGATGTTTGTTATGAATTTTATCTAATGGAGAATAATGAGTGGAAAAAGGTACAAGCCTATAGCAGAAAACACTATTATAGCTTTATACCATTTATTTCAGGGAAATATAAAATTTTAGCATTAGCAAAGAGCTATTATAAAAAGGGTAGTTATGAAGATTATGATCAAATAGTATTTTATGTTAAAGGTTTAAAAAAATAGTTCGAAAATAATTAGAGGCATATGTGGATATTTATTTTTTCAGATGCCTAAGATGAATTTTGAGAGGAAGGTTATTTTAAGATGGCAATAGATAGTTTAAATCAAATCTCAAATGAGCAACTATTGGCAATGAATATGATAGGGAATGGACAAATTACTAGTGATTCTAGTTCAACAAGCGGTAGTAGTACTAATGATGAATCGAATTTAGCATTTCAATTAGTAATGAAAAATTTAGCGGAGTCAGCAAAGAATTCTAAGAAAAACAATGCGGATACAATAAATGATGGTATAAATAAAACCAATAGTCAAGCAACAAATGATGAAAATTTGAGTACTACAAATAGTACAAATGCTACTAATACTGTTGTAGCTACAAATAATGTTAATAGATCGATACAACAATGTGCAGCAGGGCAAAACTTAGAAGATATACCTATGGTTTTAAATAATAAGTATGTGAATTCAAAAGGAAAATCTGGATCTATATTATCTGGTAGAAGTGATGCTGATATGCAGAAGATATATAATGCAGTAAATGCTGCATCTGAAAAGTATGGAGTAGATTCAAATTTAATATTATCTATAATTAAGCAAGAATCTGATTTTGATCCTTATTCAACATCAAGTTGTGGAGCGTCTGGATTAATGCAGATTATGCCAGAAAATTTTGCTAGTGTAGGTGTTACAGATCAATATGATATAGACCAAAATATTAATGGTGGAACTAAACTATTTAAAGAATATTTGAATCAATATAATGGAAATGCAGAGATGGCACTTATGGCTTACAATGGGGGGCCAGGTACTATGCAAAGAAGAGGTGTTTCATCAGCATCTGATTTATATAAAATGCCAGAAGAAACTCAAAATTATGTTCCAAGAGTAATGGGATATTATAAAAATGGAATCTAGAATAGGGTGTTTTTAATGCACGATGCATAAGACACAATGTACAATTAAGGAATGTTATTAGTATTTCATCCTTAGTCGTGATTTGTGAACTATGCATTGTGTATTGTTTTTTTTGTTAAATTTAAAATAATAGAAAATGCGTATTAAAGTAAAAAAATATGAGAAAAATAAATTTATATGTCGCTAGTTGGGACACTATGATAAAATATACACGTATGAAAAAAGAGCAAAGAGCAAATAAGATAATTTCACGTATAAAAAAAGCGTAAAGCACAACCGAAAACTTAAAACATAAAGATATTCTAAAGGAATAGCATCGTAAATTGAAAAGGTTGCAGAACAAATTTCTTGTCTTACGTGCTCTAAAAAAGTATCACTTTTACATTTGCAAATAATTAAAGACGATTGGAGTGAAAACATGGAAAGATTAGATAAAATAATTTCTAATTTAGGATATGGAAGTAGAAAAGATGTTAAATCTTTTGCTAAGAAAGGCCTTATAGAAGTTGATGGAATAATAGTTAAGGACAATGGAATGATTGTTGATCCTGCAAAAGTAAGTATAAAAATTAATGGGGAAGAAATATTGTATCGTAAATATATATATATGATGATGAATAAACCTGATGGTGTTATATCTGCAACTCAGGATAATAGAGATCAAACTGTAATTGATTTATTAGAGGTAGATCATCAAGCATTTGAACCGTTTCCTGTTGGCAGGTTAGATAAAGATACTGTTGGCTTATTACTATTGACTAATGATGGAGAACTTAACCATAGATTAATAGCACCTAAGTGGCATGTTGATAAAGTTTATTATGCAAAAATCGACAAAAAGGTTGATGAAAAAGATATAGTAACTTTCAAAAATGGCGTTACATTAGATGATGGATATAAGTGTTTAGAGGCAAATCTTGAAATACTATCTAGCAGCGATGATGGTGCTGAAATTAGGCTTACAATACAAGAAGGTAAGTTTCATCAAGTAAAAAGAATGTTTGAAGCTATTGGAAAACAAGTTGTATATCTTAAAAGAGAAGAATTTGGAGGTCTTTTATTAGATCCTGAATTAGCAGAAGGCGAATATAGAGAATTAACAGATGATGAATTAAGCGTTTTAAAGAGTTATTAACGAATGTTAAATTGTTTTGCAATAAAATAATTCATTTATTGCAAAAAAAATCACAAATTTTATTAAATTACTTGCATTATCAATAATAATACCCTATAATAAGCTTGCAAGGATAAATAAAAGGAATATATAGCCCCCTTTTTATTTATTGCTTATTGCTTATTGCTAAAGCGCAACCTAGCCCCAAGGGTTGCGTTTTTTTTATTATAGAATGAAAATGTTTACTGTAAAATATGAATACGGTATCAAAACAAATAATGATTAAAAAAATGATTGTTTGTTAAAAATATCAAAAAAACATAGAAACTGAATGATAAAAATCATATTTTGAAATATATGATTTTTATCATTCAGTTTTTCATTATATATATAATATTTTCTATTACTAATTATTAAATTTTAACAATTATTGAATGGATTTCAGCTTCAATTGTTAGCAGTAATTTGTAAACTTTAATATATATTAAAGTTTTTATCGAGAAAATTAAATGTAAAAATAATATTTTGGAACTCTTAGTGATTTAAATATTATTACATATGGTATAATATTAAAGGTTAGGAAAGGAGGAATGAGTAAATGGATTTAAAAACATTACTTAATAAAGAGCAATATGAAGGTGCAACTACAATTGATGGGCAGGTGCTTATTTTAGCTGGAGCAGGTTCAGGTAAGACAAGAGTTTTAACACATAGAATGGCTCATATGATTGAAGATTTAGGAATTGCACCTTACAGTATATTGGCTATTACTTTTACGAATAAGGCAGCTAAGGAAATGAAGGATAGAGTTAAAGTACTTATTGGTGAAAGAGCTGATAATATGTGGATATCCACTTTCCATTCAACTTGTGTTAGGATTCTAAGACGAGAAATAGATAAGATAGGCTATAAAAGTAGTTTTACGATATATGATAGCTCAGATCAAAAGGTATTAGTGAAAGAATGCATGAAAATTCTTAATATTAATGATAAGGACATAACAGAACAAGAGATAATAGGTAAAATAGGTAAGGCTAAAGATAAAATGCAAGGCACTAGAAGCTATATGTTAGAAAATGAAGCTAACTTTAGAGAAAAGAAAATTGCAGATGTTTATGAAATGTATCAAAAAAGACTAAAAGAAAATAATGCCTTAGATTTCGACGATTTGATTTTTAAAGCAGTTGAAATCTTTAGGAATAAGCCTGAAGTATTAGAATTTTATCAAAATAAGTTTAAGTACATTATGGTTGATGAATATCAAGATACTAATGGTGCTCAATATGAACTAGTAAAATTACTTGCATCTAAATATAAGAATATATGCGTGGTCGGGGATGATGATCAATGTATTTATCAATGGAGGGGCGCAGATATTAGAAATATTTTGGATTTTGAAAAAGATTACCCGGCTGCTAAGGTAGTCAAACTAGAGGAAAATTATAGATCTAAAGGAAATATATTGGATGCAGCTAATGTTGTAATTGTTAATAATGCAAATCGAAAGAGTAAAGTACTTCGAACAGAGCAAGAACCTGGAAGTAAAATCAAGATATATAGAGCTTATGCTGATAATGATGAAGGGAATTTTGTTGCAAAACAAATTGTAGATATAAAAAGCAAAGACGATAAGAACTATAATGATTTTGCTATATTATATAGAACAAATGCTCAATCAAGAATTTTTGAAGAAAGCTTTAGAAGAATTGGAATTCCTTATAAGATAGTAGGGGGTACAAGGTTTTATGACAGAAAAGAAATAAAAGATGTATTAGCATATTTAAAAGTTCTTGTTAATCCACAAGATGATATTAGTATTAGAAGAATTATAAATGTACCTAAAAGAAGTATTGGAGATGCGACTGTTTCTAAAATACAAGAATTTGCTGCTAGTTTTGAATTAAACGTATGGGATGCATTATCAGATGTTAGGAGTATTCCTACATTGACACCAAGAAATGTTTCAACTATAACACCATTTGTTGGACTAATGGAGAATTTAATGATTCTTAGTGAAACAGTGCCAGTATCAATATTGATTGAATCTATATTAAAAGATACTGGATACATGAAGCAATTGCAGGAATCCAATGAAATTGAGGATAAGAGCAGAATTGAAAATCTAAAAGAATTAGTATCTGATGCTGTTGATTTTGAAAGAAATAGCGAAGATAAATCATTATCTGCATATTTAGAAAAGGTTTCTTTAGTTCAAGATACAGATAAAATTGAAGAACAGGATGATACTGTAGTATTAATGACAATTCATAGTTCAAAGGGATTAGAATTCCCAGTGGTATTTATGGTCGGAATGGAAAATGGTATTTTCCCGGGAAATGCGTCGTTTGAAAAAGAATCAGAGATGGAAGAGTCTAGAAGATTATGCTATGTTGGCATAACTAGAGCTAAAGAGACATTATTTATGACATCAGCTGAAGTTAGAAGAGTATTTGGTAAAACTGTGGCATATCCTCAATCTGATTTCATTAATGAAATAAAGCCAGAGCTGAAAGAATATGTTGGCGTAGAAAAGGCAAGTATTAAAAATAGAGAAAAGGTTATGAAAAGCAATTCTTATACTAATCCACATAGTTTAAGAAATAGTGTTACAGGTAACAGGGCATATACTCTTTCTAATGGTGGCATTAATAATACAATTGATAGAAGTACTATGGCTGAAATAGCAACAGAATATATAACTAGCAATGAAGCAACACTTGGTAGAAAGGTTGTTCATGAAAAGTTTGGGGTCGGAACAATTGTATCCGTTCAAGATTCGGGTAATGATAAGAAGTTAACTGTTGCCTTTGACAAACAAGGTGTTAAATCATTGTTATTATCATTTGCAAAGCTAAAGATGCTATAATAGAATGCGTAATTACCCGTTGAAGAACAAATTCTTTTCAAGGAGTAAGCGTTAAGAATAAAAACACAAAGTTTATGATGAGATTTTTTATAGGAGTAATTTTGGAGGGCTAATTGTGGATAAAATTGAAAGAATAAAAGAACTTGTGGAAAAATTAAATAGATATTCGTATGAATATTATTCTTTAGATAACCCTTCTGTAAGTGATAAGGATTATGATAAAGATTATTATGAGCTTCAAGAGTTAGAAAAAGAAACTGAATATATACTTCCTTATTCACCAACATTAAGAGTTGGCGATGTAGTATTACAAGGATTTAAAAAGTATACTCATAAAGCAAGACTTTGGAGTTTAGATAAGGCTCAAAGTCTTCAAGAAATAAGAGATTGGCATAATAGGAATGTTAAGTTTATCGAAGATATGAAAAGTAAAGGTGAAGACCTACCAGATTTGAAATACGTACTTACAAAAAAATTCGATGGATTAACAATTAATTTAACATATAATAATGATGGTATACTTGAAATTGCAGCAACAAGAGGGACAGGAAACATTGGTGAAGAAGTAACATCACAAGTAAAAACAATAAAACCAATCCCACTTAAGATTCATAGCAAAGATGTTTTGGAAGTTCATGGAGAAGCTGTGATGACTCAAGAAGCTTTTAAAAATTATAATGAAACTTCGAAAGCTCCATTAAAGAATTTGAGAAATGGAGCGGCAGGGGCTTTAAGAAATCTTAATGTAAAAGAAACTGCTAAACGAAATCTTTCTGCATTTTTTTATGATGTGGGATATAAAGAAGGAAATCAATTTAAGACTTATTTAGAAATGATGGAATTTATAAAAGAGCAAGGCTTGCCTGTTGATGAGTATATTAAAGTTTGCACATCTATAGATGAGATTGAAAAGGAAATTGAATATATAAAAGATATTAGATTTGATTTAAATTATGATATAGATGGATTAGTAGTTGCAATAGATGATATAAGAACAAGAGAACTACTCGGATATACAGTTAAATTTCCTAAATGGGCAATTGCATTTAAATTTGAAGCTCAAGAAGCAACAACTAAACTTTTAGATGTTGAATGGAATGTTGGAAGAAGTGGAAGAGTTGGACCAACAGCAATACTAGAGCCGGTTGAACTTGCAGGTGTTACAGTTAAAAGAGCTACTCTTAATAATATGGATGATATTGCAAGAAAAGGTGTTAGAATTGGAGCAGAAGTATTTGTACGTAGGAGCAATGATGTTATTCCTGAGATAATGGGAATTGTTACAGAAACAGTAGAAGGCTCAGAAGAAATCAAAGTACCAGAAGTTTGTCCTGCATGTGGGAGCCATTTGATTTTAAATGGAGCACATTATTTTTGTGAAAATACATTATCATGTAAACCTCAATTGGTTAAAAGTATAGTCCATTATGCTTGTAGAGAAGCTATGAATATAGAAGGTTTTTCTGAAAGAACAGCAGAGCAATTATTTGAAAAGCTTAATATTAAATCTATTTCGGATTTATATAAATTAAAAGAAGAGGAATTAATAGATTTAGAAAAGTTTGGGACTAAAAAAGCACAAAACCTTTTAGACGCTATTGAAAAAAGTAAGGATTGCGAATTATATGCATTTATATATGCTTTAGGAATTCCAAATGTGGGAGTAAAAACAGCTAAAGATTTAGTAAATAAATTTAAATCCATAGAAGGTTTGAAAAATGCTACATTTGAAGAACTTATAGGAGTTCAAGATGTTGGAGATATAGTTGCACAAGATGTTATGGGATTCTTTAAAGAAGAGAAAGTAATGGAAACAATACAAGAATTATTAGCCTTGGGAGTTAATCCGAGATTTAGTGAAAAAGAAGTTATAGAAAATCCTTTTGAAGGAAAAACTGTTGTTGCAACTGGTTCGCTTAAGAATTATTCTAGAACTGAGATAAAAGATAAACTAGAAAGTTTAGGTGCAAAAGTTTCAGGAAGTGTTAGTAAGAAAACAGATTATGTAATAGCAGGAGAAGCTGCAGGATCAAAATTGACTAAAGCAGAAGAATTAGGAGTGAAAGTTCTTTCAGAAGAAGAGTTTGAGAAAATATTAAGGGGGTAGAGTATGAAAAGAATAGTAAATGTGCTTGGATCTATGGCAGCATTTATAACAAGCATTCTAATAATTTGTACTTTTACAACAACATACCAATTTTATTATGTTAATCAAATTTTTAATTCGTATTTACCAATACAACTTGGTGTTTGTATCACTATGACGATTTTGGGAATTAGATTTCTTATTAATGAAACTGGGAGAAAGAGAATAATATACTCTGCATTTAGTTTTACAATATCTATTTCTTTAATTTTCTTTATGATGAATTTGGTTAAATAATTAAGATATTTAAACAGCGTAGAAATTTTAAATTTAATATATTATTAAAAAGCTAACTTAAAATAATCTTAAATTATTTTGAGTTAGCTTTTTGATTAGAAAAAATAATTTATGTTAATAATAAATATATAAGGCAAATTAAAAAGTAAACTATATATTTAAAGCTAAGTAAAGGGTGTAATTATGAAAAAATATTTTTTCTATGGAGTTATAATTATTTCTATAATTTTATTTTGTACAGGATTTATAAATAGGGAAAACAGCAATGTATATACTAATGATTTAGAAGGAACATTAAGTTATGGAATAGATGAAATTCCAAAGGATTTGGAAAAAGTGACTAACTTATCTAAGCGACATGAGGATATTGTGTGTGCAGTTAGCAGAGGGCTAGTTTCAAAGAGTGAAGATAATAAAATAGTACCATCATTGGCAAGTGAAATTATAAAAGATTCAGAAGGAATCCAATATGAATTTAAACTTAGAGATGATATTTTTTGGAGTGATGGAAGCAAAATAACACCTAATGATATAGTTGACTTTTTCAAGGAACTAATAAAGCAAGAAGATGAAGAAAACATACAAGCATTACTTAATGTATATGGAACAAAAGAATTTAAAGCTGGAAAAATTATATTTGAAACTGGAGTTGCTATAAAGGGTACAGAAAATTCTGTTATTATTAGATTAAATAGTAAAAATGATAATTTTTTAAGTGAATTAACTAAACCACAATATAGATTAAGAAAATATTTAGTAATGTGGGCTAATATAAAAAAGAATTATAGCGCATTGATTTATTCGGGCGATTATAAGATTGATTATGTTAGTAAAGACAATATGACATTAAAAAGAAATGAAAAGAGCAGTATTAATATTATATCTAATATTAATATATTAAATGATGATAGTGCTGAAACATCAATGGCAGCGTATGAAGTTAAGCAAAGAGATATTGTAATAAATCCGCCTCAAAGCGAACTTAATAAATTAGCTGAACAACAAAGATTAATAACATTGCCTGAAATGAAAGCAACATATTTAGTTATTAATAATAAAGAAAATTCGATTCCCATTCAAGGAAGAAGAGAAATTTATAATAATATAAGTAAAGCTGTTGAATCGTATCAAAATTTAAATAGTAATGAATTTGATGTTGCAGAGGGAAGCTTCTTTAGAGAAGATAAGAAAGATTTAACTAAATTACAAGCAAGAAAAGTTATCAGTAATAAAGAAGGAGAATGGAATAAACCTCAAATATTAACGTTATTATGTGAAGATAATAATGAAAATAGAATTTTAAGCAGAAGCATTCAACAATGGTTTAAGGATAATACAAATATAACTATAAAATATAGCCTAGTAAAAGAAGAATTTAAAGATGAAGAATTAAAGAAAAGATATGATATGCTTTTGATTAATAGTGAGGCTAATGTATTTGATAAATCAAATTTGTATTTTGAATTTAAAGAATACTTAACAGAAAATCAAAATAAGATTTTAGAAAAGCAAATAATTAATAAAACTAATTATGATTATTCAAGTTTAGAGGAAAGTCTATTTGATAATTATAATATACTTCCATTAGTGTTTTACAATGAAAACATAGCTATTTCTAATAAAATATCACAATTTAAATTAGATGGGAATGGAAATATAGATTTCTCTACACTCAAATAAATTAAAAAAAACAAAATAGTTTTTATATATAATTACCAATGCTCAATTATTAATAATTAAGCATTGACAATTATTAATTTTAAATTAATAATTTATTTTATAAATATAGGCTGGTAAGTGCGAAAGTGATTCTTCATTTCAAATTTAAGAAATTCTGTAAGAATTTAATTCACAATTGTCAATTGTACATTGGAACATATATATTTAAACTTTTTTATTGTTGTGAAGATGCTGAGCTTTATTTTTTTTATATTTTTTATTTTTAAATGAAGGGTTAGCTTTGGAAATATTATTTTTAGTTGATAAATTAATATTATTAGTCTTTTTTAAAATATTTATATATTTAGCTTCAGATTCTTCAAAATTAGTATATTCTTCAGTTGTTAGAGTAATTGGATTGATTTTCTTATTAATAAATTCTGAAGAATTTGGTGTAGATAAATTTATTGGATTTTCATTATCAACATTCGAAAGAGCATTTTTATTTATGGAACCTTTATCAGAATTAAGTTTAACTTTATTAATACTTCTTGAATTAAGTGGTAAATTTGAATCAAGAGAAGGAGTGAATTCCATGAAATCTTCAACCATATCTTTAAGAAAATAAATAATTAAAAAGAAATTAAACATATTTTTATTACTATCAAAAGAAGTTCTGTTAGTACTTAAAGAATCTTTTCTTTTTGAATAACTTAAATTTTTTATAAATATAGGAGCTAAACCAGTACTTTTAGGGGTAGGTAATATTGGCATTCTAAAATATGTTTCGTCTAACATATCGTCAGAACGTAAACTTAATTTTTTATATCTTTCAATCTCATCTAAGGTTGGTGCTTCAGGCCAACTTGTTAAAAGCCCACCATTCACAAAGAATTTTCGATAAATGCCAGAAATTATAGGCTTTAGCTCAGTAACTTTATTTTCTTGATTCGAGTAGATAATCAATGAAAGAAGATAAGCATTAACATCTAAGCAAGAATATTTACTTTCTTTTTTATCACCAAGTTTAATAAATATATTTTTATCAGCATCATATAAGCTAATTAATTTTTCGGTGATGTCTTTAGCCATTTCTTTAAAAGTAATCATTTCTGTATGTTTATAAGCCTCCATTAAGCATATAGAAAATAATGCACAATCATCTATTGAATCTAAATAATAATCTTTTTCTTGAAATTTAGAAATTAAGAGATCTCCTAAATCTAAAATAAGTTCTTTTGCATCTAAATTGGAAGAGTATTTATAAAATATATTTAATGAAAGAAAAATTTGGACATTTTCATTAAACGATAAATCATATAAGGCAGCTTTATAGTCTTTAAACATTTCCAAGATTTCATATGAAAATTTAATGAATTCATCGCTGATTTGGTCAGGCTCATTATAATATGAATATAATAAGTAAGCATCCATCATAAAGGCTTGATCAGAAAATTTAAATTTTCCATCTTTATCGACTAAAGAAAAACCTTTTGAATTCCCATCAGATATATTCTTTTTATCAACAAACAAACCCTCACTATTTCTTAAGTTTTCAGAGTAAAATTGCAGTTGCTCTTTTGCAAGGTATTTAAAGGGCTTTTCAAGAGACACTACATTTCTGCCTCCTTCATCATAGTGTGAGTAATATTCACTTAGTTCAAGTAAACATAATGTCATAAGAGCACTAGTAGAAGGATTTATTTCCTTCTTAAAACTTGATTCATCAAAGCCATGACTACTTTTGCTATGAATGAATAATGGAGAAGATTTCCTATATAAGCATAATAGTGGAGAAAAATTATTTAATATGCTAATATCATTTATAGAAGATTTTTTTGGAGTTCTAATTTGTGCCAAAAGACCACATTTAGAGTTCAATACTAAAGTTTTTATGGATTCTTTTGATAAATGAAAAAGCTGACCACTGATTTCTTTTGGGGAAAGACTATTCATCCTAAAGAATGGTCCTATATATCTCAATGTATACACCTCTCATAAAATTCTCATCTTATTCATTAATATGAAATTAGTAAATAAAAAGTACATAAAATATAAATAAAAGGAGATCTTTTTATAATGAAGGAAGGAAAATTAGATTTTGATGATTTAAGAAATAGAATTTTGGAAAAGCTTAATAAATAAAATAAGTGTTCTAGAAGAAGGCAAAATAGGTGGAGAATTCGGAGCTAATTCAATGCATGATAATAACTGAAGGAGGACTTCTTGGAGGCTTATTTGAGATGGCTATGGCATCAAATAATGGGTTTAGAATTTATAAAGATAAAATACCTATATTTGATATAACTAAAAACTTTTAAGTTGTAACCAAGAACTAAGAAATTCTGAAAGGTAATTACATTGTTAATAGTCTTATGGAAATTATATATTATAAATATTTGTAACAGGAGGAAAATAAATAGTGAAAAGATTGATATTAGCTAGTAATAATAAGAAAAAGATTAAGGAAATGAACGAAATATTAAAAGAATTGAATATAGAAGTTGAATCTTTAGAAAATGAAAACATTAATATAGATGTAGTTGAGGATGGAAAAACATTTGAAGAAAATGCAAAAAAGAAGGCAAAAGAAATATATGAATTTTTATTAAAAAGAGGTGATGAAAATTTTATTGTATTAGCAGATGATTCGGGCTTAACAGTTGATTATTTAAAGGGGGAACCAGGAATATATTCAGCTAGATATGCCGGGGAACATGGTAATGATAAAAAAAATAATGAAAAACTTCTAAAAAATTTAAGTGGAGTACATAAAGAAAATAGAGGCGCTAAGTTTATTTGCCAATTAGCCCTATTTACAGACCGAGGAGGGTACTTTAAAGTTACAGGAGATGTAAAGGGACATATCGTAGAAGAACTACATGGAGAAGGTGGATTTGGATATGATCCATTGTTTTTCTATGAACCATTAAATAAAACTTTTGCACAATTAACTTCAGAGGAAAAAAATGAAATTAGCCATAGAGGTGTTGCACTAAAAGAATTAAAAAAAATAATTCGTGAATTATTATAATTGATTATAAATGACGTATATGGGATTATATCATTGAAATAATAAAACTTATTAAGAATATATAGTATAATAAGTATTAATTTACCTCAAACTTTATTATAATAGTGATAAACTTTATTTTAATTCACAAATTTACTAAAGATAGATTAGAGGAGGAAGAAAAAATTATGTTGATTGCAGTAGTAAGCGATACGCATAGAGTGATAAAATATATTAATTCAGCTAAGGAATTAATAAAAGATGCGGATATATTGATACATTTAGGTGATAATATTGATGACGTTGAAGTATTAGAACATGGTTTTAAAGGGAAAGTATATGCAGTTGCTGGTAATTGCGATTATTCAGCAAAATATCCTAAAGAAAATATCATTGAGGTAAATGGAAGAAAAATATTTTTTACACATGGAGATTTATATGGTGTAAAAAGTTCTATGAATAGCATTTATTATAGGGGGAGAGAACTAGAGGTAGACATTGTTCTATTTGGGCACACTCATGAACAGATAATAGAAGAGGAAAATGGAATTATACTTATGAATCCAGGGAGTATATCACTACCGAGATTTAAGGGAAGATATGTTGGATTTATAGAAATTAGTGATGAAGGAAATATTCATACGTATTTAAAAGAAATTAAATCATAAATTTAATTGGGCATATGAGACGTAGTAAACTAGTATACTGACTTGTTATTTTTTCGATATGCCTAATTGATTATGCTAAACAAAAGATGAATATTATCTTAGAAAAACAATTTTCAATAAAAGAATTTTATTGAAGGTAAAATCATTTTTATCTTTTTTATTAGGAAATTATCAAAAAGGTATTGACGAAACAGATTTGATATTGTAGAATAATCATTGTCGCTGAGATATAAAGTGACAAGTTAAGAAACACATTTAAATACTTCGGGGTGTAGCGCAGCTGGGAGCGCGCGTCGTTTGGGACGATGAGGTCGCAGGTTCAATCCCTGTCACCCCGACCATTTGAAATATAGTATATGCGGGTATCGTATATCGGTAATACTCCAGCCTTCCAAGCTGGAAAGGTGAGTTCGATTCTCACTACCCGCTCCATACAAGATTGTTGTTTGTATGAAAATATAAAAATGTAGTTTTCAAAAAGTGTTGACAAATTTCTAGGAACAGGTTACAATAAAAAACGTTCCGAAAACAGAAAAATTGACAAATACACATAGATGTTATATAATAAAAAACGTCTTAAAAACAAAAAAATAATATGCGTTTTTAGCTCAGTTGGATAGAGCAACGCCCTTCTAAGGCGTGGGCCGGGGGTTCGAATCCCTTAAAACGCACCATTTAAATATTTCGGGGTGTAGCGCAGCTGGGAGCGCGCGTCGTTTGGGACGATGAGGTCGCAGGTTCAATCCCTGTCACCCCGACCATTTAAAGAATAATACATGCGGGTATCGTATATCGGTAATACTCCAGCCTTCCAAGCTGGAAAGGTGAGTTCGATTCTCACTACCCGCTCCATACAAACTTAATGTTTGTAACAAACATAAAATAATATGCGTTTTTAGCTCAGTTGGATAGAGCAACGCCCTTCTAAGGCGTGGGCCGGGGGTTCGAATCCCTTAAAACGCACCATATGGTGGACGTAGTTCAGTTGGTAGAGCGCCAGTTTGTGGTACTGGTTGTCGTGGGTTCGAGCCCCATCGTCCACCCCATTGTTGGGATGTCGCCAAGCGGTAAGGCAATAGACTTTGACTCTGTTATGCGCAGGTTCGAATCCTGCCATCCCAGCCATTTTAGGTTTACTAGCTCAGTTGGTAGAGCACATGACTTTTAATCATGGTGTCCCGGGTTCGATTCCCGGGTAAGCCACCAATTTAATAACTATTATGCAGGTGTGGCGGAATTGGCAGACGCACTAGACTTAGGATCTAGCGCCTAACGGTGTAAGAGTTCGACTCTCTTCATCTGCACCAAAATGAGCGGAAATGACTCAACGGTAGAGTGCCACCTTGCCAAGGTGGAGGCTGCGGGTTCAAATCCCGTTTTTCGCTCCAATTACATTTGGTATATAAGACAAACTGTATGTGCGGGTATCGTATATCGGTAATACTCCAGCCTTCCAAGCTGGAAAGGTGAGTTCGATTCTCACTACCCGCTCCATTTATATATTTACAAAATAATATGCGTTATTAGCTCAGTTGGTAGAGCACCTGACTCTTAATCAGGGTGTCCAGGGTTCGAATCCCTGATAGCGCACCAGTGGTAAATATATCTCTAACAAATTGTTAGAATATGTGGAATAAACTCTATGGTTCATTCCATTTAATGGGATGTCGCCAAGCGGTAAGGCAATAGACTTTGACTCTGTTATGCGCAGGTTCGAATCCTGCCATCCCAGCCATTTATGGTTTACTAGCTCAGTTGGTAGAGCACATGACTTTTAATCATGGTGTCCCGGGTTCGATTCCCGGGTAAGCCACCAATTTAATAACTATTATGCAGGTGTGGCGGAATTGGCAGACGCACTAGACTTAGGATCTAGCGCCTTACGGTGTAAGAGTTCGACTCTCTTCATCTGCACCAAATGAGCGGAAATGACTCAACGGTAGAGTGCCACCTTGCCAAGGTGGAGGCTGCGAGTTCGAATCTCGTTTTCCGCTCCATTTACATTTAAATATACATGCGGGTATCGTATATCGGTAATACTCCAGCCTTCCAAGCTGGAAAGGTCGGTTCGATTCCGACTACCCGCTCCAATAAACAACTGTTTACAGTTGTTTTTATTTATATACAAATATTATGCACTTGTAGTTCAGTTGGATAGAGCGTTGGACTTCGAATCCAGAAGTCGTGAGTTCGAATCTCACCAAGTGCACCATATGTTAGTAATACCAACGGTTTAGAGAAATTCAAATCGTTGGTATTTGTTATTTTCCCACACTAGAGAGAGTCAAGTATATCAATGCTCTTATCTTTATGCCTTTTTAGTACATGAGTGTAGGTATCTGCTGTCATTTTTATAGTACTATGGCCTAATAAATTGGAGACAGTTTTTAAGGGGATATCATTTTCGAATTGTTTAGTGGCATAAGTATGTCTCAAATCATGAAATTTTCTAGGCTTTATTATTTTAATTTATATTGTTTAGACAACATAGATTTATTTAATAATTGAAAGCGATTCCAAATTCTGCTAATATAGTATTATTGAAAAATAAACTATTATAGTACATTATGTTAACATTATATTGTTTTAGCTAAAATTTATTAAGAAAGTATGGGGTGTTAATAAAGTGGGACAAGCAGATAAATTTATAGTAAGTGAATATGATGCTTTTGGCCCTTGGATTTACAAAATAACTGAGAAAAATCCAATGCCATCATTATTTTTTCCCTATTATAAGGAAAATAATGATTATTTAATATTAATAAAAATACCTAGGGATATAGAAAGAAGAAAAGCTAAACCTGATATGGATTTATATGATTATGTTATTGGCATGTATGAGGACTATTGTTATATTCTCAAGCGTAATGGTAAAGAAGTTGAAGAAGTAAAGTTTTACTATTATGAAGTAGAAAGTATAGAAAATTATAGATCTCTGCTATTAGGTAAATTAACTATTCATTTACAAAACAGTACTATAATTATTCCATATAATGCAGTCTCTATAGAAATTATCTTTGAACTTGTGAAAATAATAAGAAATAGATATACACAAAATACATATAAAAGTATATCTGTAATTGATAAGAATAAAAATGGAGAAATAGACTCTTTGTACGAAAGCCTTATTAAACAAAGAGGTCTACATGGTGATGTTTTTCCTATAATGGTATTTCAACAGACTATTAATTTAAATAATACAAAATTATTTGGACTAATTAGTTCAAGGTCACTATTAAGTACAATGCATTTATTAAATGATAGAGAATTATTGGTGATAAATAGAGGGACTCCAATTCAATATGGGAAAAAGGTTATACATAGTTATAGTTTTTTATATGTGCCTATAGAAAAAATAGATGATATAAAATTTGAGAAATATAAAGAATATGGAAGTATTCAGACAATATGTATAATAACTAAGGCAAACACATTTAAATTCTATTTTGATGAAAAAAATTCAAATTTAACTGATTTCTATGTGAAACTTAGTGAGAATAAATAGGATAGTCAGAAAAGCAAGTGCAATTACTATGCACAATCTAATATATTAAGTAACAATTCTGTTGAAACTAGAGTAATAGAAGATAAAGCAATTTTAAGATTATAAATAAAATAACAGATAATTTAAATATTCATTTTAGAACTATTGATGGAATAAGGCAAGAGGATACAAGGGTTCATAAGGCGGTTAGAGAAGCAGTTGCAAATGCAATTATACACGCAGATTATAGATTACATAGAGGAATAGTTATTGAAAAGGGAAAAACTTACTTTAAGAACAACATCAATATTGCCTAAAGAAAGTATTGAAAAGTTTAAATCAGTTCTTAAAGAAAAATATTCAATGTTTCCGGAAGTCATGAGTTCGAATCTCACCAAGTGCACCATAAAACTAGTAATACCAACACTTTAGTAAAAGACTAAAGTGTTGGTATTTTTATTTTGCCCCTTATAAAAACTATATAAAAAATACAGGTATTAATTAGTCTGCATTTATATATATAAATCATCTAATTTTGAAACTTCTATTACTTTCATAATTTCTAATGCATGAGTATATATTACGAGAGTAACTGAGGTATCGCTATGGTCAAATAATTCTTGTACTGTCTTAGGTTTTTCACCAAGCAAGTTCAAAAAGTCTTCTAGCATATGTATGTCTCAAATCATGAACTTTACTAACCTTATTTAACTTAGTTTCTTCATCCTCTTTAGGGAAAACAGTAGCCCCAGTGAATTTTCTGTTGATAGGCTGTTAGCTCAAGGCTGTATGAAATGTGTAAGGATTATGTGGTAGAGATTGAGAAGGATATGAACAATGATTATAGATTAAATAAAAATAAATTCACGAAGCCATAGGCTAGACAAATTAAAATTATTAATCAAATAAGTATTTTATGATATTATTAAATAAAGTTGTTTAATTTTATAAGATATTTTTATATAGAATAAAAGTTAAATTCATTTGGGAGGCTTAAGATGGAAAGCAGATTCAACGGTATAAAGTCTAAAAATTCAAAAAAAATTGAGGCGTTAAGCCTTCACGATCAAGCATGTTTTATTTATTCAAGTATAGATGAACAATACAAAATGATAGAAGCTCAGATTAATACAGGTATTGATAATAAGGAAGTGTGCATTTGCCTAGTTGAAGAAAGCAAAGAAGAAGATATATGTAAGTTTCTTGAAACAAGAGGGCTAGATGTAACTAGTGCTAAAGAACAAGGGATTTTAATAATGTCAAATGCGAAAGACGTGTACATGCAATTTGGATACTGTGATTCTACTAATTTAGTGAAAGTTTTTAAAGATATATTATATGAAGCAAAAAGAAAAGGCTACAAAGGTTTGAGAATAATCAATGAAATGAATTGGATTTTAGGCGTGATTAATGATACTGAAAAGTTCATAGAATATGAATTTAAAATAAACGATGTTATAGAAAAACTCGACATAATAAAGATTTGTCAGTACGATATTAATAAGTTTTTGCCTGATCGTATAAAAACTATCATAAGTACCTATCCTAAAGTTGTTTATGAGGATGAGGTATTTAAAAACCCTTACTACATTTCTTCAGAAGAATATTTTAAGCCAGAGCGTGCTAAAATGGAATTGATGCGTTTACTTGATAATATTAAAAAGAGTGTGCAAGTGGAAGATGAGATATTAGATCTTACTTTTGAATATAAGAACTTCTTAGATGGCTTTACTGGAATGATTTTCTATAAGAATCTGGATAATAGGTTTATATGGGTTAATGATAATTATGTTAACAGTATCGGTATTGCGAAGGAAATACTTATAAGCAAAAGTATTTATGAACTTTTTCCTATTGGAGATATGGAGCAGTACACAAAAGATGATAATGAAGTAATAGCGACTGGCTTAGCGAAAAGAAATATTATTGAGAGGGTAATTACAGTAGAAGGTGAAAAGTGGGCTAGAACTGACAAAGTCCCTATGTTTAATAGAAATGGTGACATAATAGGTATTATAGGTTTTGCTTTTGATATAACTGAAGAAATAAAATTACAAAGAGCTTTAAAAAAGAGTGAAGAACTATATCATAGCGTTTACGAGAATTCTCCGCTTGTTTTTGGAATATGGGATAAAGACTTCAGATTTGTAGACTGGAACAAAAGAGGAGAAGAAGTCTTCGGGTGGTCAAAGGAAGAGGTTCTAGGAAAACGATTTGTAGATTTGCTAATACCAGCAGATATAAAACCTTCAATAACTGATGTGGCTCAAAATTTACTTGATTCGGGAACAAATCAAATTACATCAAATGAGAATATTACAAAAGATGGAACTATATTATTCTGCGAATGGCATAATACCATGCTTCATGATAATGAAGGAAATCTTGTTGGAACCATCTCGTTGGGTCTTGATAAAACAGAAAAGCACAGGGCTGAAAAGGCTATATTAGAAGCTAAAGAGCAGGCTGAAAAAGCTAATAATGAATTGTCAATCATTAATGCTACTTTGGAAAAAGAAATCGCTGAAAGAATGGAAATTGAAGATGAACTTAGAAAATCAAAGATAGAAGCAGATTCTGCTAACATGGCGAAAAGCCAGTTTCTTGCTAATATGAGTCATGAAATAAGAACACCTATGAATGGTATTATGGGAATGTCAGAACTACTTTTATTTGGTGATTTAACCGATGAGCAAAAGGAAATGGTTAATATCATAAAGTTATCTTCAAATGTATTATTGAAAATTATAAATGATATACTTGATTTATCAAAAATAGAAGCTGGAAAAGTTGAACTTAAACCAGAAAATATGAATATTCATAGTATGATCAGAAGGATAGACGCACTTTTTAGTCCTATAACAAAAAATAAAAACATAAGCTTTAAAATTATAATAAATGATGATGTTCCAGAAGAAATATGCGTAGATAGTATCAAGTTGACACAAGTCATTACTAATTTGATTGGAAATGCTATTAAATTTACTGGAATGGGACAAATTGAATTTTCAATTAAGAAAGTAAAAGTAGTGGAAAATAAGGTTGAATTAATGATTTCTATTAGTGATGAGGGAATTGGTATTAAGGAAGAAGATATACCGAAACTATTCAATTATTTTACACAGCTTGATGATACAAAAACAAAGTCATTTCAGGGAGCTGGTTTAGGTCTTGCTATTTCTAAAAGATTGGTAGAAATTATGGGTGGCGAAATCTGTGTTGAAAGTGAGATTGATAAAGGGAGTACATTCTATTTTACATTTTGGGCAGGTATAAAAAATCAACAACAAGAAAATTTAGCTATTCAAAATAATGAAAAAGATAAGAAAGTACTAAAAAATAGAAATATTCTTCTTGTTGAAGATGACTATGTAAGCCAATTGCTAATTAAACAAATATGCAAGATGAAGAATTGGAATATTTCTGTGGCTCAAAATGGGAAAGAAGCATTAGAAATATTAGAGAATAATGAGTTTGATTTAATATTAATGGATATACAAATGCCAGAAATGAGTGGATTTGATCTTACTAAGATTATTAGAGAGAAAGAAAAGTTGACAAGTGAACATACGCCAATTATAGCTACAACTGCATATGCTATGGAAAGAGATAAAGAACATGCATTGATTGCTGGTATGGATGATTATATAAGTAAACCTATAGATTTAACAAAATTACAAAATATTATTAACCAAGTGATTAAATAGATTCTGTTAAGTTGATGATAATGTCAAAAGTTTTAGCCTAAAGTAGAAAAAAAATTTTATATAAATTTCTACTGTAGGCTTTTATGTTATTTTGATTTTTACAAAATATGACACAGCGCTTAATAGAGGAAAAATATACATATATACTCAAAAAATCATATGTATTGACATAAATATATAAAATGATACAATTATGGTTAGAGGAGTAAGTATTCACTCCGCATGGAGGTAGTATATGGGAATATCTTTATTACATAGAAGAGAAAGTATAATAATTTCTACAATAGGGGTTTTAAATGAGGTTGGCCTTCAAAATCTTTCAACTAAACTAATTGCTAAACGTGAAGGCGTTTCTGAAGGAACATTATTTAGACATTTTAAGAATAAAACTGAAATTATGATTGGAGTAATTGATCACTTTAGTCAGTTTGATAATGCTATTATAGAAACTAGTATGAAAAGAGAGCTTAGTCCAATTGAAAATATTAGACATTTCGTATGTTCTTATGCTGAATACTATGAAAATTATCCAGCAATCACTGCACTAATCCAAGCCTATGATAGTTTAATGCGTGATCCTGAATTATCTGATAAGGTAAGATTGATTATAAATAAACGTTCAAACTTTATTATTGAAACAGTTAAAGAAGGACAAAAAAATGGAATAATAAAAGCAGATATTAGTAGTGAATTACTTGAAGATTTAATTACTGGGGGGAGCCGAGAAATCTGCCTAAAATGGAGAAAAACAGAATTTAATTTTTCCATTAAGGATAGAACACTAGAAATGCTTGATATGTTATTGAATGCTTTTTTAGAAAAGAATAAATAAAGTAGTGCACATTGTATAAAAGAGTTATTTTATTAGAGAAGATAAGCCTTAAAATATAAACGTTTCCACTATTTGAGATATGGTTATTGTGGCAGTAGTTTTTATGAAGTTAGTGTTTTGGAAAAGATGAAAAATCATAGAGAAAATATAAATAGCACTAGAAGGGAGTAAAAGAATATGTCTAATGTTATTGAACAATTGGTAATTGATCAGGAAGAGGATACTCAAAAGGGAAAATATTTAACTTTCACATTAGGAAGTGAAGCTTACGGATTAGATATTAAATATGTTACTGAAATAATAGGTGTTCAAGAGATAACAGAAGTGCCAGAATTACCAGAGTACATAAGAGGAATTATAAATCTTCGCGGAAAGATAATACCGGTTATGGATGTAAGATTAAGATTTAGAAAGCCATTTAGAGAATACAATGATAGAACATGTATAGTTGTTGTAGAAACTAAGGATATTTCAGTAGGGCTTATAGTGGATGCTGTTTCAGAGGTCATATCAATACAGGATCAAGATATAGTTAAGCCACCTGACTTAAACAAGGAACTTGGGAATAAATACATAAAAGGTATAGGTAAAGTGAAAAATGAAGTTAAACTTTTACTTGACTGTGATAAGTTGCTAAGTAGTGATGAAATTCAAAATTTAGAGAGTATAAATTAAGGGGGAAAAATAAATGAAGTGGTTTTATGATTTAAAGATAAGTACAAAACTTGTTTCCACGTTTATATTGGTTTCAATACTTGCAGGTATAGTTGGTGTTGTAGGTATAACTAATATAAAAAGCATCAACACAAAATATTCAGATTTATTTATAAACTTTGGTGTAGCACAAGGGGATGTTGGTCAATTAGGAATTACATTTAATGAGACAAGAAGCACTATAAGAGATGTCATTTTCTTAGAAGATACAAACAAGAGAAGTGAAAATATTGATAAGATAAAAGAAGCAGACAAAAAAATGAAAGAACAATTAAGTACTGTTCAAAAATCGATAACTACAGAGGAAGGCCGTGTAACTTTCAAAAATTTATCCGATGAAATTGAAAAGTATAGTACAGGTAGAGATAAGGTTATAAGTTTAGTAATTGCGGATCAATCTGATCAAGCTAAAGCATTATTTTACACCGAGCTAGCACCCATAGTAAAGGATGTTGCCGATGATATAAATAAACTATTTAGTCTTAAATCAACAACTGGTAATCAAATGTCTGATCAATATTCAAATGATACAAATAGCACGGTAATAGTAATGATAAGTGTTGTTATATTAGCAATGGTTGTTGCTGCAGTTCTTGGATTATTTGTTGCAAAGATAATTAGCAAGCCTATAAAAGAACTTATGAATGCTGCTAATAAAATAGCAAATGGTGACCTTGATGTAACTATAAATATTGATACTAGAGATGAAGTTGGAATTCTAGCATCTTCATTTAGAGAAATGTCAAACAATATAAATGAAGTTATGGGGAATATAAATACAGCATCTGAACAGGTGGCTACAGGCTCTAAACAAGTTTCAGATTCAAGTATAGAGTTATCACAAGGGGCTACAGAACAAGCAAGTTCTATTGAACAATTAACTGCTTCAATTGAAGAGATTTCAGCACAGACTAGATTAAATGCTAATAATGCAAATGAAGCCAACCAATTAGCAGAGATTGCTAAAGAAAATGCTGTTAAGGGAAATAATCAAATGAAAGAAATGCTAAAGGCAATGGAGGAGATAAATGAATCTTCTTCTAATATATCAAAAATTATAAAAGTTATAGATGAAATAGCTTTCCAAACTAATATTCTTGCTTTAAATGCCGCAGTAGAGGCTGCTAGAGCAGGACAACACGGTAAAGGGTTTGCAGTAGTTGCTGAAGAGGTAAGAAATCTAGCAGCACGTTCAGCAAATGCTGCTAAAGAAACTACTGATATGATTGAAGGCTCAATAAAGAAAGTTAAAGGTGGAACAAAGATAGCAACTGAAACAGCAGAGGCACTTAATAAGATTGTTGATGGTGTGGCTAAGGTTTCTAATATAGTAAGTGATATTGCAGTAGCATCAAATGAACAAGCAATAGGAATTTTACAAATAAATCAAGGGGTTATGCAAGTATCTGAAGTGGTTCAAACAAATTCAGCAACATCAGAGGAAAGCGCAGCAGCAAGTGAAGAATTATCAAGTCAAGCTGAATTATTAAGAGAGCAAGTGGCAAGGTTTCGGTTAAAGAAAAGTAATTATTCTTCTTACAATGGAATGGATGAATTAAGTCCAGAAGTACTAAGAATGCTTAAAAATATGAATAGTAATAAAAGAAACCAAACTGAATTTTTGAAAAATGAGTCCTATGGAGAAGCTGCAGTTACTACAAAAAAATTAAAAAGAATAGCACTAAGTGATCAAGAATTCGGTAAATATTAAAAAATAAACATTAAATGTACCTGGTAATAATAGGGGCAGTAGAAAAGCAGTCCTATCTAGACAATATACATCTACTTATCGATTCTATGATTAGAGAAGAGGTTATAAAGTGCAGAAGATAATTGGAATAGGAGAAATGGCTATATCAAACAATATAGAAGATAGCATCAAAACATTTGCTTTAGCATCATGTATAGGTGTAGTTGTATATTCCCCCATGAAAAAGGTTGGAGGAATGATTCATATAGCACTGCCTAATCCACTCAGCATTGAAGAAAAAAATAATAGGTCATGTTATTATGCATCAACAGGAATACCAACACTTATAAATCAAATGTCTAAATATTACGGATGTCTAAAAGGAGAACTGGTCATAAATCTTTATGGAGGTGCAAACTCTATCAGAAGCGATGATGTATTTAATATAGGAAGAAAAAATTTAGAGGTATCAAAAAACATTTTGAAAGAAATGAATTTAAAGTTTAATGATAGGGATACTGGAAAAAATGTTAGTAGGACTATTGAGTTAGATATGTTTTGTGGACAAGTAACCGTCTCTTACCAACAGATTAAAATATAGGTGGTGGATGTATAATATGCTACGAAATATGACTATAGATAGCAAAAATAGTTTTTTGGCTACTACACTATCAAGCATAGGTGATGGGGTAATTGCTACAGATATAAATGGAAATATTATATTCTTAAATACTGCTGCAGAAGAAATAATGGGATGGGCTACAAGTGAAGTTATTGGTAAAAAGTTTTATGATATATTTGTACTTATAGATGCTGATACGAATCAGTTGTTAGAAAGTGCTATTAATAATGTGCTTATAGCAGGTACTGCAACGGGAGTGAAAGAAAGATCTGCTTTAATCACAAAGAGTGGAACTCGTAAATACATATCAGTAAATATTTCGCCTATAGTGGGAGAAACAGGAATTTTATCAGGAACAGTAACAGTTTTTAAAGACATAACACAAATTAGAAGTATGGAACTTAAACTGATAGAGGAACAAAGTAACTATATGAAAGTATTTAACTCCGCTCCAGTTGGGGTTATAGTTATCAATGAAAATACAATGATTACTAGAGTTAATGAGGCTGCACTAGATTTTTTGAATAGTACTGAAGAACAAAGTATAGGCAAAAAGTTTGGAGATGCATTTTTTTGTCAAGAAAGTTTTTCAGATCAACAAGGATGTAGATACAGCAGAAAATGCGAAAATTGTGAGATGAAAATAGGTATGAATTTAGCATTAAAATCTGGAATAGCAACTACAAACATTGAATTCAGCAAATCTTTCATTGAAAATAGAAAGGCAAGGGAACTTTGGCTTAAAATGAGTATTACGCCAATGATTAATGAAAATAAAAGAACTGCAGTTATAGTATTAATGGATATAACAGATAGAAAAAATAAGGAAGAAGATGTTACAAGATATAAAATACTTTCAGAAAAGGTAAGAGACATTATACATTTTATCGATACTGAGGGTAATATTATTGATGTTAATCAATCAGGATTAAGTTCATATGGCTATACCTATGAAGAATTTTTAAAACTTAATATAAGGGATTTGCGTGCAGAAGGAATAATTACACAGGATTTTATTAAAAATATTGATGAAGGTGAAATATTTTATGAAACTGTTCATTATCGCAAGGATAGAAGTACGTTTCCAGTTGAAATAAGTGCTAAGGGGTCGGATGTAGGTGGCAAGAGAGTTATTATAAGCATTATAAGAGATATAACTGAAAGAAAAGTTGTAGAAAGTAGTCTTAAAGCTGCTAAGGAAGTAGCGGAAATTGCGAATAAGACAAAAAGTGAATTTTTAGCCAATATGAGTCACGAAATAAGAACACCTTTAAATGGAATAGTTGGTATGGTTGATTTAACGTTAGCCACAGAGTTAAGCGATGAACAAAAAGAAAATCTTATGATTGTGAAATCTTGTTCTAATTCTTTAGTAAAAGTAATCAATGATATTTTAGATTTTTCGAAAATGGAAGCAAAAAAGCTAGTTATTGAGAATATTAATTTTGATATTAAATCTTTAATCGAAGAAACAATAAAAGCCCATTCTCCAAGTGCCATTAAAAAAGGAATAGAACTAAATTATACATTTTCGTTAGCTATTCCTCAATATGTACTTGGTGATCCAAGCAGACTTCAGCAAATACTTAATAATCTTATAAGTAACGCGATTAAGTTTACTGAGAGAGGGGAAGTTCGGATAAAGGTTAAAGAAATAAAAAATCAAGATAATGAATTAGAAATTCAATTTTCTGTTGAAGATACAGGAATAGGAATTTCAGAGGACAATGTAGGAATGTTATTTAAAAGTTTTAGTCAGCTAGATGGTTCTATCACTAGAAGATTCGGTGGGACAGGATTGGGTCTTGCAATATCCAAACAACTATCAGAAATAATGGGTGGTAGATTATGGGTAGAAAGTGAAAGTGGGATAGGAAGTAAATTTTATTTAATTCTTAAGTTTGCTATAGGTGTTAAAATTGAAACAAAGCCAAAAGAGATAATTGAATTAAAAAAAATTGATAGACCATATAATATATTGCTAGCTGAAGATGATAAAATAAATCAAATGGTTATTACTCGTATATTAAAAGAACGCGGGTACTTAGTGGATACTGCTGTTAATGGGCTTCAGGCCGTAGATATGTGTTTGAAAAATTCCTATGATGTCATTTTAATGGACATTCAAATGCCAGTAATGGATGGTATTGAAGCAGCTAAAAAGATAAGAGAAAAAAATAAATATACGCCAATTATAGCAATAACAGCTTATGCTCTTAAGGGTGATCGAGAGAAGTTTTTAGCACATGGCATGGATGAATATGTATCAAAACCCATAAAAATTGAGGAATTATACAGTGCTATAGAGAAAAGTTTATCTTCAAATAAATATAATAATGATATATCAGATGTAGGTATATACTTAGATGAAGTTGGCAATATTGTTCTAAAGAAAATAGAAGTACCAAGTTTTGATAAGAAAGATTCGCCTTTGTTAAATGAATTATCAAAGGCAATAGACGCTATGAATAATGATTTAGAAAAAAGAGAGTTTCTTATGATTGAGTCACTGGCACATAAAATAAAAGACTTATCTAATAAGCTTGGTATTGAAGAACTAAAAATTATTGCATTTAAAATAGAATTGGCAACAAGACGTGGTAATTTTGAAATGTTAATTGAAAAAGGGCGGAAGGCCAGCTATGTTTTTGAAGTATTTAAAAAATCAGTATTATAGGAGGAAAAGGATATGAAAATATTAATTGCTGAAGATGATATGACAAGCAGAAGATTTTTATTGAAGTTTTTATCTCAATATGGAGAGTGTGATGTAGCTGTTGATGGTATGGAGGCATTAGATGCCTATTTAATATCTGTAAAGGAAACAGAACCATATGATGTAATATGTTTAGATATTATGATGCCTAAAGTTGATGGTATAAAGGTACTAAAGGCTATAAGAGATTTCGAAAAACAAAGAGGAATAATGCCTGACAAGAAAGTAAAAATTATAATGATTACGGCTCTTGCTGATACCGAACATGTTCATAAGGCATTTGAATTAGACTGTGTGGCCTATGCTTCAAAACCTATTGACACCGATAAGTTAATTGAAGTAATGAAAAATTTAGATGCTATAAAAAAAGGAACAGCAGGAGATTGAATAATGATTTCAAAGATTTCACTCCATAAGTCATCACCTCCTTAAATAGGATATATGTGTGTATGCATATTATTTCATATTTTAGGATAAATAATAATTTTGAGCGGGCATGAGTTGAAGTAATTTAAAGAGCATTTCAATAAGATGAATTTATAAAAATAATATTGTATGAAGTATCACTGAGATTTTAATGATATTATACCTTTAATAAGCAAATTTATAATTAATTATTAAACTTTTTAGGATTGACAGAATTTCAGCAAATATTGTATAATATTAAGAAGCTCACATTTGTAAATTGTATTTATAGTTTACAGTACAGTGATGGAGGGAGGGATATAATCATGTCAGAAATTAAATTGAGAGAAAATGAAACTCTAGAGCAAGCATTAAGAAGATTTAAAAAACAATGTTCAATGTCTGGAGTCCTTGCCGAGGTCAAAAAAAGAGAACACTATGAAAAACCAAGTGTAAAAAGAAAGAAAAAGTCAATTGAAGCTAGAAAAAGAAAATTCAAATAGTAAATTGTAGTTTACTAACAAGTACTAACAATTCTGATATTAGACTATTTTAGTTATAGATAAGTAGCAACTTCAACAATTTATGTCTCAGAAGTATCCATGGGGAAACGAAAATTTATAGGTACGAGCTACTTAATTTATCAGAATATAAAAAATAAAAATTTCAGCCTGAAGTAGAAAAGATTTTTGAATAATTTTCTACCTTAGGCTTTTTATATTTAAGAAATTACTTATACTTTAGAAAATCCGCATATGTGTGATGTTTATCAATGGATTTTAATTACAGAAGATGCACATAAAGTACATAAAAAATGGGATTTGAAATTGTGAGTAGATCAAATGACTGGATGGAAACTAGGAAAGCAAGAGCAAATAGACAATGATAATATAAATTACAATGATTTATATTATCATTATTTTTTTGTTATAATTTATTCTAAAAATTATAACTATTTGAATAAATTATAAGTTATAGTACATTGCAAAGAAAAAATATATTATAATATGATTATTAATTTAAAATTGCAAAACAAGTGTGAGGGTAAAGATGGAAATTTATATTTATAGAACTTATGATGAATGGTTTAATGACAAGCCCACAGAAATTCTTGAAGGAGAAGTTAATTCTATATATAATGGAGCACTAGTAATTGATACGGTTATAGATTATAAAAATTATAGACAAGTATTTTCCCTAAAAAATAACTTTGCTTTTATATATAAACTTTCGTATGGTTTTTTATCTTATGCTAAAGAGATTAATGTATATTCTAATGTTAAGTCTTGGAAAGATTCTAAGCCTGAAATCACATTCAAAGGTGAAGTATGTGAGAGTGAATGTGCGGATAGTCATTTAGTATTTATAAATGAGGATGGTTTTAAACATTGTATATCCTTAGACGAAATTTATGCTGTTACATATGAAAGGTAGGATTATATGACTCTACAGGAAATAGATTTAAGAAATGTCTATAGAAGATGGAAGTCAGATTTAGGCCCGTTTCAAGGGTTCTTTAGAAGCACACCATTTGTTTCATTACAAACATATGATGATTTTACCCTAGAGACAAAAAATATAAATGGATATGATCAAAAAGTAGTAGATATTATAATGGAAAATATTAATGAAAATAATTTTCTTATAATTGATTTACCCCTTGATGAAATTTTAAATTTAGCATTAGTCCTAAATAATGAATATTCTATAAAACCAATTTTAAACGTTAATTTATTATTTCATCCTTTTGGAATAATAGGGAATAAAGATAATATTAATAAATTGATAAATAATGGATTGGAATTAAAAAAGATAAATAGTAAGAAGTTTGTTATGTTAATTCCTTATGATAGATATAATGATAAGCTTTGGACTAATGATTTAAAGGATAAATTAAATAATCAATATGGTATAGGGGAAGATGATATTCCGGGTATCAATGTGTTAAAAGAACTAGAGTACAGTAAGGTTATTATTTTGACTAAAGATAATATAAAGGAAGACTTAAATGATTATGTAAATTTTATAAATAAGGACATGAGGGTACAAATAATAAAGGTGATGTGATAATGAAAGATTTTGGGCAAATAGTAAAGGAAAATAAAAAAAGAGCACTATCTATAGCTGTAGCTACAGCATTTTTAGTTAGTGGACCATTTGGATTGGGAGGATGTTATAATCCACAAGAAAAACAAAAGGAAGAAGAAGAAGGAACTGTTAATGGAAATGGGTTTAGCGGTGGAGGTTATTATGGAGGCTGGAATAGTTTTAGTGGAGGTTCATCTGGTGCAAAGTCTTCTAATAGCGATGCTTCTGTAAATAGTGATTCTTCAAGTGGTAGTAAAAGTGGTATAACAAGCTCATCAAGTGGAAAATCTTCAGGATACTCTGGTGCAAAGGGTGGAAGTTCTTCTAGTTAAGATGAATTAAAAAAGCTTCGAGTTTTGAAGACTAATAAAATTTATAGTTAAAGTATTATAATGGACAATTGAAAAGAAAATAGTCTTTGTTATGGGAAGTGATTTATTACATGGAGAAACAAATTAAATACACTGAGGATGTTTTATTTGATAATTATATGGTAAGTTCTTTAGGGGAAGAGTATGTCCATTCACAAATACCTTTTTATTTTGATAAAGATACCTATAATGAAATGGTGTTTTATAGTGAAGAAATAAATAGAATTTCTTTAGGAATATTACAAGAGATTACAGGAATACATAAGGATGCATTAAATTATTTTGATGATTTTTTATTTAAAGATAAAATATTCAATTTAAAATGTCCTATAGCTCCAATGTTTTGGACGAGATATGATACTTTTAGAGATGAACAGAATAATATTTATTTTGCTGAATTTAATTATGACAAGCCTTGTGGACAAAAAGAAATGCATTTAGCAGGAAAAAGTAATTTTGATGGAAATCTAAATGTAGAATTTATAGATAATGTTATTAAAGAATTGTTAAAAATTTGTGGTAGTTATTCTAACAGTGAAGAGAAAATTAATGTGGGATTCTTAATGGACCCTTGTCATTATGAAGAATTACATCATAGTTATTATTTCAAACATATTTTAAAAAATACAAATATTAATATAGTACAGGTTGGACCAAGTAATTTATCTGTTAAGGATGAATACGTTTATGGGTATTCTGATATTAAGTTACCTATAATATTAAGATTATTTCCTACAGAGTTTTTCTATGAAATTTCTAATATAAATGAAATTTTAGAGTGTGCCAATAAAGGTAATGTTTTATTAATAAATGATCCTAGAATTATTGCTATTCAAGCAAAAGGATTCTTTGCTTATTTGTGGAATTTAGTAAGAGAAGACTCTAAGCTTCTTTCTTTAAAAGATAAGATGATTATTAGTAAATGTATTCCATATACAGAAATATTAAAACCAAGTGATACAGAAGAGGTGATAACGAATAAAGATAAATATGTTATTAAATCCTCATTAGGTAGATATAGTCAAGAAGTTTATATTGGCAAGCTTTATACACAAGAAAAGTGGAATGAGCAAATGAAAATTGTATCTGAAAGTAATAAGATACATATAAGACAGAATTTAATCAATATAAAACAGGAATATACCTATGCTCCAAGTGCTTATAATATGAATATTCCAACATTAGCGTTTGGAAACTTTGGAGTTTATCTGATAAACTATAAAGCACAGGGATTTTTAGTTAGATGGAGTAAGAATTTTTTAACTAATGATAATTATACATGGATGTGCCCTCTTGGAGTTAAAGATTCTTCTATTTTTATAAAAGAGTTCAACCCTAAAAACAGAAAAGAAGTTTGGAATGATATAATAGAGGAAGCCACATTTAAATATCAATTTACAGGTGCATACACAAATATCACTGAGTATATTTCATTAGATTCAGTGATTATAAAGGAAAGTCTCTATAAAGAACTATTTTCTGCATCGCATAAATTTTGTGAGATTTTAAAAAGAATATATCCTTATATACAAAAGAATATGGAGCTTTTTGGACCTATATTAGGTATACCGGAAGATCTTTATAAATTAGTTTCTAGGACATTAACTTCTGCACTTTGTGCACTTGGAAGAATAGATTTTGCTATTGATAACAACGGAGATCTAAAAATTTTAGAATTTAATTCAGAAACTCCTGCTGGATTAGTTGAAGCTATTGGACTAAATGCTATAATTAAGGAGAAACTTAATATTAAATATGACAATCCTAATGAAAATCTTAAAAATCATATAAGGGAAACATTTTCGTCCATATTAAAAGAGCTCAAAAAAAATAAAAAAATAAAAAATGTTGCAGTTGTGACTTCGTGGTATTATGAAGATATATATACAAGCAAATTGATAGCTCAAATATTAGAGGAATTAAAAGAATATAATATTGTCTTTGGAAATATATATGATTTGAAGGTAACCAATAATGAACTTTATCTTTATGGAAAAGAAATTAATGCTATATATAGACATTATCCATTAGATTGGTTTTATTATGAGGAAGAAATGAAGAAGATAATTGAACCTTTAAATTCCGGAGACTATTTAATAAATCCTGGACATACATTAATAACTCAATCTAAGGCACTTTTTGCAGTAATTCATGAGCTTATGGGGAAGGAATTTTTTTCTGAACAAGATGAAAATTTTATTTTGAAATATATACCTTATACATGCTTAGAACCTGATAAGAAGCTTTCTTCTGATTGTGTAATCAAGCCATATCTTTCGAGAGAAGGTGCAGGCATTGAGTTGAGTTATGATGGAGTGAGCCAAGAACAAGAGGATATTGTATTTCAAAATAGAGTCAATAATAAGCCTTTATATGGAAGCGTTTATTCAACAATAAAAGAATATAGTAAATATCAATTCCCAGTAATAGGGGTATATATAACAGATGATAAACCATCGGGACTATTTACGAGAATGGGTGATTTTATAACTAATAAGAATGCTACATATATGTCTACATATATTAAGCTGGATAAGTGAGATAAGTGAGAATCGAAATCTTGTATTTATTTATTCGAACTTAGTTAACTAGTTCTGCTAGTTAACATACTTATTGCTTAGCAGAACTTTACACGGTGCAATCTATGATTGTGCTCTCAGAACTTGATCAGCGCGTGAGTGTGAGTTGGGTTTCTAGCAAATAATAAATAAAAGGAGGAAGATTTTAATGAATGGTGTTTTAAATAATGTTGGAATAAGTATTGTATTTGGTTTTATAGGGATTTTACTTTTAGTGTTTGGATACTGGTTTTTTGATAAAGTATTAACTAGACTTGATTTTAATCAAGAGCTAAAAGAAAAGAATGTTGCTATGGCTATTGTTATAGCAGGATTTATGATTGCTATTGGAATTATAATTGCTGGAGTAGTATCTTAATTAGATTTTACTTGATGCCAATAATTGTACATGTTTTTAAAGAATAATAAAATTATAAGTAAAACACCTTAGAAATAGAAGTATTTTTGAGGTGTTTTTTTGTGTAAAAAATTAAAACTATAATATTTGATTTTATTTTTTAAAAATCATGTATTATTTGTAGCAATAAATTAAATAATACTAATAGAGAATTAAAAGAAAATATGACCAAGAATAACTCGATTTTATGGGTTATAGACTTTATAAAAGAATTATAAAATTTAAATACAATCAATAGGAGTTGAATTAACAATGTAAGAGGGGGAGACTATGAAAGATAATTTACTAAAGAAAATAACATCACTAACAACAGTTTTTATTTTAAGTATGTCAATGAATATAAATAATGTTGCATATAGCTCAGAATTTAATATAGAGAGTAGTGCAAGTAGTAACGCAGTAGAATTTAAACAAGATATTAGAGTACAAGATGATTTTTATAATGCAGTAAATAAGGAATGGTTATCAAATACAAAACTTGAAAATGGATATGTTTCTTATGGAACCTTCGAAGAAGTATGCGGAAAAGTGAATGAAGATATACATAGTACAATATTAGATATACAAAAAAATAAAGATGCATATGATAAAAATAGTGATGAATTGAAAATTTTAAATTTATATAACAATTATTTGGATATGGAAAAAAGAAATAAGTTAGGAATAAAGCCTATAGAAAAATATATAAATAAAATTGACAAGATCAAAACGCTAAAGGATTTGAAAAATATATTAAGTGAAAACGAATTTTCATATTTTCAATCATTAATTAATTTAGGTGTTGGTCCTGATTATAAAAACACTGATATTAATGTCTTATATATATCACGTAGCAATCTTGGATTAGGTAATTCATTTTATTATAAAGATACTAGCAACAAAAGTGAAAACATAAAACAAGTCTATATTAAATATTTAACTAAATTACATACTTTATATGGAGAAGATGAAAGCATAGCAAGAACAAATGCAGAAGTTTTTTATGATATTGAAAATAATATTGCTCAAAAGATACCATCTTCTGAAGAAGAAGCCAAGGACGATAATAGAATACAAAAATCATATAATGAATATACCAGTGATAAACTAAAGGAATTGATACCTAATATAGATTTATGTGAATTATTATCTAAACTAAACATAAGTAATGTAAAAAAAATAATAGTAGAAAACCCTGAAGAATTAAAAGTGGTAAATTCATTTATAACTGAAGATAATATAGATAATATGAAGATTTTCTTGAAAACAAGCGTGTTATTAAATACAGATAATTATTTAACTTCTGAACATAGAAAAGCAAGCAATGAACTCCGAAAAATATTCTATGGAGTGGATTTAATGGACTTAAATGAATTCTCTGGAGTTAAGTTTGCAAATTGCCAATTAAATGAGGTTTTAAGTAAATTATATGTAAATAAATATTTTGATGAAAATTCTAAAGATGATGTAGAAAATATGGCAAAAGAAATAATAAAAAACTTTGAAAATAGATTACAAAACATTTCATGGATGAGTAAATCAACAAAAGATGAAGCACTTAATAAATTAGAAAACATTAATGTAAAAATAGGGTACCCTAACAAATGGAATGATTATAGCGATATAAAAATTAATTCGTATGAGGATGGAGGCTCTTTAATTGAAAATGTAATAAACATTTATACAGCACAAAGCAGAAAACAATTTTCCAAATTAAATAAACCAGTTAATAAAAATGAGTGGAATATGGGAGCTTGTACGGTGAATGCATATTATAATGCATTAAACAACGAAGTTGTATTTCCAGCAGGGATATTACAAGCGCCATTTTATGATAAAAATGCAAGT